>NZ_JBHTJR010000017.1:0-148816 GCF_042676005.1 Tenacibaculum geojense | reverse complement strand
CTTTTTCTTGCGTAAACTGTTATTCATAAAATAAGTCTTATTGGTGTAAACTTATTTTAGGACGGGACAGCATAAAATAAAAAAGCGTTCGATAACTCGAACGCTTTTTTTTTGAAGTAGTGTCACAAATCAAAAAGAATAATGTCTTTATTATAAATGTAAAACTCATAAACCAATGAAACATATTATAACAACATTAGCTATTTGTTTTGTAAGCTTTCAAACTTTTGCTCAAAAAACAGTATCTGCCACTAAAATTTTAAAAGATGTTAAAGCTGGTATAGATGTACAAGTAACCAATGCTACTATTGATGGTATCTTAGACCTCACCTACATGAATGAAGCTATTGCTAAATTACCAAAAAGAAAAAAATGGTGGAATAACGGAGGATCTAATACTGTTGAAAAACAAATAACAGGAAAATTAATTTTTAAGAATTGTATTTTTAAAGATGATGTGCTAGCTTACATACCTGACGAAACAAGTGGATATACGTTTATTGCTAATTTTGAAGAAGATGTAAGCTTTACCAATTGTACGTTTGAAAGAAAATCAATGTTTAAATACTCTGTATTTGAAAAAAATGCTGATTATAGCAATGCAAAATTTAAAGATGATAGTACCTTTAAATATGCTAAATTTGAGAGAAATAGTAGTTTTGAAAATGTAATTTTTAAAGAACCATCAACTTTTAAATATAGTAAGTTTGATAGGTTTGTAAGCTTTGCTAACGCTATTTTTAGTGATTCTGCTATTTTTAAATACGCAGAGTTTAACAACGGAGTTTCTTTTAATAACACTAAATTTAAAGAAGATTTAAATATTAAGTACACCAAAGTACGAGGAGAATTTGATATTCAAAACATGGATGTTGCTTATGAAATTGATTCTAAATACACCAAAATAAACGGAGATAGTTTTAGTAAATATTTAATTAAAAATAAATAAATCACTAAATCGTATCAAAACTTAAAAACTCATTGTTAACTTCTTAACAATGAGTTTTTTTGGTTATATATAAAAACAACGTATATTTGTAAGTGATTACTCACTATTAAATGACAAAAAAAGAATTATTAGTAGATACTGCTCTAGAATTATTTGCCCAAGAAGGCTTTAACGCAACATCAACAAGTAAAATTGCCAAACAAGCACAAGTATCAGAGGGGTTAATATTTAGACATTTTGGAAGTAAAAAAGGGTTATTAAAAGCCATTATTGGAGATATAGAAATAAAAATAAACGAATTATTCGCTCCTATTTTTGAACTTAAAGATCCTAAAAGAGTATTATTAGAAACACTTAAACTTCCTTTTGCTATAGAAAAGTCTTCATATAACTATTGGAGACTTCAGTTTAAATTAAAATGGGAAGATAATTACGATTCTAAGAATAAAACTGATGCTTTACTATCTAAACTTACAATCACATTTACCCAATTAAATTACAAGCAACCTGAATTAGAAGCACAATTGGTAGTGCATATATTAGATGCTATTGCTTCAGATTTATTAAAAGGTAATCTAGAAAAAACAACTAATTATCAACAATTTTTAATACAAAAATACGGTCTTATATAATGAAAAAAACAGCCTTAATAACAGGAGCTAGTAGTGGAATTGGTAAAGAATTTGCTAAAATTCATGCTGCAAATGGGGGAAATTTAGTGATAGTTGCCAGAAGTATCGATAAATTAAACAAACTAAAAATAACATTAGAAAAAGAATACAACTGTAATGTTTATGTTATTCAAAAAGATTTAATACTACCCAATGCAACTTTAGAGATATATAAAGAAATTAATGAAAATAATATTAAAATTGATTATTTAATAAACAATGCTGGATTTGGTGGAGTTGGACAATTTAATGAACGTAATTTAGAGAGTGATTTAAATATGATTCAATTAAACATAACTGCTTTAACTGCCTTAACTCACCATTTTTTAAAAGATTTTATTAAAAATAACGATGGTAAAATTTTAAACGTTTCATCAACAGCAAGTTTAATGCCTGGACCATTACAAGCGGTATACTTTGCTACTAAAGCCTACGTAACATCTTTTAGTAATGCAATTGCTGAAGAATTAAGTAATACCAATATTACCGTTTCCAATCTTATGCCTGGTGCTACTGAAACAGATTTTGGAAAAATTTCCGGTATGGATAAGACATCAATGTTTAAACAAACTGCTAATGCGCATCAAGTTGCTAAAGCTGGTTATAATGCTATGTTAAAAGGTAAATTAGACATTATTTCTGGTTTAACCTTTTCTCAAAAAATAATGATGGCTTTCATAAAGTTTTTACCCAAAAAAATGGTATTAAAACAAATTAAAAACATGCAAAAAACAAATTAACATGTATAAATTATCTCCAAAAATATGTCATCTTAAAAGTAAGACTTTAGTTGGAATTTCAACAAAAATGAGTGTTTTAAATAATAAAACAGCGCAATTATGGGGACAATTTGGTCCAAAAATAATTAAAGTTGAAAACAAATGTAATTCTGATAAAATATCACTTCAAATTTATCCTGATAACTATTTTAAAGCTTTTAGCCCAACAACTGAATTTACAAAATGGGCTTGTGTAGAAGTATCTTCAATAAAAAATTTACCTAAAAATTGTGGGCAATTAATAGTACAGGCAGGAGATTATGCTGTTTTTAATTACAAGGGTTCTAGTCAAAATACTCAAATTTTTGAAGATATATTTACAAAATGGCTTCCTAACTCTGAATATCTTATAGACAATAGACCGCATTTTGAAATTTTGGGTGATAAATACAAAAACAATGATGCAGATTCAGAAGAAGAAATCTGGATTCCTATAAAAAAGAAAATCCGCAGTTAATTACTGCGGATTATTTTATTCAAAACTTGGTTGTTTACTGGCTTTTTTACTTCCTTCGTACAATTCGTATTTTACAAATCTACAATCTAAATCAGCATTTTTAATTGGTATTCTTCTTGAGGTTCTTAAACCTACAAATTTTAAAGCTTGTATATCAGAGGTAATTAACCATGCTGTTGAATTACTATAATTATGTTTTAACGTATCTCCAATACTCCTATAAAATTCTTTAACATCAATATTTAATCGTTCTCCATAAGGTGGATTAAACAAAATGGTTGTTCTACCAAATACTTCTTTTTTAGAGTTGAAAAAATTAACATGATGCACACCAATAAATTCTTCTAAATTAGCATTGATGATATTTTGTCTTGCTTTTTTAACAGCCGAAGGCGCTTTATCAAACCCCATTATTTTAAAATGAGAGCTTTTAATTTTCTTTAATAATGAATCTTGAATAATAAAATATAAATCCTCGTCATAATCTTTCCAATTTT
Source organism: Tenacibaculum geojense (assembly GCF_042676005.1). NCBI lineage: Bacteria > Pseudomonadati > Bacteroidota > Flavobacteriia > Flavobacteriales > Flavobacteriaceae > Tenacibaculum > Tenacibaculum geojense. The sequence continues at coordinate 145,463 of NZ_JBHTJR010000017.1, read as the reverse complement.
CAAAAGCAAAATGCTTTCTATTAATATTGGCCGGAATATTATTAGCTATCATGGCTGCTTCAATTAAAATTGTACCAGAACCACACATTGGATCTATAAAGTTTTCATCACCTTTGTAACCAGATAATAAAATTAATCCAGCCGCTAAAACTTCATTAATTGGAGCTATATTGGTAGCGCTTCTATACCCTCTTTTATGCAATGATTGGCCTGAACTATCTAATGATATAGTTAACCACTCTTTATGAATATGCACATGTACTTTTACATCAGGATATTTTAAATCTACATTGGGTCTTTTATTAAACTTATGTGTAAAATAATCTGCAATAGCATCTTTAGATTTTAAAGCGATATAATGCGAGTTTGTGGTAAAGTTTCTAGAATTAACTACCGCATCAATAGCAAAAGTACCATCAACATCTAAAAATCGATCCCATTTTACACGTTGAATAGCTTCATATAAATCTTCTTCATCAAAAATTTTGCTACGTTTTATAGGTTTTAAAATTCTGATAGCAGTACGCAACGCTATATTAGCTTTGTATAAAAAACCTTTATCACCTCTAAACTCAACGCTTCTTACCCCCTCTTTTACCTCTCTAGCTCCTAGTTTACGTAGTTCATCAGCTAAAACACCTTCTAAGCCTGCTATGGTGGTAGCCACCATTTTAAAATCTTTATCCATTAAATACATTTAAGGTTACAAAAATACATTTAAAATCAATTATAAATCAATAAATCATTTGGTGTTTAAAAAACTGTAAGTTTTTGGTACTTTTGCCGTCAATTAGTACGTATGAAAACAACAGACTGGTTTACTTCATGGTTTAATACACCATACTACCACATTTTATATAAGCATAGAAATGATGCCGATGCGCAATTATTTATGCAAAACTTGGTTTCTTTTTTAAAGTTGCCAAAAACAGCACATATTGCCGATTTACCTTGCGGAAAAGGTAGGCATGCTATTTACTTAAACTCTCTAGGTTATCAGGTTACGGGAGGAGATTTAAGTGAAAACAGTATTGCGCACGCAAAAAAGTATGAAAACGAAACACTTTCTTTTGAAGTTTGGGATATGAGAAATCCTTTAGAAAATACCTATGACGCTGTTTTTAACCTTTTCACTAGTTTTGGTTATTTTGATGACAAACAAGACGACTTAATGGTGCTAAAAGGTATGAAAAAAGGGTTGAAAAAGAATGGGTATTTAGTTTTAGACTTTTTAAATGTTATAAAAACTAAAAATACGTTAGTTTCATCTGAAACAAAAGAAATAGACGGTATTACATTTCATATTTCAAGAGAAATTAAAGATGGGTTTATCCAAAAACACATACGTTTCAAAGCTGATAATGAAGATCATTCATACACCGAAAAAGTTAAATTCTTAGATAAAACCACCTTACATCAATATTTTGAGGAAGTAGGATTAAAAATTGTACATACTTTTGGTGATTATCATCTTAATGAATTTGACGCACAAGAATCTAATCGTTTAATTTTAATTGCACAATGATAAGTTACCTTCTTTTAATTGCTGCAGTTTTAATTGGCAGCTTATCAGTATTATGGATTAAACCAAGTACTATATTTACGCGATTATTGCTATCGTTTAGTGGGGCGTATTTATTATCTGTAACAGTATTACATTTATTACCAGATGTATATCAACACGAACCAAACACTAAAACCATTGGTGTTTTAATTTTGGTAGGAATTATAATTCAATCAATTTTAGAGTCTTTCTCTAAAGGTGCTGAACACGGTCATATACACTTGCATGGCAGTCCTAAAAAGTTTCCTTGGTTATTATTCTTTAGCTTAAGCATACATGCATTTTCAGAAGGATTACCTATTCATGGAGCAACTTCTAACCTGCTTTGGGCAGTTGTGGTTCATAAAATTCCAATTGCCATTGTTTTAACATCATTTTTTATCAATGCTAAATACAGTAAAAAAACAACCATAACTTTTATGATAGCTTTTGCATTGATGAGTCCATTAGGCTTTTATTTGGCAGATACCGTTACTTGGTTTACCAAAAACCATAATTATGTAACAGCCTTAATTATTGGAGTATTCTTACACATTTCAACAATTATTTTGTTTGAAAGTTCAGAAAACCACAAGTTTAATCTTAAAAAATTTACAGCAATTATATTAGGTATGCTATTAACTATTGCAACACTATAACTGCTCTCTATTTACCAAATCCATAGAAAAAGCAGGTAAACATACAGCTAAATACTCACAAGGTTCATCAAAAGGATTAGAATACTGTACACGTACATTTTTTTCTATTTTTATTGATTCTCCTGCTGATAAAACAACCGTATCACCATCAATAATAAATTGTTTTTTTCCTTTTATTATGTAAGTATATTCATCAAACTCTGGAGTTTGAAAAGGCTCACTCCACCCCGCAGGAGCAACCATATGTGCTATGCTTATATTAGGGTTTTTATCAGTTGCATTTCCAAAATGTTCTTCAATTAATTTACCATCTGTAGTTGGCACCACAAACGGACTGTTTTGAATGGTATATTTTTTTGACATTATATTATTTTTATTGATACACGAAAATACAAAATGGAATACTCTTTGACCTACATATAAGTATAAAATTAAAATAAGTAAAACATCTTATTTTAAGGCTAATTTTGCTACTTTTGTCGCGTTTTTCTCAATCAGTTTTTTTGAGAATGTGACAAACTGACACTTAACACAAATCAATGGAAGAAAAAAAATTTGATGTCAATTCCTTCATAGGAATGATTTTACTAGGGGGAATTTTAATTTGGTACATGAATACCAACAAACCTAAAGAAGAAAACCAACAAGCTACTACCACAACGCAAGTTACCGATAGTATTTCCAACACCAACAAGCTAGTAAACAACACTACCTTTGAAAATGACTCTTTAAAGCAAATTGCTTTTCAGAATAAATTAGGTGCTTTTGCTCAAAGTGGAATCAACGGTACTGAAGGAGAAACTGTAATTGAAAACGACTTAGTTAAATTATACATTAACAATAAAGGTGGTCAAATTACGAAAGCGGAATTAAAGAACTATAAAACGTACGATTCTCTTCCTGTTTACTTAATTAAAGACAAAAACGCATCATTTAATATTAATTTTGGTACAACTGATAATAGAATATTAAATACGAAAGATTTATTTTTTGAACCATCGTTAACTAAAAATGGAGAAAACTCAGTACTTTCTATGAAATTGAAAGTTTCTGATAATAAATTTTTAGAATACAGATATGAAATTAAACCTAATGATTATCGTGTAGGGTTTGCAATTCGTTCTCAAGGTTTAAATAATGTAATTAACAGCAGTCAGCAAATTAATTTAGATTGGAAACTTAAAGCTTACAGACATGAAAAAAGTATGCGTACAGAAAACATGTACTCGTACTACTACTACAAAGCTGATGGAGATGTTGAATATTTACAGATGAATGACGATGAAATTGCAAATGATGTTACTTGGGTAGCATTTAAACAACATTTCTTCTCTTCTATTTTATCTTCTAAAACAGCTTTAAATGATGCTAAACTAAAATCAGTTGATTTTGCTGGTGAAGATGTAGATAGTGTATATTTAAAAACATATGAGCTTTCTGCTCCTTTAGCATTAGAAAATGGTGAGTTAAATTATAACATGGAATGGTTTTATGGACCAACAGATTATAATTTATTAAAATCATATGAGGGAACTGATCTGAAAGAAATCTCTGATTTAGGATGGGGTATTTTTGGATTTTTAAACAGAACTGTTTTTTACCCAGTATTTAATGTACTTAAAGGGATTTTTGGCAACTATGGTTTAATCATTATTTTAATGACTATTGTAGTTCGAATCATATTATCTCCTGTGTTATATAAGTCGTACTTATCAAGTGCAAAGATGAAAGTGATTCGTCCAGAAATGGAAGAAATCAACAAAAAATACCCAGGATCTGAAAACACCATGAAGCGTCAGCAAGAAATTATGGCTGTTCAACGAAAAGCGGGTGTAAGTATGATGTCAGGATGTATACCAGCTCTTTTACAGATGCCTGTTTTCTTTGCCTTATTTAAGTTTTTCCCAACAAATATAGACTTTAGACAAAAAGCTTTTTTATGGACTAACGATTTATCATCTTATGATGTTATTGCTAAACTTCCATTTAAAATTCCATTTTATGGAGATCATATTAGTTTATTTCCAATTTTAGCTTCGGTTGCTATTTTCTTTTACATGAAAATGAATCAAAGTCAACAAGCAAACATGCAAGCTCCGGCACAAGAAGGAATGCCAGATATGAGTAAAATGATGAAGTACATGATTTATTTCTCTCCTATTATGATGTTATTCTTCTTCAATAACTATGCAAGTGGATTAAGTTTGTATTATTTTGTATCTAATTTATTAACAATTGCTATTATGCTTGTTATTAAAAATTACGTGATTGATGAAGATAAGATTCATGCTCAGATTGAAGAAAACAAAAAAAGACCTGAGAAAAAAAGCAAGTTCAGAGAGCGTTTAGATGCAGCAATGAAGCAAGCACAAGAACAACAAGAAGCTCAAAAAAAGGCGGCTAAAAATCGCAAAAAATAAACATACTATAATACTCTAAGGCCGCTAATTTAGCGGCCTTTTTACTTTAACACAGTTTTAACACTAACTGTTTAAACCATTACGGAACTTCGCTGTCTAATAGTTTTAACTATCAATCATCAACTATGAATAAATTATTACTCATTGTATTTGCTTTATGCATACAACTAACGTATGCACAAAGACCTCAAAGTAAAGCAAAAGGCAGTAACATTACCATATCTGGTAAAGTATTAGAGGCAAAATCAAAACAACCTTTAGAGTACGCTACTTTAGTACTTACAAATACAGAAACCCAACGAGTTTTAGGTGGGGTTACTAATATGCAGGGAGAATTTTCTGTAGATGCTCCAGCAGGAACTTACGACATGAAAGTTGAGTTTATTGGATTTAAAACAAAACCATTAGCTCAAAAAACGATTGTCGAAAATCTAAATTTAGGTACTATTTTACTATCTGAAGATTTAGAAACTTTAGATGAAGTTGAAATCATTGCCGAAAAATCTACAGTAGAGATTAGATTGGATAAAAAGATTTATAATGTTGGAAAAGACATGACTATTAAAGGTGGAAACGCTAGTGATGTTTTAGATAATGTTCCGTCTGTAAATGTAGATGCCGAAGGTGCAGTAAGCTTACGTGGTAACGAAAACGTAAGAATTTTAATAGATGGTAAACCATCCGCATTAGTTGGTTTAAGTGGAACAGACGCTTTACGCAATTTACCTGCAGATGCTATTGAAAAAGTAGAAGTGATTACATCTCCATCTGCTCGTTATGATGCTGAGGGAACAGCTGGTATCTTAAACATTATTTTAAGAAAAGGAAAAATTACAGGTTTTAACGGATCTGTAAATACAACTATTGGTCATCCAGATCAGTTAGCTTTAGGAGCTAATTTAAATTACAGAACCAAAAAAATTAACTTATTTTCTAACTTAGGATATCGCTACAGAAAAGGACCAGGAAACTCTCAAAGTTTCTTTACAAACTTTGATAATGGTGTTTTAAATGATTACAGAAATGAAGATAGAACCTTTGATAGAAAAAGTAATAATTACAACGGATCTATTGGACTGGAATATTACATCAATCAAAAAAGTTCTGTAACAGGATCATTTTTTTACAGAAAATCAAAAGATGACGATTTTGCTACTAACTTTACCGAGTTTTATGATGTAAACAGAGATAAAACAGGAGATCAAACAAGAATTGAAAATGAAAAAGAAGACGGAACAGATGTTCAGTATTCTTTAAACTATACCAATAACATTGATGATAAAGGTCAAAAATTAACGGTAGATCTTCAATATGGAGACAGTAGAGAAACTGAACCATCGTTAATTACTGTTGATGATGTTTTATCAGAACAAAACTCACAAATAACAAACTCGATATCTAAACTACTTCAAATAGATTATGTGTTACCAATTGGAGAAAATAGCCAATTAGAATTAGGTCATAAAGCAGATTTACAAGATTTATATTCAGATTTTAAAGTACGAGATGGTAATGGTGATCCTTTGGAGAATGATCCATCAAACACTTTAGACTTCAAACAAGATATTTATGCATTTTATGCACAATATGGTAGTAAATTAAACAAGTTTTCATACCTATTTGGTTTAAGAACAGAAATCACTGAAATTGATTTATATTTAGTTAATACGGATTCTTTTAGTGAAAAAAATTATACGGAATGGTTTCCTACTGTTAATTTTGGATATGAACTTAATGACAGTGATAATTTCACGTTAGGTTATGCAAGACGTTTGAGAAGACCTCGTTTTTGGTTCTTAAATCCTTTTGAAAGCAGAAGTTCAGCTACCAACGTATTTAGAGGAAATCCAGATTTAAATCCAACATATACTAGCTCTTATGATTTAGGTTACAATACTAAAATAAGTAAATTTAACTTAGGTGCTTCCTTATATTATCAATATTCAACAGATGTTATTCAAAGAGTTTCTATATTAGAAGAAAGAAATATAGATGGAGTTTTAACAGATGTTACCGTTAGGCAACCTTTAAACCTTAATGATGAACAACGTTATGGATTTGAGTTTACAGCTAATTATAATCCAAGTAAAAAAGTAAGACTAAGCGGTTCTTTTAATTATTTCAACTTTAAAACTGATCCGTTTAACTTTTCTTATACCAGTAATTCTGGAGAAACCGTAGTAACCGAATTAGATGAGGTAAATGAAAGCAGCTGGTTTGCAAGATTTAACTCTAGAATTACACTACCTGCAAAAATAGAATGGCAAACAAGAATTATGTATCGTGGGCCACAAGATGACGCTCAAAGCACACGTAAAGGAATGTTTGTAACAAACCTTGCTTTTAGTAAAGATTTATTTAAAGATAAAGCAACTATTGTATTAAATGTAAGTGATTTATTTAACACGCGTAAAAGAGAAAGTATAACATATTTATACGAAGAGGATGATACATTACGCTCTATAAATGATAGTAGCTTTCAATGGAGAGAACGTCAAATATCATTAAACTTTACCTACAGGTTTAATCAAAAGAAAAAAAGAGGAAGACCAGAGGGCGATTATGATGGAGGTGAAGAATTTGGAGGGTAATTAAATACATAATAAAAACCTATTTAAATTGAAAATCAATTAAAAAACCTGTTAAAAAATTTATTTTTTAATAGGTTTTTATTTGTTTTATTAACATATTTTTATAAATTAGAGGAAAATAACCCCAAAAACCTCTATTATGAAAGTTAAAAATTTACTTCTGTTAATAGCAATGTGTTTTTTTTCAAATACTTATGCCCAATCTAATACATGTGAAAGTCCAAACGACGAACCTTTACTAGATTTAAATAGTATTACAAAATGCTCTGTTGACAATAAAGATAAAGAGGATGTTTCAAGAAAAGTAAGTGTAGTTGTAACATCAAGAAAAAGGGTTGTTAGGAAAAGAAATGCAAAAAAAGGTATTAATAATAACTATAAACACAAACTTAGTAGTTTAAAGAAAAAAAATGAAATTACGAATAGTTTAAGTATTAGTAATGCTAATGGTTTAAAAATTGTTCCTTTTGACTTCACAGACCAAATACCTTTATTTAAGGATTGTGAAAGCGCCCCAATAATGCAACAAAAAAAGTGCTTTAAAAAAGAACTTTCCAATCACATAAACAAACATCTTAAGTATCCTGAAGATGCTTATGATAAAAGAATTCAAGGTAGAGTTTTAGTATACTTCACCATCAATAAAGATGGTAGCATAGGCAAAACTAAAATAAAGGCACCGTACAAAGGAGAATTATTAGCTACTGAAGCTGAAAGAATTATTAACAAATTACCGAAATTTAAACCTGGTAAACATAACGGAACACCTGTTACTGTAAAGTATGGATTACCTATCACTTTTAAAATACCTGGTGTAAAACCATCAAATATTAAAAAAGCTTCGGAAAGAGTTGAGTTAAAAGAAGTTTATAACTTTAATGAAGTATCAAAAATACCTCAATTTAAGCTGTGTAAAAATAATAAAGACAATTCTCAGTCATGTTTTAATAAAGGGTTAATTGAGCATATTGAAGATAATTTTGCATATCCTGTAGAAGCAATAGACAATGATATTGAAGGTACAGTAAATGTTAATTTTGTAATAGACACAAAAGGAAATATTGTAAATATTTTAGCAAAAGGACCTGAAAATGGAAAAATATTAGAAAATGCAGCTATTAAATTAATTGAAAAACTACCTAAATTTTCACCGGCAAAAAAAGACGGTAAAAAAGTAAATACAAGATATGGGTTTCCTGTAAAATTCACTCTTGATTAACACATTCCTAAATTAAACTTTGATTTTTAAAGCAAGGGAGGCTTTAAACAAAAAAAGCTCGTTCTTTATATTGAACGAGCTTTTTAAATATATTATTAAAAACTACTTACCTTCAGCAGCTTTTTTTGCTTCTCTTTTTAATTTAAGGTTTTCCCAAATTGTTCCACCAATCCAGTAAGGAACCACAAACGTTAATAAGAAAATTAACAACCAAAAACCGGCTGTAAATATGAACATAAATAAAACTAATCCTGAAAATTCTGAAAAATCTAACATTTGTTTTGTTTGAAAATTTTATACGCAACAAAAATAATATAAATTTTATTTTTTTCAATGTAAATTTAAAAATATTTCAATCGTAATAAAGCCAATCAATTCTAGTAGTTTTATTAACTTTGAGCATTCTTAAAATTAATTCCAACACAATGAAATACAGAATTGAAAAAGATACTATGGGACAGGTAGAAGTACCTGCAGACAAATATTGGGGTGCTCAAACAGAACGTTCTCGTAATAATTTTAAAATTGGTCCAGCTGGTTCAATGCCTCTAGAAGTAGTATATGGTTTTGCGTATTTAAAAAAGGCCGCAGCTTATGCTAACTGTGAATTAGGTGTTTTACCAACAGAAAAACGTGATTTAATTGCTGAAGTTTGTGATGAGATTTTAACTGGTAAACATGATGACCAATTCCCATTAGTAATTTGGCAAACAGGTTCTGGTACGCAAAGTAACATGAATGTTAATGAAGTAATTGCTAACAGAGCACATGAAATTGCTGGAAATGTAATTGGTGAAGGAGAAAAAACAATTCAACCTAATGATGATGTTAATAAATCGCAATCATCTAATGATACTTTCCCTACAGGTATGCATATTGCTGCCTATAAAAAAATAGTAGAAGTTACTATTCCAGGCGTTGAACAACTTCGAAATACATTAAAAGCTAAATCTGAGGCTTTTGCTGATGTTGTAAAAATTGGACGTACACATTTAATGGATGCTACTCCATTAACACTAGGTCAAGAATTTTCTGGATATGTTGCTCAATTAGATTTTGGTTTAAAAGCATTAAAAAATTCATTAGCACATTTAAGTCAATTAGCATTAGGTGGAACGGCAGTTGGAACAGGTTTAAATACCCCAAAAGGATATGATGTCTTAGTTGCTAAATTTATAGCAAAGTTTACAGACTTACCTTTTGTTACTGCTGAAAATAAATTTGAAGCTTTAGCAGCTCACGATGCTTTAGTAGAAACTCATGGAGCCTTAAAACAATTAGCCGTTTCTTTAAATAAGATAGCTAATGATATTCGTTTAATGGCTTCTGGTCCTCGTTCTGGAATTGGTGAATTAATCATTCCTGCAAATGAGCCTGGTTCATCTATCATGCCAGGCAAAGTAAATCCTACTCAAGCTGAAGCAATTACTATGGTTTGTGCACAAGTAATGGGTAACGATGTTGCTGTAACAGTTGGTGGAACTCAAGGGCATTACGAATTAAACGTATTTAAACCTATGATGGCAGCAAATGTGTTACAATCTGCTCAATTAATTGGTGACGCCTGTGTTTCTTTTGATGAAAACTGTGCTGTTGGTATTGAACCTAACCACGGAAGAATTAAAGAACTTGTAAACAACTCATTAATGTTAGTAACAGCGCTAAATACCAAAATTGGTTACTATAAAGCTGCAGAAATTGCTAACACTGCTCATACCAATGGTACAACTTTAAAGGAAGAAGCTATTAACCTTGGATATGTAACTGCAGAAGAATATGACGAATGGGTAAAACCAGAAGACATGACAGGTAGTTTAAAATAATAAACACCTTTTAATTCTATAAATTTAAAAAAGTAAAGAGCAGAAAAACATAACTACTCTTTACTTTTTTTATATCGTAAAAATATCATGACTACATTATTTATCAATATTAAAGAACTAATCCAAGTAAGAGATATATCTGTAAAAAAAGTAGCGGGAGATGCAATGAATACATTGCCAACCATTAAAAATGCTTTTCTTTTAATTAAAGATGATTTAATTGAAGATTTTGGTTCTATGGATAATGTACCAACCTCAGCCGACAGTATAGTTGATGTACGTAACAAAATGATTTTTCCAAGTTGGTGTGATAGCCATACACACATTGTATTCGCTGGAAATCGAGAACAAGAATTTGTAGATAGAATTAAAGGGCTTACTTACGAAGAAATTGCAAATAAAGGAGGCGGTATTTTAAATTCAGTAAAAAAACTTCAAATCACCTCTGAAGAAGATTTATACCTACAGTCAGCTAAAAGATTAGAAGAAGTTATAAAGCTAGGTACTGGTGCCATAGAAATTAAATCTGGATATGGTTTAACAGTTGAAGCTGAGCTTAAAATGCTTCGCGTAATAAAAAAATTACAGCAAAATTACCAACTACCAATTAAGGCTACCTTTTTAGGGGCTCACGCTTTTCCTTCAGAATATAAAAATAATAAAGAAGCATACATTAATATTATAATTAATGAAATGTTACCCAAAATTGCCGCTGAAAATTTAGCTGAATTTATAGATGTTTTTTGTGAAACTGGATATTTTTCAGTAGCAGATACCGATAAAATATTAACTGCTGCAAAAAAATATAATTTAACTCCTAAAGTACATGTTAATCAATTTAATAGTATTGGAGGGGTTGAAAAAAGTGTTCTTCACAATGCTTTATCGGTAGATCATCTTGAAATAATGACTAAAGAAGATATTGTTGCACTACAAAACTCTGAAACGATGCCGGTAGCGCTACCCTCATGTTCTTATTTTCTAAGTATTCCATACACTCCTGCAAAAGACATTATAGCCGCAAACTTACCATTAGCATTAGCTACAGATTTTAATCCAGGGTCAACTCCTTCTGGAAACATGAACTTTGTAGTAGCAACAGCTTGTATTAAAATGAAAATGACACCCGAACAAGCTATTAACGCTGCAACTATTAACGGTGCTTACGCCATGAATTTAAGTGATAAAGTAGGATCAATCACTAAAGGAAAAAAAGCAAACTTTTTTATTACTAAAGAAATCCCATCGTACGGATTTTTACCATATAGTTTTGGTAGTAATTTAATAGAATCTGCGTACATTAATGGTGAAGAGTTTTAAATAAATAATTATGCTACATATTTTTACACAATACGATATTGATGAGCTTACTATTAAAAGAGATGGTGAAGTAAAATTGGGTCAAAAAGTTTCAGTTTTAGATGATGAAAAAGATTTTTTTGAAGAAGTAGCCAACAATAAATCTAGCTTTGTTTTGATTGGAATTCCTGAAGATATTGGTGTAAAAATGAACAAAGGACAAGGCGGAGCACATACCGCTTTCTTTCCCGCTTTAAAAGCCTTTTTAAACACGCAAGAAAATCAATTTATAAGTGGCAAAGAAATTTTAGTACTTGGTTATTTAGATTTTTTAGATACTGTAGAAACTTTTATTGCTGATGATGCTGAAAAAGGAGACTACTTAGTAAAACAAATAGACAAAGAACTATCTGAATTAATTCACTTTATTGTTTCATTAGATAAAATTCCGATTATTATTGGTGGTGGACACAACAATGCTTACGGAAATATTAAAGGAATGTCTACTGCTCTTCAACATAAAATTAATGTTATTAACATGGACGCTCACTCTGATTTAAGAAAATTAGAGGAACGCCATAGTGGAAACGGATTCTCATATGCTTTAGAGGATGGATATTTAGACAGGTATTTTATGTTTGGACTGCATGAAAATTATACACCTCAATATATTTTTGAGTTTATACATGATCAACTCAACATAGAGTATACTATGTTTGAAGAAATGTATATTTATCAAACTACCTCTTTTGATAATGAATTAACCAGAGCTAAAAACTTTATAAAAACCAAACCTTATGGAATAGAATTGGATTTAGATTGTATACAGCAATTTCCATCTAGTGCCATGACACCTTCTGGTTTTTTACCAGAGCAAGCAAGAAGATTTGTACATTTTATGGCGAAGCATAAAAACGCTTCATACTTACATATTTGTGAAGGTGCTCCAAGTATCAGTAACCAACCTAATGCTGATGCTCAGGTTGGAAAATATATAAGTTATTTAATTACTGATTTTATTAAAGCTAAAGAGTTGTTTATTTAATTAAGCTATCCAGTTTTTAAAATCTTTTACTCTTTCTCGACTTACTATTATTTCCTGATCATTAAATGACTGTAAAACAAGTTTTAGTCTGGAGTTTGTATATGCTACAATATCTTTTATTGCATTAATATGAACAATAAAGGTACGATTTACCCTAAAAAATTGTTCAGGATCTAACTCATCTTGCCAATATTCTAATGAACTATCTATTAAGTAGTTTCTTTTTTCATTAGTATGAATATAGCTTGCCTTATTTTCAGAATACAAACATTCTATATTATCCGTATGAATAATTTTAATATGCTGACCAACCTTTATACTGAAGCGTTTCTTATACTTTCTATCTATAGGATTGATTAATAGCTTTCTAATTTCATCAATATTTACTTGAAGGTTATTATTAGTAGGTTGTTGTTCTTTATATTTTTCAATAGCTACTATAAGCTCATCTTCATCAATAGGTTTTAATAAATAATCAATAGAATTAAGTTTAAAAGCTTTTAAAGCATATTCATCATAAGCCGTTGTAAAAATTATAGCTGATTTAACAGGAATCTCTTCAAAAATTTCAAAAGAAAGACCATCTGACAATTGAATGTCAAGAAAAATTAAATCTGGATGTGTATTGTTTTGAAACCAATTTAAAGCCTCTTCAACTGAATGCAACATAGTGTTAACCTGAATATCTTGAGCGGCTAACATTCGTTGAAGTCTTCTTGCTGCTGGTTTTTCATCTTCTATAATTAATACGTTCATTTTATGTTAAGTTTGATTATTTGTATTTATTAGTGGCTTTTGTAAATGCGAGACTCCTTTTGTTGTTCCTTTTGCATAATTTCTTTTATCTTTTTTTCTTCCCAATCATTTCCAAAACCAAAAATATTTTTTCCAAATACCAACATCCAATGTAAAAAAACTGATATCCCCCACCCTAATAATGAAAACCAAAACCAATGAAAATGAGGTACAAATGTTAGGTTTACATATATAATTATGGGCATAGTTAAGCAAAATAAAAAGAAATGAATGTAAAAACCTTTAATATCTTTAACTTGCTTTTTTGCTTTTAAATATTGATGTTCCTGAGTATACTTAGCCTCCATAATAGTTTTTTTTTAGTAATTATTTTCTTAATATATCTTTTTTACGTTGCTCCTCTTTCTCCATCAATTCTTTAATTTTTCTTTCTTCCCAGTTTTTAGTCATTGTATTTGGAAAACCAAAGACACCTAACCAGTGAAAAAAGACGCCAATTCCCCAAAATAACCAAGTAGAATAGGTTCCAAAATTTGTTAAAGCCTCTATAAAAGAACGGTTGTTATCTTTCATTAAACCAAATATGATAACACCACTTAAAAACACATTAACAACTACATACCAGAAGAAATGAGCATAAAATCCTTTCTCTTTTTTAACACGCTGCTTTGCTAAAAGATATTGTTCTTCTTTTGAATAATCTGTATTCATAACCTTAAAATTTATTGTTGTTCATGTATTCTTTTATCTTTCTTTCCTCCCAGTCGTTTCCTAAAAAGCTAAAACCAAAAGCGTCTAATCCGTGGAAAATAACTCCTAATCCCCAGCCTGCCATTGGAAACCAAAACCATTGAAATTGAGGAGAAAAACGTAAATTGATAAATATTAACAAAGGAATAAACACTATGTATGAGATTAAATTCTGATAAAATTCTTTTATTTTCTGAACTTTCTCTACTGCTTTTATATAACTACTATTTTCAAAATTTTCTGGCGTTTTCATATTATAATTCGTTTTTAATAACAGTGGTAAACTCACTGTAAATGTTTTGTGATTGTTTTGAATACTAATCTGTTGATTAGATATTAATCCGTATCTATCAGCTATATTTTGCAAACCTACTTTGGTGCTTTTACCTATAGCCTCTTTAGGATTTATATTGTTTTTAATTTTTAAATAACCATCTTCCTCATAAATATCAATTTGTAAAGGTTTTGATGGTGATACCACATTGTGCTTAACTGCATTCTCTAGCAACAGTTGTAGGGATAATGGCACAATTTTAAGTTCTGGATTACTAATTGTTTTTGGTATGGTAAACTCTAAAGAGTCTTCAAACCTCATCTGTAATAATTCCATGTAAGTTTTTGCAAATTTCAACTCTTCAGAAATAGGTATTAACTCTTTATTTCGCTGCTCTAAAACATATCTGTATACCTTAGATAACTTTGTAGTAAAGCGTTCTGCTTGATAAGGATTTTCACCAATTAATGAGGTTAATACATTTAAACTATTAAATAAAAAATGAGGATCTATTTGGCTTTTTAATGTCTCAAACTTAGCACTTTCTGTTTTAGCTACAATTTGTTGTTGAGTGGTTTCTTGTTTTAACGAGTTTTTCCATTCGATCATAAAACTTTTAGCATGAAAAAAAGTAGCAACTCCTAATGATAAAATTATAGCAAATAAGTGTGTATAAATTAATCGTTGACTAAATAATACTTCAAACTTATTTTGTAAAACAACTACATATTGTATATAGTGTATAAACAATACAGCAATTACTGTAAAAGTTATAGTAGCTATAATACCAGCCCAAACTCTTTGATTGGTTTGAGTAACCCAATCCCATTTTAAAGATATATAACTGTTTATTATTCCATTTCCAACGCCTAAAATAAATGAATACAACGCTGAGAATAAAAACACTACTGCTGCTTCTTTTATGCTAAATGCTTGATTAATTAAGGTAAATAAAACCCCAAAAAGCATAGTTAATTTAGTGCAAACGATTAAATCTTTTTTAAATTCTGAAGACCAGTAAGAAAGTACACTCATTGTAGTTTAAGTTGTTAATTAAAATTTAATATCTAAAGATACATCTTTATCCGTAACTTCAAATTTAGCATCGTTGTATTGAGGTGGACCAAAATTCATTACATTGTTAGAAGCTCCATAATCCTCTAAAGGCATTCCGTTAGTAGCAAAATCCATTTTTCCATTGTTGTTTTTATCATGGTAGCAAGTAACTGCATATTCTCCAGGAATAACATTTGTAAATGAAATTGCACATTTACCATTTTTAATAATTCCTTTTTTATACTGAACAGGGTTTTGCATAAAATTATCTTTAGTAAATAATGCAAAATAAATAACTCCTTCTTCTGAATTTACATTAATAACGGTTGCATTAATTGTTTGGTTAGAAGTTTCTTTTACTGAAGAAAAGAATAGCGTGATAGACATTAATAAAAGTGACATGATTTTCATAATTGTTGTTTTTAATAATTAATTACACTACAAAAGTGCATCAGAACTAAGGCTTTACAAACTATAAATTACCCAACTGTATTTTTTTTAGGATGAATTGTAATATCCCAAGAAGATTTTTAGTTAGAATTAATAATTCAAAAAAAATAAAAAAAAAAGAGTAAACCATTGTAGATTGAAAGCAACTATAAGAAAATGCAATCAAATTCAAGCTTTACAAACAGAAATGTTATTACTAAGTAACAATTTACCTAGTGGATATCATAGAGATTATCAGCTTTTAAAAGAAAATATCATAAAAGCTATTGAAAGCCTAAAAAAAATACTATCTATTTTTAATTATGCTATCGCTCAAGTAGAAGTGAAAAAAGTCGATTTAAATGATGAAAAATTCAAGTACTTATTTACAGTTGACACTATTAATAATTTAGTTACAGAAGGTATGCCTTTTAGAGAAGCCTATAACAATATTAGTAAAGAAGTGGAAAACGGAACGTATGCACCTGATAGTTCTAAAAAACATACACATATATGAAGTATCCATAATTTATGCTTAAAAGAAATACAACAAAAGTTTACTTCTTTTTAAAGTATTCTATCAACATAACATTGCTAAATAGCATAGAAAAAGCATAACCAATATCTTCAACAGGTATAGTGAGTAAACGAATTCCTAAGTTTTCATCGTTATTGTACCATACAACCGGAGTTTCTATTCCTGTACCTGTTAAGATTCCGTTTACAATAAAAAATGGTACTAAAATGATTAAAAATGCTATATAGAAACGTTGTAAATGTTGTATCCCATATTTATAACCAACTATTAAAACCAATGATAAAAATGAATAGTTTACAAAAGTATAAGCTTTAGCTGTATTAGTAATTGCTAGATAGACTACTAATACAAAAGTTAAAAGTGTAATTATCTTTACTGCCTTTAATGGAATTAAAAGTTTAGGTTTAAAATATTCTAAAGAATAATGAATAAAAATACTTGCATAAGGTATACAAAAAAAGAACATCCACTCTTCAATAGGCATACCAAACAATAGTAAAGATAGATGATAATCTGGGTTGAAACCCCAAACGCCATTTTTAGTAAAAATAGCATCCCAAACTAAAAAAATTGCCGCTACAATAGTTAATGATGTTAATACTGCTTTCCAATGTTTAATAAAGCGCATATTCTTTTCAAAAGAATACAATAAAGGAATACTTAATGAACCTAAGTTTAAGAGTAAATATAAAAAACTCACTATTTTTTATATTGTTTAAAATATTTTAACGGCACAAACAACATTCCAAAACATTCTCCATCTTGTTTACCAAGATGTTTGTGATGTATTTTATGTGCTTTGCGTAAACCTCTAAAATACCAATTATTAGTTCTTTTAAACCAACTAAAACGCTGGTGAATTAATACGTCATGTATTAAAAAATAAGCTAATCCGTATAGTAAAATACCTAATCCAATAAAGAAAAGAACATTTAACTCTGGTCTAATTCCAAAGAAAAACAACAACATGCTTGGAATTGCAAATACAACAAAAAAAGCATCATTTTTTTCGAAAACATGAGGATAACCTGGTTGATGGTGATCTTCATGTAAAAACCAACCAAAACCATGCATTACATATTTGTGTGTGCACCATGTTATTCCTTCCATGGTTATAAATGTAACTAGTGTAACTAAAATGAATATGATCATTCTTTAAATACTAATTTTTAAATTAAGTTTAATTTATACTTAACGTAACTTCTAGCCAACAAATTTATTTTCATCGGATTAGAAATCCTAATTCTAGAGTCCATAATTTTTGTTGAAGGTGTATTTTTTAACTTATTTAACAGTTTTCTGTAATATCTGTATGCCATATAAACACCAAACTTAGCTTCTACAGGTAGTTGTAAAATGCCATTATTAAAGGCAAAATTAAAATCTGCTTCAATATCTTCAATAATTGCTTGTTTAGATTGATTATCTAAATTTTGAAGATCTATATTTGGAAAATACGAACGATTTAAATCTTCAAAATCTGCTTTTAAATCTCTTAAAAAATTTACTTTTTGAAATGCTGAACCTAATCTTTTTGCAGGTTCTTTTAATTGATTATACTTTGCTTCATCACCGTTTACAAAAACTTTTAAGCACATTAAACCAACAACATCAGCAGATCCATATATGTAGGCTTCATATTCTTCTTGAGTTGTGTAATCAGATTTGTATAAATCTGCTCGCATACTTTTTAAAAAAGCCTGAACTAAATCATCTGTAATATTAAAGGTTTTAACCGTGTAAATAAATGAATTTAAAATTGGGTTTAGACTTATACCTTGATGGAGTGATAAATAATAATCACGTTCAAATTGATCTAATAATCCCTCTTTGTCATACTCATGAAAAGTATCAACAATTTCATCTGCAAAACGAACAAAACCATAAATATTATAAATATGATCTCTAATGTTTTTAGATAGCATTTTTGTGGCTAACGAAAACGAAGTACTATATTTTTTGGTTACTATCTTACTACATTTGTAAGAAACCTCGTCAAATAATTGTTTCATTACTTGTAAGTTTTTAAGATTAAATCTGATGCTATTTTACCCGAAATTAACGACGGTGGCACACCCGGTCCTGGAACGGTTAGTTGTCCTGTAAAAAATAAATTCTTTACTTTTTTACTTTTTATATTCGGCCTTAAAAAGGCTGTTTGTGTTAAAATATTTGCTAAACCATAAGCGTTACCCTTGTAAGAATTGTATTCTTCCACAAAATCACTTACGCAAAAACTCTTCTTAAATATAATACTTTCTTTTACATTTTGACCAGTTAATTGCTCTAATCTGTTGATTATGATATCAAAATATGTATTTCTCAACTCTTCTGAGTCTTCAATACCTGGTGCTAGAGGAATTAAAAAGGTACCTGCTTCTTTACCTTCTGGAGCAAATGAATCATCTGTTATACTAGGGAAACTAGCATAAAACAAAGGTTCTTCTGGCCATTCTGGTGTATCATATATAGATTTTGCATGTACATCAAAATCTGTATCAAAAAACAGTGTATGATGCTCAACATTTATCAACTTTTTGTCGAAACCAACATAAAATAATAATGAACTTGGGGCAAACGTTCTGTTATCCCAATATTTTTCTGAGTACTGCCTTAAATTATTTGGTAATAAAGTTTCTGTATGATGATAATCTGCTCCACTTAACAGCAAATCTGTTTTTATGAATTCATCATTAACAACAATACCCTCAACAGCATTTTTATCATTAATTTTTATGGATGAAACTGTAGCATTGGTTGTAAAATTTACTCCCAAACTTTGAGCTAAAGTAACCATTGCTTCTATGACCATATACATTCCTCCTATTGGATGCCATGTACCTAAACCAAAATCAGCATAATTCATAAAATTATAAAAAGCTGGTGTATTACTTGGCTTCGCGCCTAAAAACAAAACGGGGAACTCTAAAATTTGAATTAGTTTGTTACTTTTAATATTTTTTCTAACCTGCTTTCTTATTGTTGAAAAGAACTGAGTTACTCTTACCATGGTTTCAGGTGTAACTAACTCTAGTGGTGATAAACCTGGCCTGTAAACAATATCTTTTACCGCAATATTATAATTATCCTGAGCACTTTTAATAAACTTTTCTAAATGCTTAGAACTACCTTTTTCTTCAGCTTCAAATATTTTATAAATAGCTTCTAAATTACCAGGAATTATTATTGAATCATTTTCACCAAAATAAACCTGATAAGCAGGATCTAACCTTTCTAATTTGTAGTAATCAGATGGTTTTTTGTTGAAGTCTGCGAAAAACTTTTCAAAAACATCTGGCATCCAATACCAAGTTGGACCAATATCAAAGGTAAACCCATCTTGCTTATATTGCCTTGCTCTTCCACCTAAAGTACTGTTTTTTTCATATACCTTAACTTGGTATCCTGCTTGGGCTAAATAGCATGAGGCTGCTAGTGATGAAAACCCCGATCCGATTATAGAAACTTCTTTTTTCAATTTTGTTTAACTTAATTCAATCAAAAATAAACAAAATTTTAATTTAAGATGTTTAATTTATCATAAAATTTATAAATAAGGCTACTACAACTCTTTAATCATCTCTATAACAGACGGATACAAAGTAACATTAGCATCAAACTTTTTCTCTTTAATTGTTTCCGTCTTGTTACCAATAGCGATTAACCTATGTTCTGTACCTTTTAAAATATTGTTGATTTCATCAAAATATTCATCAACTTTATCATCGTACGGTTTTACGGTTAATGAAGTAATAAAACAAACCTTAAGATCACCATCAAAGAAATAATTTAAATTGTCTAAAGGTAAACTTTGACCTAAATATACAGTTTGACAACCTCTTAAAACTAATTCATAATTTAAATACATCAATCCAATTTCATGAATTTCACCGTCTGGTAAAAACAAAACATACGTGTAATCATTATTTGACGCTGCATATTCAAGTTTTTCAATATTTAATTGAATTTTTTGAATAATTAGGTTTGAAATAAAATGTTCATGAGCTGGTAACAACGTATTGGTTTGCCACAACAAACCAATATGATTTAAAAAAGGAATAAATATCTTTTTAAAAATTTGACTAAATGTCATTTTGTGTAACAACTTATTATAGGTGTTATTAAATAACACCTTATCAAATTGAAACATGGATAGTTTAAAAGCATTTATTGCCTCATCATTTGCGGCTAATTTAAAAGCTAATTCACGAGCATTAACTGTAATTTGCTCGTCATTCATATCTGCTATTTTAGATATTTTAAAATTATGCTTGTTTAAAAGTGCAACGTTTAAAAGTTTTTGCAAACTTTTTGCAGAATAATATCTAATATTAGTGTCTGTTCTATTAGGTTGCAACAAATTGTACCTTTTCTCCCAAATACGAATGGTATGTGCCTTAATACCAGAAATATTCTCAAGGTCTTTTATTGTAAATGTGGTTTTTATGTTGTTCAACTTAATTGTATTTTTATTAAACAAAGATACAATTTATTTCTTTTATGTCAATTTTTTATAAATAAGTTGTAACATTTTTTACATTTGAGCTACTGATAATTTAACTAACTATTATAACGTGAAAGAAAGTATAAAAGATAATTTTTTGGCAGATTTTGAGGCTAATCAAAATATTGCACATAAAATTTGTAGAATTTATACTTCTAATGAAAGTGATCATAATGATTTG
Source organism: Tenacibaculum geojense (assembly GCF_042676005.1). NCBI lineage: Bacteria > Pseudomonadati > Bacteroidota > Flavobacteriia > Flavobacteriales > Flavobacteriaceae > Tenacibaculum > Tenacibaculum geojense. The sequence goes on along the minus strand of NZ_JBHTJR010000017.1, from coordinate 124,376 downwards.
TTTCAAGAAATAACTATTCAACTCTGGAAAAACTACCCAAAGTTTAGAGGTGATGCAAAATTTAGTACTTGGATGTATCGAGTAGCTTTAAACACAGCTATTTCTTTATACAGAAAGTCAACCAGAACTGTTAAGACTCAAGACATTTCTGATGTTGCTTTTAAAATAAAATCAGTGGATTATGATGACACTCAAGAACAACAGTTAAAAGCTTTATACAAAGCAATTAGAGGATTAAATGATATTGACAAAGCGCTTGTTTTTTTATACTTAGAAGACAAATCATACAAAGAAATATCAGAAACTTTAGGTATTAGTGAAGTAAATGCTCGTGTGAAAATGAACAGAGCTAAAGACAAATTAAAAAGAATTTTGAACCCATAATTTATGGATGTTTTAGATAAATACAAAGATGCTTGGAATCAACAACCTGATAATTCCCCAAAAATTTCAAAGGCTGATATTTACAAGCTTATGCACAAGAAATCATCATCGATAGTAAAATGGATTTTTATTATTGGTATTTTAGAGTTTTTAATATTAAACTCTACCTATTTATTCATAGATTTTAATGAAGCAGCACAAGTTTACAGAGATATGGGACTTATTCATTTTGCTTACATATTTCAAACAATTACTTACATAATTGTAGCTTACTTTCTGTATCTTTTTTACAAAAATTACAAAACTATATCTGTAACGGATACTACCAAACAATTAATGGATAATATTATAAAAACTCGTAAAGCTGTTCGTAATTACGTATTGTTTAATATTAGTTCTGGTTTGTTACTTTTTGTAGTTATAATGATAGCTTCTGTAAAAAATTTGGAAGTTTCTTTAAAAATGCCCGAAATGATTGGTATAACCATTGGTATTATAATTGTAGCTGGTATTTTACTTTTACTATTTTGGTTGTTCTACCAAGTGCTTTATGGCTTTTTATTAAAGAAACTAAAGCGAAACTATAAAGAACTATCTAAAATAGATGAGCTAAATTAAAAAGGTTGGAGTTAAAACTCCAACCTTTTTAATTATAGTTTTTTAACTCTTGTAGTAATTTTGAATGCATTTCATCTGTATAATCTAAATGGGTAACAATTCTTAATTTACCTTCTCCCATAGAAATCATTAGTATATTTTTAGATTCCATTTTAGCAATAAAATCCATTGGATCAATGTTATCATTGACATAGAAAATAACGATATTAGTCTCTATTGGTTCAACCTTTTTTACATAAGATTGTTCTACTAAAACCTCCCCTATTTCTTTTGCTTTTTTATGGTCCTCTGCTAAACGTTCTACATGATTATCTAAAGCATAAATTGCTGCTGCGGCTAAATAGCCAACCTGACGCATAGCACCTCCTAATAATTTTCTTATTCTAAATGCTTTGGCAATGTGTTCTTTACTTCCAACTAAAATAGAACCTATAGGCGCACCTAAACCTTTCGATAAACAAACAGATATCGTATCAAATAACTCTCCGTATTGCTTGGGTGTTTCATTTTTAGCCACTAAAGCATTAAATAATCGAGCTCCATCTAAATGAAAAGCTAATTCATTTTCCTTAGCTACCTTCTGAACTTTTTTTAGTTCTTCAAAATCCCAACATGCACCTCCTCCTTTATTAGTTGTGTTTTCTATACATACTAAACGTGAATACGGAACGTGAATATCTGCTCTACCAGCTACAACTTCTTGTAATTGTTTTGCAGTAAACATCCCTCTATTACCATCAATAAGTTTACATGTTACTCCAGCGTTAAAAGCAGCTCCACCACCTTCATAATTATACACATGCGCCCATTTATCACAAAATAATTTATCGCCCGGCTGTGTATGTAACTTTATGGCAGTTTGATTAGCCATGGTTCCAGAAGGAAAAAACAAAGCAGCTTCCATTCCAAATAATTTAGCAACTTTATCTTGTAATTCATTAACCGTAGGGTCTGCATTAAAAACATCATCTCCAACCTTAGCTTCCATCATAACTTGTAGCATTTCTGGAGTTGGTTTTGTTACTGTATCACTTATTAAGTTTATTATCATTTTTAAGTACGTATTTAAAGTGTATTTTTGCAATTATGATTACACATGAACAGCTAAAAAATATCGCTGAACGCGTTGACAAGTTAAAAGGATATCTGGAAATTGACAAGAAATTGATTGAAATTTCTAACGAGGAAGAAAAAACAGCAAATCCTGATTTTTGGAACAATCCTAAAGAAGCTGAGGCCTTAATGAAATCATTAAGGTTTAAGAAAAAATGGGTAGAAGACTACAATACGATCGTAGGTTTTTATGAAGACTTAAATGTATTGTATGACTTTTTTAAAGAGGGAGATGTTGAAGAAAGCGAGGTAATTGAACAATATGAAAAAACAGCAACGTTTTTAGAAGATATCGAGTTTAAAAACATGCTTTCCGAAGAAGGTGATATCTTAAGTGCTACCATTCAAATAACTGCAGGTGCTGGAGGAACAGAAAGTTGTGATTGGACAGAAATGCTTACGAGAATGTACACCATGTGGGCAGAAAAACAAGGCTACAAATTAAAAACTCTTAACTACCAAAGTGGAGATACTGCAGGTATTAAAACAATTACCATGGAAGTTGAGGGCGATTATGCTTTTGGTTGGCTTAAAGGAGAAAATGGTGTCCATCGTTTGGTTAGAATCTCTCCTTTTGACAGTAATGCTAAACGTCATACCTCATTTGCCTCTGTATATGTTTATCCTGTTGCCGATGATTCTATTGAAATAGAAATTAATCCTGCTGATATAGAAATAACAACTGCTAGATCTAGTGGTGCAGGAGGACAAAATGTTAATAAGGTAGAAACAAAAGTTCAGTTAGTTCATAAACCATCAGGTATTCAGATACAATGTTCTAACTCTCGTTCTCAGCATGACAATAGAGCTACAGCCTTACAAATGTTAAAATCTCAATTATATGAAATTGAGTTACAAAAAAGACTAGCAGCTAGAGACGAAATTGAAGCTAATAAACTTAAAAACGAATGGGGAAGTCAAATTCGTAATTATGTAATGCATCCTTATAAGTTGGTAAAAGACGTTCGTACAGCTCACGAAACGGGTAATGTAGATGCTGTTATGGATGGAAATATCAATCCGTTTTTAAAAGCCTATTTGATGATGATGGGACAAAAAGAAGAATAATTTTTCACATTAAATATGTACAAAATATGATTAAAATATATCACAATCCACGTTGTTCGAAATCTCGCCAAGGTGTTGCTATTTTAGAGGAAAGTAACGTTGAATTTGAAACAATAAAATACCTTGATCAAACCTTAACAAAAGACGAACTTGTAGAAATAATTTCATTATTAGAAATTAAACCAATTGAACTAGTCAGAAAAAACGAAAAGATTTGGAAAGAGAGTTTTAAATCAAAAGAGCTTACTGATGATGAAATCATTAATGCCATGATAGAAAATCCAAAACTTATAGAGCGTCCTATTGTAGTTAATAATAAAAAAGCTGTTATTGGTAGGCCTCCTGAAAATATTAATAGAATTATTTAAAAAAAACTCATCATAAAATGAGTTTTTTTAATTTTATAATAATTTTAAGGTTTAAAAATTAAATTTACATAGGTTAATAAGTATATTCGCTTCATAAATATAAATAATTAACTATGAAAAAAGTATTTTACGCAATTTCTTTTGCTTTACTTTTGAGCTCTTTCTCATATGCTCAAACTTCTTTAAAAGATGAAAAAGGAAAATTAAAATCAATAAAAATCCCTTCAGATCCATCTGTAAAAATAGGGAAATTATCAAACGGACTAACTTACTTTATAAAACAAAATTCGAAACCAGAAAATAAGGTTGAATTACGTTTAGCCATTAAGGCTGGTTCTATTTTAGAAGATGATGATCAATTAGGTTTGGCTCATTTTATGGAACATATGAATTTTAATGGAACTAAAAACTTCAAGAAAAACGAATTAGTTGACTATTTACAATCAATTGGTGTAAAGTTTGGAGCACATTTAAATGCATATACTAGTTTTGATGAAACTGTATATATATTACCTATACCTAGTGACGATGATACTAAACTCGAAAAAGGTTTTCAAATTTTAGAAGATTGGTCGCATGCAGCCTTATTAAAAGGAGACGATATTGATGAAGAACGAGGAGTAGTTTTAGAAGAGTATAGATCTAGAAGAGACGCAAACTCTAGAATGATGGAAAAATACTTAGATAAAGTTGCCTACGGATCTAAATATGCTAAAAGGCTACCTATAGGAACTAAAGAAAATTTGGAAAATTTTAAACATGAAAGTATTCGTCGTTTTCATAAAGATTGGTATCGACCAGATTTAATGGCTGTTATAGTTGTAGGTGATGCTGAAATAAATGTTTTAGAAAAAAAGATTAAAGATCATTTTGAAAAAATTCCTGCCGTCAAAAACCCAAGAAAAAAAGAAAACTTCACCCTAAAAAATCATCAAGAAACATTCATCGCCATTGAGGCAGACAAGGAAGCTGCGTTTTCAAGAGTACAAATAATGTATAAAGATCGTGAAGATACCGCACCTAAAACTAACATCGAAGACTTTAGAAAAAACTTAATCAACTCATTATTTGATCAAATGATAAACAACAGGTTTGATGAATTAGCTAACGGTGAAAACCCTCCTTTTACTTATGGGTATAGCTTTTATGGAGGAACTTTTGCTAAAAACAGAAAAGCGTTTCAATCTGTAGCCAGTACCAGTTCCGATGGTCAGTTAATTGGTTTAGAAGCTCTTTTAACAGAAAATGAAAGAGTTAAAAGATATGGTTTTTTATCTAATGAATTTGAAAGAGCCAAAACTAATATAATAGCTTCATTTGAAAAAAGGTTTAAAGATAAAGATAAAAGAGAGTCTAGTAGAATTACTAGAAGTTTAGTATCTAGCTTTTTAAACGATACTCCAAGCCCAAGTATAGAATGGGAATTTAAAACAACAAAAAGTATATTACCATCTATAACAGTCGAAGAAGTAAATCAATTAATAACTAATTTTTTACATGACGATAATAGAGTAGTTGTAATTACGGGACCTGAAAAAAAAGTAACTGAAAAACAAGTTTTAACGCTTTTAAAAGAAGTAAAAACAAAAGAACTAAAACCTTATGAAGACAAAGTTGTCAGTACAAGCTTAATTGAAAAACTTCCATTGAAAGGAAAAGTTATCAAAATTGAAACTAATGAAAAGTTAGCAACCAAAACACTACATTTAAGTAATGGTGCAAAAGTTACTTTTAAGAAAACAGATTTTAAAAACGATGAAATTTTGTTTGAAGCTTTTAGCTTTGGAGGTCATTCTCTTTACTCTGATGATGAAATTAAAAAAACAGCTTTTGCCAATGGTGGCTTATATGAAGCTGGAGTAAATAATTACTCTAAAAACGATTTAAATAAAATGATGACAGGTAAAATTGTTAGAGTAAATCCTTACATAAGTACATATAGTGAAGGTTTTAGGGGTATGTCTACACCTAAAGACTTAGAAACTTTATTTCAGATGGTTCATTTATACTTTACTTCTCTTAATAAAGATGATAAGGCTTTCAATTCATTTGTTACGAAACAAAAAAACTTTTTTGGTAATTTAATGGCTAATCCTAATTTTTATTTTCAAAGTGAGATGTCAAAATTCATTAATAATGGCAACACAAGATATACAGGATTTCCAAGTCCTGAAAAATATGAAAATGTAGATTATAACCTAGCTTACAATAAATACCTAGAACGTTTTGCTAATGCTGGAGATTTTAATTTTTATTTTGTTGGTAATGTAAACGAAAAAGAAATCATAAAATTTGCTGAACAATATTTAGCTAATTTACCTGGTAAAAAATCAGATGAAACATATAAAGTACATTCTTTTAGACCAATTACTGGATCTCACACACATATTATTGAAAAAGGTAAAGACCCTAAAAGTAATGTCAGAATTTCATATCAAGGAGAGGCTGATTTTAACGAAAAAGATGCATTAACTTTTAAACTTCTTGGAGATGCACTAAGTATAAAGTTAATTGAAAAACTTAGAGAAAAAGAAGCAGGTGTTTATTCTACTGGGGCTTATGCTGCATTATCTAAAATTCCATATGGTAAATATAATTTAAGTATTTCATTTCCATGTGGACCAGAAAATGTAGAAAAATTAAAAACTATTGCAGTAAATGAAGTTGCTGAAATTGTAAAAAATGGTCCAACAGATGAGGACATTGAAAAAGCAAAAAAAGCGTTAATTTTACAACATAAAGAGGATAGCAAAAAGAATAAGTATTGGTTATCTTATATTAAAAATATTGATTATTTAGATAATCCTGATAATTTTGATAGCTATGAAGCAAATATAAATGCCATTACCAAGAAAGACATCAAACAATTAGCTAATAAGTATTTAACAAATGGCTATATTTTAGGAATACTAAATCCAGAGAAATAATATTATAAACACAATAGTAAACGCTCCTTTTAGGGGCGTTTATTTTTTTATCAAATAACTATAAAAAAAACCAGATCCATAACCTAGAAATTGTGTAACACTTGTTAAAATACTATATAGTGCTACTATACTATTCTTATTTACAATTAAAGAATGAATGAAAATAAAAACAAAATATAAGCTATATAGAGTAATAAAAATCGGCCAATTAACAAATGCTAGCATAATACTAAAAAACAAACCTATAATAAACAAACTAGGAAACCAATAAGTTATTTTAGCCGAAGAAGGATACCTTTTGTTCAATAGTGGACGAGCTGTTCCAAAAGCATATGTTTGTTTTAAAAATTGTTTGAGCGTACTTCTTCTTTTATGATATACAAAAGCATTCGTTATTAATTGGGTTTTGAATTGATTTTGCCATAGTCTAAACGTTAAATCAATATCTTCTCCTGCTCTGTAATCTGCAAAACCCTTTGTTTTTTGAAATGCTTTTTTAGAAATTCCCATATTAAAACTCCTCGGTTGAAACTTCCCTACAGCTGTTTTCTTTCCTCTTATACCACCTGTTGTTAGTACAGAGGTCATAGAATAATTAATGGCCTTTTGTAAATTTGAAAAACTATCATGTGATGCATCTGGACCTCCAAAAGCATCCGTATAATTAAATTGTAAAGCTTTATCAACTTCAGATAAATATTGAGGCGGTAAAATTACATCTGAATCTAAAATGATAAAGTAGTCTCCTTTTGCTCGCTGCATACCAAAATTTCTGCTAGCCCCAGGACCACTATTTTCTTTATAAAAATACCTTAAAAACAACGAATCTTCATATTGCTTAACTACCGATTCACATGTTAATGTTGATCCATCTTCAATAATAATTATTTCAAAAGGAGAGGCATAATCTTGACTTGTGAAGCTAGCCAATAACTCATCTATTTCATTAGGTCTGTTGTAAACAGGAATAATTATTGAAAAATAGCAGTTCATCCTATGCTAATAAAGGTTTTGAAATGGCATCATTAATTCCATCCCATAAATCTATTCTTTTTTGAAGCGATTTTTTAGCGTAAAATAAAGCTTCTTCCCATTTATTTTCGTCATTTCCACATAATTCAGCTATCATTTGTAACGATAACGGACCGTGTTCATCTCCATCTAATTCAATATGTCTGTGCAAATAATAAGTTAACTTGTTGTAAGAAGCATTGTCTTTTTCTTCTGCTTTTTTAACTATTTCTATAAACATATCAGGAATTACATCTTCTCTACCAAAAGTAAAACAAGAGGCAACTATGTGAGGTTGATTTGTTTTTATAACTTCAAAAGTAAAGTTTACAAAATCTGCAACTGCGTTAGGTACTTGTAAATTGGTTAATGCACTAGTTATTTTTTTTCCTTCCGAAATTTGTCTAATAAAATTAGAAATCACCTCTGTATTTGCACCAATTTGATTCATGGCATCTAAATACATTTCGAAGTGACTTTTAGGAACTCCTAATTCATTAACATCTGTTTCTTCTCCATGAACAATTTCGTTGATAAAACGAGCTGCTACTGAGTTTTTTACAGGAATCCAAGGTACATGAACGCAGGTTAACTGTTGCTGTAATGTTTTAAGCAAAGACATAAAATCCCATACAGCAAATACGTGTTGCTCCATGAAAATTTTAACGTCATTCAATTCATTTAGCGAATTGTATAAAGGATGGTTTTTAAGGGAATTTCTGTAGTATTGTAACTCATTTTCAAGTGCGGAAATTGTCATCATCATCTATTACAATTAAAAAAAGCAAATCTAATGATTTGCTTTTTAAAAATATCTTAACGAAGTGTTATTTTTACTCTTCTGTGAACCTGTCCATTACAGCATCACTTACCCCCATATTAGAGAATCCTCCATCATGGAAAAGATTTTGCAATGTTACTTTTTTAGTTAAGTCTGAAAATAAAGAAATGGTATAATCTGCACACTCTAATGCAGTTGCATTTCCTAATGGTGACATTTTTTCTGCATATGTTAAGAAACCATCAAAACCTTTTACGCCACTTCCTGCTGTTGTTGGAGTTGGTGATTGAGAGATTGTATTTACGCGTACTTTGTGATCTCTTCCAAAGAAGTATCCAAAACTACGAGCAATAGACTCTAAATAAGCTTTATTGTCTGCCATATCATTATAATCAGGAAAAACTCTTTGAGCAGCCATATACGTTAAAGCGACAATACTTCCCCATTCATTCATGGCTTGTTTGTTATATAAAACATTCATTGTTTTATGGAATGATATTGCTGAAACATCCCATCCTTTAGTTGTGAAATCGTATTTAGGATCGGTATAATGACGACCTTTACGAACGTTTACAGACATACCTATTGAGTGTAAAACAAAATCGATTTTACCTCCTAAAATTTCCATAGATTTTTCAACTAAATTTGTTAAATCATCCATAGAAGTTGCGTCTGCAGGAATAATTTCTGAACCTGTTTTTTCAGCCAACTCTTTAATTTGCCCCATACGCATTGCAATAGGTGCATTAGTTAACACAAAAGTTGCTCCTTCTTCGTGAGCACGTTCAGCTACTTTCCAAGCTATTGAATTTTCATCTAATGCTCCGAAAATAATACCTTTTTTTCCTTTAAGTAAGTTATACATATATAGTCTTTTTTTACTTTATAGTCATTAGTTTGTAATAGCAAATATAACTTTTTATAGTGGTTACTAAAGTAAATATTAATTTAATAACTCTTTTGCATGAATTAGAGCACTTTCACTTACATTTTTACCACTCAACATTTCTGCTATTTCAACAATTCTTTCCTCTGTAGTTAATTGTTTTAAGTTAGATGTTGTTACTCCTTTTACTTCTTCTTTAAATACTTTAAAATGTGATTTTCCTTTTGAAGCTATTTGTGGTAAATGTGTAATGGTTATTACTTGCATGTAATTACTCATTTGCTCCATAATATGGGCGATTTTATTAGAAACTTCACCAGAAACACCCGTATCAATTTCATCAAAAATAATGGTAGGTAATTGTGTGTGTTCAGACAATACTTTTTTAATTGAAAGCATTATTCTTGACAACTCACCTCCAGATGCTACTTTTTTAAGTTCTCCAAAGTTCCCGCCTTTATTAGCAGAAAATAAGAATAATAATTCATCTTTACCATTAGAAGCATACGTTTTTGAAGATTCTAGTTCTATAGAAAAACGTGCATTTGGCATTCCTAACTCAGCAAGTAAAAACTCCAACTCTTTTTTTAAACTTGGAATCACTTTTTTTCTTGCTTTTGAAATCATCTGCGCAACTTCATCTAACTTAGAAGCTACATCATCTATTTCTTTTTGCTTGTTGGTAATAATTTCGGATGCATTTTCTACCGCTCCTACTTTTGTTGATAAATCTTCGTATACTGCTAAAAGTGCGCTAACAGAATCTACTTGATGTTTTTTTTGTAAATTATAAATTAGCTGAAGCCTATCGTTAGCTGACTCTAAAGCTATTGGATCAAAATCTACACTTTCGTTGGCGTCTTCTAACTCATTAACCACGTCATCTACTTCTATTTTAACACTTTGTAAACGTGTATATAACTCTTCATACTCTTTGGAAAAAGAACTTATTTTATGTAAGTTATTTACAACACCATTTAATAACGTTTGAATGCCAACCTCTTCACTGATAGTAGCTTGTAATGCTTCTGATAAATTTAATTTGATATCTTCAACATTATTAAGCTTTTCAAGTGTTTCTTCTAATTCTTCTTGTTCTCCTTCTTTTAACTTAGCTTCTTCTAATTCATTAAAAAGATGAAGATTATACTCATATTGCTGAGTTGCTTGCTCTTGATTATCTAAAAGAATTTTTAACTCTTTTTGTAATGAATTATACTTTTTTAATCCTCGTTTATATGAAGCTATTTTAGCACTATTTTTAGCTAAGGCATCAATCACTGAAAACTGAAAACCAACATCAGACAATTGCATGGTTTGATGCTGCGAATGAATATTAAGTAACTTATCTTTTAAAGCATTTAAGGCACTTAAGGTTACTGGTGTATCATTTATAAATGCACGCGACTTACCTGAAGGTAAAATTTCTCTCCTGATAATAGTTGTAGCCTCGTAATCTAAATCTTGTTCTTTAAAAAAGTCTTCTAATTTATAGCTTTCTATAGCAAATTGTGCTTCAACAATACACTTTGAAGCTGCATCTTTTAATGATGATAAATCAGCTCTGTTACCCATAACTAAACCAAGAGCGCCTAATAATATAGATTTTCCTGCTCCAGTTTCACCTGTAATTATAGATAAACCGTTAGTAAAATCAATAGATAACTGATTGATTAATGCGTAGTTTTGTATTGATAAATTTGTTAACAAGTTATATGCTTTTAAGGAGAATAAAAGTAAGCATTTTAACTAAATAATGAATAAATTATGATTGGTTTTTATAACTTAATTCTTTTCCATTTATCTGATTGTGTAGGTGCTATTTTTTCTAAAACTTCACGTAATTTTTCCTCACTTCCAGTAGTTTTTCCTCCAGAAAAAACATTAACAATCTCATCTGCTTTGGCATCTAAGAAAATACGAATCATGTAATTACCAATTGTAATATTGTGAAGTTTATCTAGAGCAATAACATTGTTTAAAATTTGGTTTTTAGCTTTGTCTTCATCAGTATAAAAAACATCAAAACCTTTACGGTGATAATTATAATAAATACTTCTAATTGTTGCGAATTTAGAAGAAAGTAAATTATCTATTAAAGCAAACCTATTTTGTTTACCAATACTATTTTGCCACCCTTCTTCTCCACTCTGTTGTCCCTGTAACATTACATTTTCTGCTTGCTTTAAAAAAGCTTCTCCTCCTTTTAAAGCAAAAGTATCTGCATCAACACCTAATACAACATACACATAAAAAACAATAGTAGAAATTAAATTACTAGTATATAAATTAGGATTAAAATTTAAGGGTTGGAACTCGTTATAGGTGAAATTAAAATTGGTGTCGTTAATGTTTAAAATTGGGGTTTCATATGAAGATTTATATACAGGTCTTGTAGCTTGTACCTGTAAACTTGCATTAAAAGAATTACCGTTTTGCTCATTCACAATAATTGTAAATGCACAATTAACCTTTTCTTGTGGTAAAAACTTACGGTTAGTCCATTTTGTTTGATTAATAAACTCGCTAAGTGCTTTTTCTAAAGTACTGTATACTTGTTTATTGGTACTTTGAATCTTATCAGAATTTATAGTTACAATTGCATTTAACTCTTCTTGTGCCGATATAGTTAATGATGTTAATACAGCTAAAAAAAGGAAGGCAATTTTATTTTTAAATAACATAAATTCTAATTTTAAAAAAGAGTTCACAAATTATGAAATTCTCTCCAATATTTGTGCTATAATATCTTTAGAAACCTCTTGTTTAGATTTTAACTCAAATGTTTTTTCATCCAAATTTTTGTCTATGATAGTTACTTTATTAGTATCACCAGCAAATCCTGCGCCTTTATCTCTCAAAGAATTTAAAACTATCAAATCTAAATTTTTAGAAGTCAGCTTTTTAGTTGCATTTACCTTTTCATCATTAGTTTCTAGTGCAAAACCAACTAAAAATTGATGCTTTTTAGCCTCTCCTAAAGATTTTAAAATATCTTTTGTAGGTTCTAATTCAATTGATAACGAAGCTTCTTTCTTTTTTATTTTCTGAGTTGCAACATTTTTTGGACGATAATCTGCAACAGCTGCCGAGCATATAGCAATATCAACTTTATTGTAATATACATGACAAGCATTGTACATTTCTTCCGCTGAAGTTACATCAATTCTATGAATTAAAGAATGTTTAACCGTTTGATGAGAAGGTCCTATTACTAAAAAAACTTCTGCCCCTAAACTAGCAGCAGTTTTGGCAATTTCACATCCCATTTTTCCAGAAGAATGATTTCCGATAAAACGAACTGGATCAATAGCTTCATAAGTTGGTCCCGCAGTTAACAATACCTTTTTTCCTTTTAATGGAAGTTTAGATAACATATCTTTTTCAATAAAAGATACAATATCTTCTGGTTCAGCCATTCTTCCTTCTCCAACTAAACCACTGGCTAATTCTCCAGAAGTGGCTGGAATCATTATATTTCCGAAGCTTTGAAGAGAATTTAAACTAGATAGAGTAGATGCGTGTTTATACATATCTAAATCCATGGCAGGTGCAAAATAAACTGGACATTTAGCAGATAAATAGGTTGCTAAAAGTAAGTTGTCACATATACCATTTGTCATTTTAGACAATGTGTTGGCAGTAGCTGGTGCAATAACCATTAAATCTGCCCACAAACCTAATTCTACATGATTGTTCCACAGTTCATTTTCTTCTTCTTGATCATAAAAAGTAGAATGGACTGGATTTTTAGAGAGTGTAGATAATGTAAGAGGTGTTATAAAATCTTTAGACGCAGGAGTCATAATTACTTGGACTTCTGCGCCTGATTTTATAAATAAACGAACCAAACTGGCCGTTTTGTAAGCAGCGATACCTGCGGTAACTCCTAATAAAACTTTTTTACCTTGTAATACAGACATTACTTAGCGTCTGGATCTCTGAAATAAATTCTGTCTTCTAACCATTCATTTACTGCAATAGCGTGTGGTTTTGGTAAACGCTCATAGAATTTAGATACTTCTATTTGCTCTTTGTTTTCAAAAACCTCCTCTAAACTATCATTGTAAGTAGCAAATTCTTCTAACTTATCAACTAACTCCTTCTTTAAATCGGTGTTGATTTGATTCGCTCTTTTAGCCATAATAGAGATTGCCTTATAAATATTGTTTGTAGGCGCCTCAATAGCTTGCTTATCATAAGTTATAGTACTTGATGCTGCGTTGGTTTCTTTATAATCCATAAATTAACTTTTAATAACGGGTTGTAATTGCTCCTTTTCTTTCCTTAATACTGAAAGCATTTGATTAGACTCATCTAAAAACTGTGATTTAGGAAAGTTTCTAATCAATTTATCATAGGCTTTTTCAGCCTCTTTAATTCTTTCTACTCTTCTTCGTCTTGTACTTTTTAAAGCAAAATCATGTGCCGCTTTAAATCTATAATACAAAGCTTCTTCTTTGAATTGCGTTCCTAAATAATCTTCTAATAAATTATCAAAAGCAACTATAGCTGCCTTATAATTTCTAGAATCATAATCAGCAGTTCTATAATAAGTTTTTGCTATTTCAAAAGATTTCTTTTCTAGTTTATAGCGTAATTCTTTGTAATACTTGTTAGCCTCTTCCATACGAGATGAGTTTGGATAACTATCTATAAAAGTTTGAAAAGCTTCTAACGCTTTGTTTGTATCCGTTGGATCTAAACTAAAACGAGGGGCAGCTTTGTAATAACTTAATGCTGATAAAAAGTCTGCTTCTTCTTTCTTAGAAGATTTAGGATAATTTTGTGTAAATCTATTGAAATAATATCCTGCTAAACTATAATTTTTCTCATTGAAGTTTGAATTGGCTACCATATATTGGATACGTTCCATTTGTGGCTTCCCTCTGTATGAGGTAGTTATTTTTTCAAACAAACGCAATGCTTTACCGTATTTATTGGCTTCGTACATTTTTACGGCCATTTTATATTGATCTTCTACAGACCCTTTATTCAATACATTTTGGTACTCACCACATGAGGTAAGCATTAAAAACATTGCAAATAAGTAAACTAGTTTTTTCATTTTTTGCATTCGGCAAAATTAATAATTAATTATGGATTATTAAAACGCTATTTTTCAATAAAAATAACGTTGCAATAAACTATAATTTTTAAAAATTAGCTACTAAACCTTTGTTAAATTTATTGTGGGGTGTTTTGATTTAGCGTAACTAACTGTTTTACATCATTATCAAATAAATACAAACCACCTTTATCGTCACCTATTAAGTTTATTTTATCTAAAATATTTCTTGCTAAAGCTTCTTCTTCAATTTGTTCAGCTACATACCATTGTAAAAAGTTATGTGTTGCATAATCTTTTTCTTGTAATGAAATATGCACTAACTCATTAATTGCTTGCGAAACCATAACCTCATGATCAAATAGTGTTTGAAACATATCTTTAAAAGATCCAAATTTTGCTGATGGAGCCTCTAAAGCTGGTACAGTTGCATGTCCACCTCTTTCATTAATAAACTTTACTAATTTTAACATGTGCATTCTTTCTTCATCTGAATGTGCATACATAAATTGTGCGACACCTTCAAAACCTTGAACTTCTGCCCAAGATGCCATTGCTAAATATACTTGTGATGATTGTGCTTCTATTTGAACTTGGTTGTTTAATGCTTGTTCTATCTTTTCTGTTAACATAAATCCTGTTTCATTAATTAAAATCTATAGCAAAGATGCTAAAAAAGCTCGTAAAAATAAATTCACGAGCTTTTAAATTTTATAAGTTAATAACCACTATAATTGATCTATAAAATCTGAAATTTCTGTTTGTAATTCCTCTGATGCCTTCACCAACGGTAATCGAACCTCATCAGTACATACACCTAATTTTTGTAACATCGCTTTAATTCCTGCAGGATTTCCTTCTGCAAAAATCATATCAATACTATCAGCTACTTTATAATGTAATTCATAAGCTTCTTTAACCTTTCCTTCTAATCCGAGTTGAATCATTTTAGAAAACTCTTTAGGTAAACCTTCTCCAATAACACTTATTACTCCTGCTCCTCCTGCTAAAACCATTGGTAAAGCAATCATATCATCTCCAGATATTACTAAAAAGCCTTCAGGAGCAGCTTGAATAATTTTCATTGCCTGAACCAAATCTCCTTTAGCTTCTTTAACAGCCACCACATTTTCATAATCATTTGCTAACCTAACAACTACTTCTGGAGACATGTTTGAAGATGTTCTTCCTGGTACATTGTATAAAATTATCGGTTTTTCTGTAGCTTCTGCTACTGCACTAAAATGCTGATAAATCCCTTCTTGTGTTGGTTTATTATAGTAAGGAGATACTGATAAAATTCCATCAAAATCTGATAAATCAGTATTTTTAATTTCTTCTACTACAGCAACTGTATTATTACCTCCAATTCCTAAAACCAAGGGTAATCTTCCATTATTTACAGCTATAATTTTAGCTTTAACAGCTTCTTTTTCTTCTTTAGTTAAAGTAGCTGGCTCACCAGTAGTTCCCAACACTACTAAATAGTTTACACCGTTTTCTATTTGATAGTTAACTAATCGCTCTAAACCATCAAAATCTACTGTTTTATCTTCGTTAAAAGGTGTTACTAACGCAACCCCAGTACCTATAAATTGTTGCATGAATACTTGTTATTTTGTTGTGTAAAATTAATGCTTTATTTGACATGCAGCGTGTTTAATTTAAGAATACACAATTTTAACTACCCTGTTAAATTTTAATGATTTCTGCTACTTTTTGTTGTAATTTAGCCAATCTAAACAAAGTTATTACGTACTAACCATGAAAAAACTTTTATTTTTTAGTTGCTTGCTTATTTTTTTAAGTTGTAAGCAGGAGAAAAAATCGCTTGTAAAAATCACCGCGAAAACTATTGGTGTTGACTCTACTTTACAGTCAAACAAAGAAATTGAAAATGTTGTTGCTCCTTTTAGAGAAAAAATGATTGCTTCAATTAATACAGTTATTAGTTACACTGATAAAGATTTAGTTAGAACCGACGGAGAATTAGAAAGTAGTTTGGGGAACTTAATGGCTGATTTATCTTATGAAAGAGGCAATCCTGTATTTAATAAACTTAGTGGAAAAAACATTGACTTTGCGATGTTTAATTATGGTGGAATTCGTGCTGGTATTCCTGCAGGAAAAGTAACCAATAAACATGCTTTTGAATTAATGCCTTTTGAAAATAGTTTAGTAGTTGTAGAATTAACTCCTGAAAAAATTAACGAATTAATTAATTACTTAATAGTTAATAAAAAAGCACATCCATTATCTAAACATATAAAATTAATTATTAATAACGATAGTTATGAATTATTGATTAATAACAAGCCTTTAGATGATACTAGAAATTACTATGTTATTACTTCAGATTACCTACAAAGTGGTGGTGACAAAATGGATTTTTTTAAAAATCCTGTTAATTTGTTTAAACTAGATTATAAGGTAAGAACAGCTATTATTGATTATTTTAAAAGTAAAGATACTTTAACGAGTAATTTAGACGGAAGATTTAAAAAAATGTAAAATGGATAGAAGAAAATTTATACAAAAAACTACAGCTGCAACAGCATTTACAACCTTAGGAGGTTTAACTTTACCTAGTTTTACTACAAAAAAAGAAACTAAAATTACCATTTTACATACTAATGACACTCACAGTCATATAGATCCGTTTGAGACAACTCATTACAAGTATGCAAACCAAGGTGGTGTTGCCAGAAGAGCTTCTTTAGTTACAGAAATAAGAAAAGAAAATCCTAATACATTACTATTAGATGCTGGAGATATTTTTCAAGGAACCCCTTATTTCAATTATTTTGGAGGTGAACTAGAGTTCAAGTTAATGAGTATGATGAAATATGATGCTGCCACCATTGGTAATCATGACTTTGACAATAGTATTGATGGCTTATACAAACAATTACCTCATGCAAAATTTAGTTTTGTTTCTGCTAATTACGATTTTAAAAATACTGTTTTAGACACTCATGTTAAACCTTATAAAATCTTCATTAAAGATGGAATTAAAATTGGTGTATTTGGTTTGGGTATTGAATTATCTGGCTTAGTTGAACCTAAAATGTTTAAAGAAACTAAATATTTAGACCCTGTTGAAATAGCTCAAGACACCACAAGAATACTTAAAGAAGAAGAGCAATGTGATTTAGTTATTTGCCTTTCTCATTTAGGATATTATTACAAAAGAAATCCTAATAAAATATCAGACTTAAACTTAGCGAAAGCTACAAAAGATATCGATTTAATTATTGGAGGGCATACCCATACTTTTTTACCAAAACCTACCTTAGTTAAAAATACAAATGATGAGAATGTATTGGTTAACCAAGTGGGTGCTTATGGTGTGAATTTAGGTAGAGTAGATTTTTACTTTGATGCTGATAAAAATAAATCATCCAAAGGAAAAACTATTTTAGTGTAAGTTAAAAAAGGTTTATCGTCTAAAATACGGTAAACCTTTTTTAATATGAATAAATCCTTTTCTTTAATTTTAAAATTAGTAGCAGCTGTTATAATGTTACAAACCTTGTTTTTCAAATTCACAGCTGCACCCGAAAGTGTTGCCCTTTTTACAAAAATTGCCGGAACACAGGAAGCAACCGTAAGAATTTTTACAGGAATTCTTGAGTTAATTGCTTCTATTTTACTTTTTGTTCCTAATAGAGTTTGGATGGGAGCACTCTTAACAATTGGTTTAATGAGTGGAGCTATTTTATCACATATAACTATAATTGGCATCACACATAATAATGATAACGGTGTACTATTTATTTCTGCAATAATTACCCTTGTTTGTGCTGTTTTATTATTACACAAAAATAAAAAGCAAATCCCTTTCTATAATTATTCTTGATCTGTTGTTATAATTGATTTACAAATTAAATATTGAGCAACTACATAAGTTATCATTATTAAAATACCATATATATGTTTAGTCTCATAAAACTTATTGAGAGCAATTAAACTATCAGAAATAATAAAAATAGTTGCTCCCAAAAACAACCATCCATTTTCTGTAGTTTTATTTTGAATAAAGTTTACTAAAGTAGTAACTCCAAAAACAGAAATCACAATACCATAAATAATAACTGGTGCTAAAAAGTCATGTAAATTCTCATAAATAAGATACAATAGTATGATCAAAAATAAAACATATGGAATTGAACTTGCCACTACATTTTTTATAGAATAAGTTTTAATTTTCTTTACAGTTACTATGGTGTAAAAAACATGAGATAAAAAGAAAGATGCTAATCCAAAAACAAAATATGAATCATTAAACAATAATAATACATCTCCCCAAAAAGAGAATAACAATGCTGACAAAAACCAAAAGCTAAGCTTTTTACTATTAATAAGATAAAGAATTGCTAGAAAGGTTACAATTAACGGTTTACTAATCATTTCTACAAGAAAATTATCAAAATAAACCGAGTAAAAGTTAGCCATACTAACAATTAAAAATAAGACTGTTACCAGTACGTTTTTAGGTTTTAAATTTTTCATATTAATTTATCATGTCAATAAAATCTTGTTCAGAAATAATTGGAATCCCAAGGGTTTCTGCCTTTGTTAACTTACTTGGTCCCATATTGTCTCCTGCAACAATAAAGCTGGTTTTCTTAGAAATAGAACTACTAACTTTTCCTCCATTATCTTCTATTGCCTTTTTCAACTCATTTCTACTCATTTGATGAAAAACTCCTGAAACTACAAATACCTTTCCCGCTAAAGTGTCTGATTGATTCGCTTGCTCCTCGGCAGAAATTTCAAGTTGAACTCCGTAATTCACAAGCCTATCAACCAATTTTCTACTAGTTTCATCAGTAGCAAAACTGAGCACACTCTTAGCTATTCTATCACCAATTTCATCAACAGCAATTAAATCATCGTAAGAAGCGTTTAATAAAGCATGGATAGATTTAAAATGTTTCGCTAGTTTTTTTGCCACTGTTTCTCCAACAAATCGAATTCCTAAAGCAAATAAAACTTTTTCAAAAGGTATTTCTTTTGATTTTTCAATTCCTGCTATCATATTTTGGGCAGACTTCTCTGCCATTCTTTCTAATGGAATTATTTGTGAGATCTTTAAATCATACAAATCTGCATAATCATGAATCAACCCTTCCTTATATAGTAATTCAACAGTTTCTGCGCCTAAACCATCAATATCCATTGCTTTTCTAGATATATAATGCTGTATTTTTCCTGTTATTTGAGGTGCACAACCAAACTCATTAGGACAGTAGTGTTTAGCATCTCCAGCTGTTCTTATCAATTCTGTATTACATTCTGGACAATGAGTTGCGTACTTAGTTGGTTGAGAATTTACAGGTCTTTTAGAAACATCTACTCCCATAATTTTAGGAATAATCTCCCCTCCTTTTTCAACATAAACCGTATCTCCTACCCTTACATCTAATTTTTCAATTTGGTCTGCATTATGTAATGAAGCCCTTTTAACAATAGTACCTGCTAACAATACAGGTTCTAAATTTGCAACAGGTGTAATAGCTCCAGTTCTTCCTACTTGATAACTAATCTCATGCAATACCGTACTAACTTGCTCTGCTTTAAACTTATAAGCTATCGCCCAGCGAGGAGCTTTAGATGTGTAACCCAATTCATCTTGATATTGTAATTTATTTACTTTTACTACAACACCATCTGTTTCATAAGGTAAATTATGACGTTCAACATCCCAAAATTGTAAAAATTTGAAAACCTCATCTATTGAATTACACACTTTTAATGTATCTGGAACTTTAAAACCAGCCAATCTTGCATTGGCTAAACTTTGCTCATGGGTTCCATAAGTATTTCCTTCATCTACTAAATGGTATAGTAAACAGTCTAGTGGTCGTTTTGCAACCTCAGTACTATCTTGTAATTTTAAACTTCCACTAGCAGTATTTCTTGGATTTCTGTATGGCTCCTCTCCAGAAGCTACTCTTTCTTCGTTCATTTTTGTAAAACCATCTAAAGGAAGTACAATCTCTCCTCGGATTTGAAAGTTTTGTATAAATGAGTTTGGTACAACTAATGGAATTGACCTTATTGTTTTAATATTTGTGGTAACATCATCACCTTGAATTCCGTCTCCTCGTGTTACGGCGCTTTGCATCTGACCGTTTTCATAAGTTAAATTGATAGATGCCCCGTCATATTTCAATTCACAGGTATAACTTAGCTTATCTACCCCTATTATTTTTTGAATTCTCTTTTCCCAATCCTGTAAATCTTCTTTAGAATATGAGTTATCTAACGAATACATTCTGGATTTATGTACAACAGTTTCGAAATTCTTAGTAATCTCACCTCCCACTCGTTGAGTTGGTGAATTTGAATCGTAAAACTCAGGATATTGGTCTTCTAATTGTTGTAATTCTTTAAGCTTTATATCAAAATCATAATCAGATATCTCTGGTGCATCTAACACATAATATTTATAATTGTGTTGATGTAACTCTTCTCGTAAAGCTTTTATTTTATCTTCAATTGTCATTATTTTTTTACTTTACCTGTTAAAAAACGAGGACCTTTTGGAATTGGATTTCCACTTGATCTTCTAAAAGATGCTATTTGACCAGTATGCCATATAGCATCTGCTATAGGCCCATTAATTGCATTTAAAAATGAAAACTCTTTAGTACCAAATATAATTTTGAAATCAGACAGGTCGGTTTCATTCTTTAATAAATCACTTGCTTTTTTTAAGTTTTTTAAAATTCTTGCTCGTTTTTGATAAAATGTCATTTCGGGCAGTTTTTCACCATTTGGTTTATTCTCTGCAGCGTTAACTATTACTTGAGATAAATCTAAAATATGATCAATAGTAGCTTCTGTTGATCTTGCCTCTTGCGTTGGTTGATACAATAAATCTTTTGTTTCTAAACCTTCTGTTGCCCAATAAAAACGAAATCCTAAACCATCAATCATTCTACTTGCAATACTTCCAGCAGTATTTTCCGTTGTGTTATCTGGAATTTCATAGTACGGTAATTTATTTTGACTACTGATAGACAAACTAATAAACAATGTTATTAATATGATTGTATTTTTCATTTATAAAAGTAGGTTTAATGTTGCTAATTTAATGAAAAGCTAGAGGTATGAAACATTTAAAAACAAAAAAACCGAGACAAAAGCCTCGGTTAACACTACTAAAATAATTTAATTATTTTCTTAAACTAAGCGTACAAACTAAATCGCCTTCTGCTATAGAAAATAAAAACTCTTTGTTACTTAATTTTTTAATTTTTGAAATACCATCAAAAGTTTTGGCATCAAATTTAATTTCATCTTGACCTTCAGTAAAGTCCCATGTGCCTAATTCTTCTTTCTGATCTAATAGTAATTGATACACGCCATTTTTATGAAAAACCATCCAATTTTCTTCTTGAGTTAAATCGATTTTTTCTCCATCAATTTCCATGTACTCTACACGCCATCTTCCAGAAATTAATTCATCTAAATTGTTTTTTTCTTGCGAAAAACTTAGGATAGAAAATCCTAATAAAAACACTAAGGTAAGAAGTGCTCTTTTCATTATGTTGGGGATATTGGGGTTATTTAAAACAAAAATAACAAAAAATGCGAAGTGTCAAAACACTCCGCATTTATATAAATTAATTCTAGATAACTCTCTAGTAATAAGTATATCTTCTTACCTTGGCTATATGCTTAGCTAAACGCATTACTTGATGAGAATATCCGTATTCATTATCATACCAAATGTATAATACCACAGTATCTCCATCAGCAATTGTTGCTTTGCTATCAAATATAGAAGGAGCTGTTGTTCCTACAATATCTGAGGAAACTAATTCATTTTTTAATGAAAACTGAATCTGTTCTACTAAATCGCCTTCTAAAGCAAATTGTTTAAGTATAGCATTAACTGCCTCTGCAGTTGTTTCTTGGTTTAATTGTAAGTTTAAAATAGCTAAAGAACCATTTGGAACAGGAACTCTAATGGCATTAGAGGTTAATTTACCTGCCAATGCTGGTAAGGCTTTAGAAACTGCTTTCCCTGCACCTGTTTCTGTAATTACCATGTTTAAAGCTGCCGCTCTACCTCTACGATATTTACTATGCATGTTATCTACTAAGTTTTGATCATTAGTATATGCATGAATCGTTTCTAAGTGGCCTTTTTTAATACCAAAATTGTCTTCCATTACCTTTAAAACTGGAGTAATGGCATTTGTGGTACATGATGCTGCAGAAAAAATATCTATAGTATCTGGATTATTTTCTAAATGATTAACCCCATGAACAATGTTAGGAACTCCTTTACCTGGAGCTGTTAATAATACTTTAGCAGCACCTTTTGCCTTTAAATGACGACTTAATGCTTCTTTATCTCTAAAAGCTCCTGTATTATCAATAATTAAAGCATCATTGATCCCGTATGAAGTATAATCAATTTCTTCAGGTCCTTTGGCAGAAATCATATACACAGTAGTTCCGTTTATAATTAATGCTTTATTCTCAACATCAACCTGAACAGTCCCTAAAAACTCTCCATGAACACTATCAATACTTAATAAAGAAGCTCTTTTTTCTAATACAGATTCTGTTATTTCTCCTCTTGTTACTACTGCTCTTAAGCGTAACTGAGAACCTTTACCCATTTTAGAGCTTAATTCACGAGCTAATAAACGACCTATTCTTCCAAAACCATATAAGACAACATCTTTAGGTTGAATTTCAGAAGCTTGCGTAGCATCTTTTAATTTTTCTTTTACAAAATCTACCTTATCATCACTTACATGTTCATTTAAGTGAGATTCGTACGCTAATTTACCTATATCTAACTTAGATGGTGGTAAATCTATAGATTGAATTGCTTTAGCAATGGCTAATGCATCATTGATAGAAATTGGCTTAGCAACAAATTCTCCAGCGTAATTAATTAAGTTTAAAACCTCACTAGCTCTTTTATCTACTAATGGGTTTCTAAATAAAACTAACTCAATAGATTTGTCATACCATAAATCATTAACAATATTGATGAACTCTGTAGTTGCTCTTCTTGTTTGAGCTTGATTTACTACTTCTTTCTCGTAGTTTGTTATTGTTGACATAGTTGTGTGTTGTACTATTTATAAAAAATTTCTGCAAAAGTATTAATTTCAAACGATTTCGTAACTTATTTTATAAAATAAAAAACACTCGATTTTGTAAACTAAAAATCGAGTGTTTTTGTACTCATTAAGTTATGATAATATTAGTTGTTAAATCCATATCTTTCTACTTTTCCTTCAGGAGATATTACCTCTAAAGTTAAAGGCTGAGATGGACTTTTTATTGTATTTAATTTTCGTTTAGCATCTAGTATATCTTTTACTTCTTCTTTATTTATTTTAGTTATAATGTATCCTGGCTCAACACCATAATAAGTTAGCAATCGATTAAAATTTTGTATGATTTTTACTCCAGACTTTACATCATACTTTTTCATGTCTTCAGGAGATAAATCTTTAATAGTAATACCTAAACTTCTAATAGTTTCAAAATCTTTTTTACGTAAAGTAACAGGTTTTTCTAGTTTTTCACCATCTCTAATAACCGTAACATTAATTACATCTCCGGGTCTTTTTGCTGATAGTTGACCTTTTAAATCAGAAAACTTTTTTATAGATACATTATTTACTTTAATAATAATATCTCCTTCTACAATACCTGCTTTTTCTGCTCCACCATTTTCTGAAACCTTTGTCACTTTAACACCTTGTACTTCATCATCTTCATTAACATACTCAATACCTATTAATGCTTCTTGAACATCACCGTATTCCAATAGATCATCTATAATTTTTTTAGTAATATTAGATGGCACTGCAAAAGAGTAACCAATGTAAGATCCCGTTTTAGAAGTAATTGCTGTATTAATACCAATTAATTCTCCTCTTGTATTTACTAATGCACCTCCGCTATTCCCTGGGTTAACAGCTGCATCCGTTTGAATAAAAGCATCAGTCACAGTGTTTCCTTCTAAATCTCTTCCTTTTGCACTAATAATACCTGCTGTTACTGTTGATGTTAAATTATATGGATTCCCTACTGCTAAAACCCATTCTCCAATTTTAGCATTGTCAGAGTTTCCAAAAGGAATGTATGGTAAATCTCCATCATAATCTATTTTTAACAATGCAATATCATTATTCTTGTCAGTACCTATTAATTCTGCTTTAATTTTTTTGCTATTGTTAAGTGTTATTTCTATTTCAGAAGCACCCTCTATAACATGATTGTTAGTAACTATATAACCATCTTGTGAAATAATAACACCACTTCCGGTTCCTACTTGTTGTTGCTTTCTTCTACCATTACCTCCAAAAAACTCTTCAAAAGGATTATATACTTCTTTTATAGCGGTGTTTTTTACGTGCACAACTGCATGAACCGTCTTTTCTGCGGCTTCTGTAAAATCGGTAGGTCCAGTTGTTGAGTTAATTATTGTAGGTGTATAATTAGCTTTTACAGTTTGTAAACTTGGTATGCTTGTTTGTTCTACAATTATTGGTTGTTCAAATAATAATTTGTAGCCTCCAAGCGATAAAGCTCCTCCTAGAAAAGCTACTCCTAAAATTCCTAAAACTTTTTTCATTTTTTGCTTGAATTTTTATGATTATCAAATATACAATTTTAACAAACTGATAAAATCTGTTTAACTTGGCTTTAACAAGTTTTAACCCCCATTTAACAACGTTAAATTACCAAGTAAAAATGTATCTTTGTGTTCCTATGAACATCACTTTTTACAAATATCAAGGAACAGGAAATGATTTTATCATGATTGATAATAGAACAAAAACCTTTCCAAAACAAACTGACATAATTCATAAACTTTGCGATCGTCATTTCGGAATTGGTGCAGACGGTTTAATTTTATTAGAAAACGATACCGATACTGATTTTAAAATGGTATACTATAATGCAGATGGAAACGAAAGCACTATGTGTGGCAATGGTGGTAGATGTATTGTTGCTTTTGCTAAACAATTAGCGTTATTTGACACTACAACTACATTTAATGCCATTGATGGTTTGCATCATGCGTCTGTAAAAAATGACATTGTGTCACTTCAAATGATTGATGTAGAAACTGTTGACATTTACCAAACACATATTTTCACAAATACAGGATCTCCTCATCATGTAGAATTGGTTACAGATATTGATACTTTTGACGTGTATAATAATGGTAAAAGAATTAGAAATGATATTTATGGCTCGGTAGGAAGTAACGTGAACTTTGTTGAGGCTATTAATAACAATACATTTAGAGTTAGAACCTATGAACGCGGGGTAGAAAATGAAACTCTTGCATGTGGAACCGGTGCTACTGCTGCTGCTATTGCCATGCATCAACTAAAAAAAACATCTAATACATCTTTAGACATGCTAGTGCAAGGAGGGAAACTTACAGTTTCTTTTGATTTTAATAATGAAAAGTACTCAAACATACACCTAACAGGTCCTGCTACCTTTGTATTTTCAGGAAACATACATATTTAAATGATAACACTTAAAGGTGAACATATTAGTTTACGTGCTTTGGAGCCAGAAGATTTATCTTTTCTTTTTGCTACTGAAAATGATGAAAATTTTTGGGAAGTAAGCCACACACAAACTCCTTTTTCTAGATATATTCTAAAACAATATCTTGAAAATTCACACTTAGATATTTATGAAGCCAAACAATTACGTTTAGTTATACAACATAATCAAACAAATTTAAGTGTAGGAATGATAGACTTGTTTGATTTTAATCCACAACATAAAAGAGCTGGTATTGGTGTTTTAATTCAAAAAGAGCATCAACAAAATGGATTTGCTACAGAAGCCCTCCAGCTAATCATTAAATATTCATTTTTTCATTTACATTTGCATCAGTTGTACGCTAATATTACAAGTGACAACGTTAATAGTTTACAATTATTTAAAAAAAATAACTTTACTGAAGTTGGTATAAAAAAAGACTGGATAGTTACTGCTAACGGATTTAAAGATGAAGTTTTACTCCAATTAATACATGAAAAATAAAATCATAATTGTTAGCATAGCTTTAATCACAATTGGTGGTTTGGTTAGCTTATATTTTTACCAAAAGATATTTGGCACCGCTGTTATTACTGAAGGTAAAGTTTATATAAAATCTACCGATAATATAGATGATGTAACGCGCTCTTTAACTCCATACATTAATAGCGTAGATAATTTTTTATGGGTTGCTAATCAAAAAAAATACACCAATCCAAAAGGCGGAATGTATGTTTTAAAAAAGGGAATGAATACAAATGAATTGGTAAATCTACTACGTTCTGGTAACCAAACACCTATTAAAGTAACCTTTAATAATCAAGATACTCTTGAAAAATTAGCTGGTAGAATTAGCAATCAAATAGAAGCTGATAGTATTTCACTAATTCAATCTTTTAAAGATGCTACATTTTTACAACAAAACAATTTTACTGAAAAATCTGCTTTAGGAATGTACATACCCAATCAGTATGAATTATACTGGAATACTTCTGCAGAAAGCTTTAGAAATAGAATGCTAAAAGAGTATAATCGTTTTTGGAACAACTCAAGAATGGAAAAAGCCAAACAATTAGGCTTAAATAAAACTCAAGTATTAGCATTAGCATCTATAGTTCAAAAAGAAACAGCAAAAAAGGACGAAAGACCTTTAGTGGCTGGTTTATACTTAAATAGATTAAAAAGTAATTGGCCATTACAAGCGGATCCTACTGTTATTTATAGTATTAAAGAAAAATACGGACAAGACACAGTTATTAAAAGAGTCTTAAATAAAGACCTTACTATAGATTCTCCATACAATACGTATAAAAACATTGGTCTACCTCCTACTTTAATTGGAATGCCAGATGTTTCTGCTATTGACGCTGTATTATCACCTGCTAAACACAATTACTACTACATGTGTGCTAGTATTGAAAACATTGGTTATCATGAATTTGCAAAATCTTTAGCCCAACATAATAGAAATGCAGTTAAATATCAACGCTGGATTACACAACAAGGTATAAAAAGATAAAAATTAACATATTTTTATTTACAATTATTTAAAGTAGCCTTTGTAGTATTTTTACTACAAGCTAATTTTTATTAACATATATTTAATAAAAAACGTTTAAAAATAGTTAATTTTAAAAACTACGAAACCCAAATAGTAACTTAATGCTTGGTTTTTAATATTTTGTCGTAAATTTGCCCCGCTAAACAGAAAGTTAATTATTATCAGAAATTTAGGACTTATACTAGGATTATTAATCCTTACAAGTTTTACAATTGACCCGAAGGAAAAAGATTTAACTACTTCAAGAAGCTCTTCAGTAAAAAGCAATACAGATATTGCAATCCCTTTTTTACAAAAAGATTTTGTTGGTTTTAAAGAAGCATTAGCTTTTAAGGAATCACAAGGTAGATATCAAATTGTAAACAAATTAGGGTATTTAGGAAAGTATCAATTCGGAAAAGGTACTTTAAAAAGATTCAATATTTATAACACACAATATTTTTTACAAAATCCTGCCCTGCAAGAGCGAGCTTTTGTTGCACTATGCAGTGTAAATAAGTGGATACTACGCAGAGATATTAAGCGATTTGTGGGTAAAAAAATAAATGGTGTTACTGTAACAGAGTCTGGCATTTTAGCAGCAGCACATTTAGCTGGTGCAGGAAATGTAAAAAAATACTTACGAACTTACGGAAAGTATCAATTTACAGATGCTTTTGGAACCACAATAGATTCATACATTAAAAAGTTTGGAGGGTACGATGTATCATTTGTCGTTCCTAACAAATACGCTACTGTATAATTTATTGATGTATAATAAAAATCGCTGGTCGTTTATGCAATGCTGTTTTTTCAGCTTTCCATTGTTTTGCGGTCAGCGTTTTTATGTACTCTGTTGGTAAAGTAATATCACAAGCTACGCAAACTCTTGTATGTGGTTGTAATATAGTTTTTAAATCTTCTAACAATTTTTCATTTCGATAAGGTGTTTCTATAAAAATTTGAGACTGATCTTTCTCTTTTGAAAGACGCTCTAAATCTTTAATCATCTTTTTTCTACTACCTTTATCAATAGGCAAATAACCGTTAAACGCAAAGCTTTGCCCATTCATACCTGAGGCCATTACTGCCATTATAATAGATGATGGACCAACTAAAGGAACTACCTGAATCCCTTTCTCATGTGCTAATTTAACAACATTTGCTCCTGGATCCGCAACTGCAGGAACACCAGCTTCTGACAAAACTCCTACGGAAATACCATCTTCACATACATCTAAATAATGTTGAACTTCTAACTCATCAGAATACTTATCAATAAGCATTAATTTTAATGATGGTTGAGACTTATTGGGCGTAATTTTTTTAATAAAACGTCTTGCAGATTTTTCATTTTCAACGATAAAATAATCTAACCGTTCAATTACTTTTTTAACAGATATAGGCATCACCTCTAAAGGTTCAGTATCTCCAAGTGTTGTGGGAATCAAATAAACTTTTCCTCTCATGGGGTGTTGATTTTTGAGGCGATAATTTCACAAGCTTCTTCTAACATTTTATAAACATTTTCAAAACCTTGTTCACCACCGTAGTATGGATCGGGTACATTTAAATTTTTACCAGGATGTGTTTCATTAAGAATCATTTTTACTTTAGCAGCATCATTTTTTGTTCTGCATAATTGTAAAACATTATGATAATTACTATCATCCATTGTATATATTAAATCAAATTTATCAAAATCAGCTATAGTAAACTTTCTAGATCTTTGATTGGTAATATCCAAACCATAATCTTTAGCTATTTTAATAGATCTTACGTCTGGTAATTCACCTTCGTGATGTCCAGAAGTACCAGCAGAATCTACAGTTATAGTTTTACTATCAACTTTAGCTTCTAAAATACCTTGGGCTAATGGTGAACGACAAATGTTCCCCAAGCAAACCATAAGTATTTTCATAATAAATTGAATTTAATTTATGTTTGAACTAAAAAGTAAGCTTTTTAGTTAAGTCTTCAACGTATTTTCTAAACTGCTTATCTGTTTCTGTTAAATTATCAACAGTTTTACATGCATGTAATACGGTAGCGTGATCTCTTTGTCCTATTTGATTTCCAATACTTGCTAAAGATGACTTTGTCATACGTTTTGCAAAGTACATAGCCAATTGTCTTGCCTGAACAACGTGGCGTTTTCTTGTTTTTGATTGTAAAGTAGCTACATCCATATCAAAATACTTAGAAACTACTTTCTGGATGTACTCCACAGAAACCTCTTTCTTGGTATTTTTAACAAACTTGTCTACAATTTGTCTTGCTAAATCTAAAGTAAACTCTTTTTTATTAAAAGAAGCCTGTGCAATCATCGAGATAATAACACCTTCTAATTCTCTTACATTAGACTTTATATTTTTAGCAATATACTCAACTATATCTTCTGGCATTTCTACACCATCTCTATATAATTTATTTTGAAGTATAGATATTCTTGTTTCGTAATCTGGGCTTTGGAGCTCAGCAGATAATCCCCATTTAAAACGAGACAATAATCGCTGTTCGATATCTTGCATATCAACAGGCGCTTTATCTGATGTTAAGATTACTTGCTTTCCGTTTTGATGTAAATGATTAAAAATATGGAAAAACACATCTTGAGTTCCAGCTTTACCAGATAAAAACTGAACATCATCAATAATTAATACGTCAATCATTTGATAGAAATGAATAAAATCATTTCTTGTATTAGATTTTACCGAATCAATAAATTGCTGTGTAAATTTTTCTGACGAAATATATAAAACAGTCTTATCAGGATACTTGTCTTTAATTTCAACTCCAATAGCATGCGCTAAATGAGTTTTACCTAACCCAACACCTCCATAAATTAATAATGGATTAAAAGATGTTCCTCCAGGTTTATTAGCTACAGCCATACCTGCAGAACGAGCCAAACGATTAGAGTCTCCTTCTACAAAATTAACAAAATTGTAATTTGGATTTAATTGAGATTCAATTTTAACCTTTTGTAATCCTGGAATTACAAATGGATTCTTTAGTTCTCTTTTAGACTCTAACGGAACCGTTACTTTCTGAGCTTTAATTGGATTTCTGTTAGCACTTGGAATTTTTACAGTTTGAGGGCTATTACTACTATATGTGTTCTCCATACGAACATCATATATTAGCTTTGCGTTCACTCCTAATTCACGCACTAAAGCAACACGTAATAATTTAATATAGTGCTCTTCTAACCACTCGTAAAAAAACTTACTTGGCACCTGTATAGTTAATGCTTCACCCGATAGTTTTATAGGTTGAATTGGCTCAAACCATGTCTTATAAGCTTGGGGTTTTATATTGTCTTTTATAAAAGACAAGCATTGCATCCATACTGATTCAGCAGTTCTATTCATGTGGTTTTTTTGGACTATTAAATGTTACTATTACTACAAAAAATGGGGGCCGTTATTCTTCCTGTACGGATGAACAAAAGTGTGAATAAATTTCAGTATAAAAAAATGAAAATGCTATTGATTATTAAATAATTTTTACGTAAGATTCGCGCACAACTTTTAAAATTTTCAAATTGCAACAACACTCAACTTCATTTAGAATACGATACGCGGAAACAGACCAAATGGGGGTAGTTTATCACGGTAATTATGCACAATTTTTTGAAATCGGTAGAACCGAATGGCTACGCTCTATGGGCGTTACATACAAAGATATGGAAAAATCAGGAATTATGCTTCCTGTAATTTCATTAAATTGTAAATTCATAAAATCTGCTTTTTATGACGATGTTTTAACAGTAAAAACATACTTAAAAAAGACTCCCAGCGTTAAGATAGAATTTGACTATGAAATCCATAATCAAAACAACGAATTATTGTGTACTGGGCATACAATATTGGCATTTATTAACAAAAACACCAACAAACCTACACGATGTCCAGAATATATTATAGAAAAAATAAATCTTAATAAATAATGTTACCTTTAACATTTTGTTTTATAACGTTAACAACCCTATTTATTTCTTATTAAGGTAGAAGTAAAAAACAGATTTTGAAAAAACATAAAACAAGAAAATCTTAAAAAACTACAGAAAACACAACAACTAATATCATGAAGATATATACAAAAACAGGTGATAAAGGAACTACTGCTTTATTTGGGGGTACTCGAGTTTCAAAAAAACACATTAGAATAGAAAGCTACGGAACCGTTGATGAACTTAACTCATACATTGGTATGATTAAAGATCAAGGTATTGACGAGATTACTAAAAGTACTCTTTTAAAAATTCAACATGAATTATTCACTCTTGGCGCTATGTTAGCAACTCCGCCTGAAAAAGAAACATTAAAAAATGGAAAAGATCGTTTAAATATTCCCAAAATTATTGACGCTGATATCGAATTTCTCGAAAAAGAAATAGATAAAATGAACACAAACCTTCCTCCTATGACTCATTTTGTATTACCTGGAGGACACCAAACCGTGTCATTTTGTCACATAGCTAGATGCGTTTGTCGTAGAGCTGAGCGTTTATCTGTAGCTTTAAATGATGAAGAAGCAATAGATACTAACATATTGATGTATTTAAACCGACTTTCTGACTATCTTTTTGTGTTGGCACGAAAGTTGACCTACCAGTTAAAAGCGGAAGAGGTGAAATGGATACCTAAGAAGCTGTAAATTAAGTTCTTTTTTTAACATACAGATTTATTAAAAAAAACTTGACTTTTTAAGTTAAAATTTTATTTTTGCAGAAAAATCTAAAAAACCGATAAAGAAATGTATTGGACACTAGAATTAGCATCATATTTAGCAGATGCACCTTGGCCAGCAACAAAAGACGAATTAATTGATTACGCAATTCGTACCGGAGCACCTCTTGAAGTAGTTGAAAACTTACAAGAAATTGAAGATGAAGGGGATGCCTACGATTCTATTATCGAAATTTGGCCAGATTATCCTACAGAAGAGGATTATCTTTGGAACGAAGACGAATACTAAACAAAATAAAACCTAAAAAAAGTCTCATTTGAGGCTTTTTTTTTGCTTACTTTTAAGCACCTAAACTAACTATTTACCGTTTTAACGGACTAAAAATATTTATAAAAATGAGCATTTTAAACTCTATATTAAAACTATTTGTAGGAGACAAACAAGAGAAAGATTTAAAAGCTTTACAACCAATTGTAGCTAAAGTAAAATCATTTGAAGCTGCCTTAGAACAGTTATCACATGATGAATTACGAGCAAAAACAATTGCTTTTAAAGAACAAATAGCACAAGCTACCGAAAGCTTTAACTCTGAAATAGTCGCTCTAGAAACTGAAGCTAAAACAGCTGACATAGATCGTCAAGAAGATATTTATAATGAAATAGATAAATTAAAAGATGAAGCTTATCAAGCTTCTGAAGCTGTTTTATTAGAAATTATGCCTGAGGCTTTTGCCGTGGTTAAAGAAACTGCTAAACGTTTTGCTACTAATGAAACCATTGAAGTTACTGCAACACCTTATGACAGAGAACTGTCTGGCTCTAAAGATCATATCACTTTAGATGGCGACAAAGCCTTTTGGGCAAACTCATGGGATGCAGCTGGTAAAGCAGTAACTTGGGACATGATTCATTATGATGTGCAATTAATTGGTGGTTCGGTTTTACATCAAGG
The DNA here is from genome assembly GCF_042676005.1 of Tenacibaculum geojense. Taxonomy (NCBI): domain Bacteria; kingdom Pseudomonadati; phylum Bacteroidota; class Flavobacteriia; order Flavobacteriales; family Flavobacteriaceae; genus Tenacibaculum; species Tenacibaculum geojense. The sequence goes on along the minus strand of NZ_JBHTJR010000017.1, from coordinate 91,409 downwards.
TAAAATTGCAGAAATGATGACCGGTGAAGGTAAAACATTAGTTTCTACATTACCCGTATATTTAAATGCTTTAACAGGAAACGGTGTTCATGTTGTTACCGTAAACGACTATTTAGCTCGTCGTGACCGCGCATGGATGTCTCCAATTTTTGAGTTTCACGGTTTAACAACTGACTGTATTGATGATCATCAACCTAACTCAGAATCTAGAAGAAGAGCTTATAACGCAGATATCACCTACGGTACTAACAATGAATTTGGTTTTGATTACCTACGTGATAATATGGCTAGTGCTAAAGAAGACTTAGTTCAAAGAGCTCCCAATTACGCAATTATTGACGAAGTTGATTCGGTATTGATTGATGATGCTCGTACACCTTTAATTATATCAGGACCTGTTCCTCAAGGTGATCGCCATGAATTTAATGAGTTAAAACCATTAGTAGCTGATTTAGTTTACTTACAAAGTAAATACTTAGTAGGTGTATTAGCTGAAGCTAAAAAATTAATTAAAGAAGGTAATACAAAAGAAGGAGGTTTCTTATTATTAAGAGTTTACAGAGGTTTACCAAAAAACAAAGCCTTAATTAAGTTTTTATCGCAAGAAGGTGTTAAGCAAATTCTTCAAAAAACAGAAAACTATTACATGCAAGATAACAACAAGCTAATGCCTGAAGTTGATGCTGAATTATGGTTTACTGTTGAAGAAAAAAACAATCAAATTGATTTAACAGATAAAGGTATTGCACATTTATCCGAAGTCACAAAAAATGAAACGTTCTTTGTATTACCAGATATTAGTGTAAAAGTTGGTGAAATTGAATCAGCTGATATTACTCCTGAAGAAAAAGCAAACCTAAAAGAAGAATTATATCGTGATTTTAGTGTGAAAAGTGAACGTATTCACACAATGAATCAGTTATTAAAAGCATACACCGTTTTTGAAAAAGATGTTGAGTATGTTGTGGTAGATAATAAAGTAATGATTGTTGACGAGCAAACAGGTCGTATTATGGACGGTCGTCGTTACTCAGACGGTTTACATCAAGCAATTGAAGCAAAAGAAAATGTAAAAATTGAAGATGCTACCCAAACATTTGCTACTGTAACATTACAAAATTACTTCCGTATGTACCGTAAATTATCTGGTATGACAGGTACGGCAATTACAGAAGCTGGTGAGTTTTGGGAAATATACAAATTAGATGTAGTTGAAATTCCTACTAACAAACCTATTGCTAGAGATGATAGAGAAGATTTAGTTTACAAAACTACTCGTGAAAAATATAATGCTGTAATTGAAGAAGTAGTTCGTTTAGTAAATGACGGAAGACCTGTTTTAGTAGGTACAACATCTGTCGAGATATCTGAATTATTAGGTAGAATGCTACAAATGCGTAAGATACCTCATAATATCTTAAATGCTAAATTACACAAAAAAGAAGCTGATATTGTTGCAGAAGCGGGAAAACCTGGTCAAGTAACTATTGCTACAAACATGGCCGGTCGTGGTACCGATATTAAACTTTCTAAAGAAGTTTTAAATGCAGGAGGTTTAGCTATTATTGGTACAGAACGTCATGACTCTAGACGTGTTGACCGTCAGTTACGTGGTCGTGCTGGGCGTCAAGGTGATGTAGGTTCTTCTCAATTTTACGTAGCTTTAGATGATAATTTAATGCGTTTATTCGGTTCTGATAGAATTGCTAAAATGATGGATAGAATGGGATTACAAGAAGGCGAAGTAATTCAACATTCCATGATATCTAAATCTATAGAACGTGCACAGAAAAAAGTTGAAGAAAATAACTTTGGAATTCGTAAGCGTTTATTAGAATATGATGATGTAATGAATTCACAACGTGAATTTGTATATAAACGTCGTCGTCATGCATTAGATGGTAAAAGATTAGAAATAGATATTGCTAATATGATTTACGACACCTGTGATTTAGTTGTAAAACAAAACAAAGCAATTAAAGACTTCCAAAACTTTGAATTTGAATTAATTCGTTTTTCATCAATGACTTCTCCTTTTACAGAAGAAGAATTTAATACTTTACCTGAAAACGAATTAACAGATAAGTTATACGAAATAGTTTCAAAACATTATCAAGAAGATAAAGAAAGAAATGCCTCACAAGCTTTCCCAGTAATAAAGAATGTTTTTGAAAATGAAGGAGACAGATACGAACGTATTGTAGTTCCGTTTACAGACGGATCTAAAACATTACGTGTAGTAACTAATTTAAAAGAAGCATACGAATCTGAAGGAGCATCTTTAGTAAGTGATTTTGAAAAAAACATCACACTAGCTATTATTGATGAAAACTGGAAAGATCATTTACGTAGAATGGACGAGTTGAAACAAACTGTTCAAAACGCTACTTATGAGCAAAAAGACCCTTTATTAGTATATAAATTTGAAGCCTTTGAATTGTTTCAACAAACAATTGACAAGGTAAATAAAGAAGTTTTATCTTTCTTATTTAAAGGAAAATTACCAGCACAAGATGAATCTCAAATTTCTGAAGCACGTGAACAACAACGTGAGAAATTAGATTTACGCAAAGATGAAGTTCAAAACTCAACACAACAAGCAATAAATAATGCTCGTGGTCAACAAACACAAGAGCAACAAGCTGTTGAAACAGTAGTTAGAGAGCAACCTAAAATTGGTCGTAATGAAAAAGTTACTATCAAAAACGTAATGTCTGGTGAAGAAAAAGAAGTTAAGTACAAACAAGCTATTCCTTTATTAGAAAAAGGCACTTGGGTACTTTACAATAAGTAAACATCACAAAATAATATTCAAAAAGCTCGGTTAAATACCGAGCTTTTTTATTTACAAAAAATTTACAAAAACTTATTAATTACAACTATTAATTAATGATCTAATAATTAATAGTTTACAATATCAATTAAGTTAAACAATAGTTTTGTATAAATTAAAGTTGTTGAACTTCAACGCTTACTTAAAAACTGTATTTATTTAAAAAAACTAACCTTTTAACTTATTATGAAGAAGCACAAACGCCGTAAAGTAGAAATTGCAGTAATTTCAGATGTACATTTAGGAACCTTTGGCTGTAGAGCGCTTGAACTTCATAATTATTTAAAAACTATTAATCCTAAAATATTAATATTAAACGGAGATATTATTGATATCTGGCAGTTTAACAAACGATATTTTCCTAAGGATCATTTAAAAGTTATTAAGCAATTAATGTCATTTATTACTTCTGGAGTTAAGGTGTATTACATTACAGGAAATCACGACGAAACTTTAAGACGTTTTGATGGTTTTAGATTAGGAAGTTTTGAAATTGTAAATAAGGTTGTTTTAGATATAGATGGTAAAAAGGGATGGTTTTTTCATGGTGATGTTTTTGATGTAACCATGCAACATTCAAAATGGTTAGCAAAACTTGGTGGTGTTGGTTACGATACACTAATAATGATCAATACAGCTTTTAACTGGATAAGTGAAACTTTAGGCTACGGACGATTATCATTCAGTAAAAAAATTAAAAACAGTGTAAAAAGTGCAGTTAAATTTATCAATGATTTTGAAACAACTGCTGCTGAAATTGCTATTGATAATCATTATGAATATGTGGTATGTGGACATATACATCAACCAGAAATGAAAGTCATACAAAGTGACAAAGGAGAAACTATTTATTTAAACTCTGGAGATTGGATAGAAAATCTCACTGCGTTGGAGTATAACAATTATCAATGGAAATTGTATGAATATGAAAAAGACGAGCTAGCACAAAAACTTCCAAATTCAATTGAAGTTAATGATGTTGAGTTGATTAAGGCTGAACAAACCAGCAGTCAACTTTTTGAAGAACTACTTGTAGAATTTAATATTCAAAAATTTACACGATCATGAAAATTTTATACGCTATTCAAGGAACAGGAAACGGACATGTAAGCAGAGCCCTAGAAGTGGTACCTCATTTGCAAAAACGTGCAGATGTTGATGTTTTGATTAGTGGTAACCAATGTGAACTTGAACTCCCTTTTCCTATTAAATATAAGTATTACGGTTTAAGCTTTATTTTTGGTAAAAAAGGCGGGATTGATATTATACAAACCCTAAAAAAAACAAAATTTAAAAATCTTATTAAGGAAATAAAAACTGTACCTGTAAAAAATTACGATTTAGTTATTAATGATTTTGAACCTGTTACTGCTTGGGCTTGCAAACTTAACAATGTTCCAATTATATCATTAAGTCATCAAAATGCTGTAGCTGATGAAAATGCTCCTAAATATGGAATTTTAAAACCTGAAAAATTTATTCTAAAATACTACGCACCTGCAAAAAACAAGTTTGGTTTCCATTTTAAAACTTATTCTTCTGCTACTTTTTTACCAATTATAAGAAAGGAAATTAGACATAGAAATATAACCAATAAAGGACATTATACAGTGTATTTACCTGCTTATGGTGATAAAAAATTAATTAAAATATTATCTCACTTTAAACATGTGAAGTGGGAAGTTTTTTCAAAACATTCTAATGAATTTAAACTTCACCATAATATAACTATTCGTCCAATAAACGGAGAAGAATTTATTAAAAGCATCGCATCATCTAGTGGTGTATTGTGTGGTGCTGGTTTTGAGACGCCAGCAGAGGCATTATTCCTGAAAAAGAAACTAATGGTTATACCTATGAAAAACCAATACGAACAACAATGTAATGCTTTGGCACTAGAAGAAATGGGAGTTCCGGTATTAAAAAAGCTATCAAAAAAACAAATTCGTAAAATAGATAAATGGTTAAAGTCTAAAGAAGTGGTTCAAGTAAATTACCCTGACGTTACTGAAGATATATTAGACGCAATTATTTTGCCTTATTACAACGAAACACTTCTGCCTCAAATTACCATCGGATAGGTATTTGATTATTGGCTTTTAAAATTTCATTTACTTTAGAGAAATGTTGGTTCCCAAACCAATATCCTCTATTCGCACTAAGAGGAGATGGATGCCCAGATGTTAACACTACATGCTTTTGGGCGTCTATTTTTTTTCCTTTCTTTTTTGCAAAACCTCCCCATAATAAAAAAATAACACCTTCTTTTTTAGCTGATGTTTCTCTTATTACAACATCTGTGAATTCTTCCCATCCTTTTTTTTGGTGACTTCCTGCTTCTCCTGCTCTAACTGTTAAGGTAGCGTTTAATAACAATACACCTTGAGATGCCCATGAACTTAAATCACCACTTACAGGATAAGGCTTTCCTGTATCGGAGTGTAATTCTTTAAAAATATTAATTAATGAAGGTGGATGTGCTATATCTTTGTGTACCGAAAAACACAATCCATTTGCTTGCCCTTCACCATGATACGGGTCTTGACCAATAATAACTACTTTTACATCTTTAAAAGCACAATAATTAAAAGCTGCAAAAATATCTTCTAATTTAGGATAACAAGTATTTGTTGCATACTCTTCATTTACATAATTCCATAACCTTTTAAAGTAATCTTTATTAAATTCAGCCTCTAAAATATGTTTCCAGTTTTCAGCAATATTTACCTGCATTATTTCTTATTTTTGTAGTTCTTTAAAAACTAGGTTAAAATTTTATAGTATTTAACCACATCGATAAAAACCAAAAGTAGGAATTTGAAAACGAATATTTCAGAAAAAACACTTCAAGATTTAGAGTTTACAACCGTTTTAGAACAAGTATCAGAATTTTGTATTTCTGATTTAGGAAGAGAAAACGTAGCTAATATTGTACCGTTCACTGGTAAAAAACAATTGTTTTTTGAATTACAATTAGTCAATGAATATTTAGCATCTTTTGAAAACGAAAATCGTATTCCAAATCATGGTTTTGATAATATTTCAGAAGCTATTAAACGGTTAGCTATTGAAAACAGTTATTTGGAAGCCGAGGCATATTTAAAAATTGCTTCTGTAAGCAACACTGTAAACGAACAAAAAAAGTTTTTAAAGAAGTTTAAAGAATACTACCCTACTTTATTTGAATTAAGTGAACAAATAGAATTTACCACTTTTATTGTAGATGTAATTCAAAAAATAATTGCTCCTCATGGAGAAGTAAACAACAACGCTTCTCCAACATTAAAGCAAATTAGAAAAGATATAAACAATGTTCGTGGTAAAATTTCTGAAAGCTTTTCAAGAGCTTTAAGTAGAAATATAGCTAACGGATATTTAGATGATATTAAAGAAACAGTTATAGATAATCAACGTGTATTAGCTGTTTTAGCTATGCATAGAAGAAAAGTAAACGGTAGTTTGTTAGGTTCATCTAAATCGGGTAACATTGTTTACATAGCACCACAAGCCACCTTGGCTTATAGTAGAGAATTACAAAATCTCATTTATGAGGAAAAACAAGAGGTAATAAAGATTTTAAGAACTTTAGCTGATGAAATTAGACCTTTTGTTACTTTACTTGAAGAATACTTAACGTTTTTAGCTCATATAGATGCAGTTGGTGCAAAAGCTAAATATGCCAGAGAAATTAATGCTGTTTTACCTAAAATAGTAGCGCATAAAAAAGTCTTTTTAAAAGATGCCTTCCACCCTATTTTATGGAGAAAAAATAAAAATCAAGGTATAAATACCATTCCACAAACCATAGAGCTTAATGAAAAGCAACAAATTATTGTTATTTCAGGCCCTAATGCTGGAGGAAAAAGTATCACCTTAAAAACAATTGGTTTATTACAATTAATGTTACAAAGCGGAATTTTAATTCCTGTTCATGAAAGAAGTGAAACTTCAATATTTGGAACTATTTTAACGGATATTGGTGACAATCAATCTATAGAAAACCAATTAAGTACATATAGTTATCGATTAAAAAACATGCGTTATTTTTTAAGAAAATGTAATGATAACACCTTGTTTTTAATTGATGAATTTGGAACAGGATCTGACCCTGAGCTAGGTGGTGCATTGGCTGAGATATTTTTAGAAGAGTTTTATGAGAAAAAAGCATTTGGTATTATTACCACTCATTATGCTAATTTAAAAGTATTGGCAAATGAGTTAGAAAATGTAACAAATGCCAATATGCAATTTGATGAACGTACTTTAGAACCATTATACAAATTATTTATTGGTCAGGCTGGTAGTTCTTTTACTTTTGAAGTAGCTCAAAAAAACGGAATTCCTTACAGTTTAATTAATAGAGCAAAAAAACGTGTAGAAAGTGAAAAAGTTAGACTTGATAAAACCATTTCTAAACTTCAGAAAGAAAGAAATCGTTTACAAAAAACTTCAGACACTTTAGAAAAACAAAAATCTAAAGAACAAGAACATATAGAAAGCTTACAAGAAAAAGAAGTTAAATTAAGAGAAAAACTTGAAGGCTTCCAAGAATTATATGATACTAATCAACGTATGTTAAGCCTTGGAAGAAAAATTAACGAACTATTAAACAAGTATTTTCAAACGAATAATAAAAAAGAGCTTTCTGCAAACTTCTTTAAATGGGTTGCAGCAGAAAAAACAAAATACACTAAAAAAAATCCGCCTAAAAAGAAATCAAAAACTGAAAAACAACAAGATAAAGTAGCTGCTAAAAAACAACAAGAAGCTATTAAAAAAGTAGAACAAGAGGTACTGCAAAAAGTTGTAAAAGTTAGAGAAGAAAAACAAAAAGAAGCTGAAAAAATAGCTAAAGAAAAAGCTGCTTACGAATTTAAAATTGGTGATAGAGTTCGATTAACAGATGGTAGATCTGTAGGTACTATTGATAAGCTAGAAAAGAAAAAAGCTTTTATAAACTACGGATTATTTACCACAGAAGCTTCAATTAGTCAATTAGAACTAGTAGAAAAAGCTAAGAAATAAACGCTTAATTCATTAGGGATGAACAACTAAATATTTTTTTCTATATTTAGATGATCTTTTAAACCCCCTAAGGCATGAGAAACTTTTTACAAGCTTTTCTCTTTTTTTGTATTTGGTTTGTATTAGCATTTTTTATTCATAAAAATGTTACACACGCTAGTACTTCTTCACAAAACAATTTAGTTAATAATAATCATGATAAGACTGATAATACTACTAAATTAGAAACAAAAAAGCCTGTTTTAGATAGTATTGCATCAAACGAAACCTATACTAAAGTCAATTTATCAAAAGTTGACACTGCACTATATATTATGCCTTTTACGGAAAAATTTGTCACCTCAAAAAATAACAAACGAGTAATTTTTCCACGAAAATTTTTCTATTTTAAAGATTCTATTTTTAATTATTTGAATAACAATCCTACTAAAGAAATTGTTATTGAGGGACAATATACTACCAACGAAAGTTTACCTGATGGAGAAAACTTTGGAAATAAACGAGCTAAGTATTTAAAAGAATTATTAGTGAGATACGGCGCTAATTCATCAAGAATCAAAACCACCAATAAACTTAGTGAATACGAGTATGACCCAAACGGTTATTATGCTGACGGAATAACTATTTATCAAAAAAACTTATCAAACATCAACAAAGAGGCTTTAGAGAAAGATATTACTAACAAAACACTTTACTCTTATTTTGGTGATAATAATTTTAAACCAGATAGATCTCTTCAAACCTACACACAAGAAGTTAAAAATTATTTAAAACTACATACAAATAAACATATAACTATAATTGGTCACACCGATAATGTTGGAGATGAAGAGGCTAATAAATGGATTGGTTTAGAAAGAGCTAAAAATGTGGCTAATTATTTTATAAGTCAAGGAATAGAAGCCTCTAAAATAACAACCATCTCTAAAGGAGAAACAACACCAATAACAAACAACAACACTAAACAAGAAAGAGCGAAGAACAGAAGAATAGAAATACAAATTAACTAACCACATAAAATCCCTACATAATGAATTTATTTATAACCAATGAAACCTATCACTTTCTAGAATTGTTTATCTGGATGTTCGGTTCTTTTCTAATTGGCTATATATTCGCTTGGTTTTATTACAGAAACAAATATCAATCAGAATTACAACAAAGTTCACAAACCATTTCTGAGTTAAAAGATGAAATGCAAGTAACTATTAGAGCTCGAAAAACCGTTGAACGTGGCGGCATAGAAATCAAAGCTCCTAAACCTTTAAACTTTAAAAGTTTTGGTGAAGCTGATGAGGAAAATAAAGACGACTTAACACAAATTAACGGAATAGGCTCTTTTTTAGAAAAAAAACTCAACAGTGTTGGTATATATACTTTTGATCAAATAAGTAAATTTACAAATGATGATATTAATGCTGTAACCGAATTAATTCAATTTTTTCCTGGTAGAATTGTACGCGACAATTGGAAAGAACAAGCAAAAAAACTTATAGAAAGCAAAGAAGAATAGTATTGTATTTATAAACACAGTACAATCAACTTTAATACTTCTATAACAAGTATACTAAAACTTGTTTAGTAACTTTGAAAATCACGTAATCACCCCCAACAATTAAATCATGAAAAAAAAACATTTACTAAAAATGAGTGTTATTGTTTTATTTGCTGTTGCATGTAAAAACAATACCGAAAAATCAGAAAAACAACAAACAGAAGTTGAAGCAAAAGCTCAAGAAACAACATCTGCTACTCCCTTAAAAGATGCTTTAGAAGCTCGCAAGAAAGATTTTGCAGCAAAAGCTGATGAACAAAAGAAACAAATTTACAAAGAAGGAATAGAAGCAGTAGCTAAAAGCGGAATTATTACGCAAGCTAAAAATGTTGGTGATATTGCTCCAGATTTCACATTAACCAATGCAACGGGCGACTCTATTAAATTACAAGAATTATTAAAAGAAGGTCCAATTGTCTTAACTTGGTATAGAGGCGGATGGTGTCCGTACTGTAATTTAACATTAAAACAGTTACAAAACGAATTACCTAATTTTAAAGCCAATGGTGCTAATTTAGTAGCATTAACTCCAGAGTTACCCGATAAATCATTATCTACTACAGAAAAAAATGAATTAGATTTTCATGTCTTAAGTGATATTGATAATAAAATTGCCAAAGAATATGGTATTGTTTTTAAGTTAACAGATGAAGTAGCTGATATTTACAATAAATCGTTTGGTGTAGATACTTACAATGGTAATGATAAAAACGAATTACCTTTAGCTGCAACATACATAATTAACAAAGAAGGAAAAATTATTTATGCCTTTTTAGACGCTGATTACAGAAACAGAGCAGAACCTTCAGAATTAACTAAGGTTCTTAAAAATATATAATCATAAAAAACTCCGCTGTTAGCGGAGTTTTTTTTATAATCATTTATTTAATCTAAGCCTTCCATTTCGGTGTCATAAAAAGCGCCAGCTTTTTCAATAAGTTGCTCTAACTCATTCGCTAAATCTTGTTCATTTTCTCCTGAAAGATCTTCAAACCACTCTACAGAATCATCTTTTAAATTAATTAAAAAACGAGGATACTCTGTATGTAAAACAAAAATATCTTCCGGATGATTACTGTTATCTGCTAATAAAAATTTAGGTAAGTTCATGTTTTTCTACAATTAATTTGCGTGTTAATTTGTTAAAGCGAAGATACAATAATATTGCCGATGCCGTTAATGAAACCAACAAACCTATCCATATACCTACCGCTTTTAATGGTGTATGCAATGCTAAATAATAACAAATTGGAAATCCTATTACCCAATAAGAAATAAAAGTAATTCCCATAGGAATTTTAACATCTTGCATACCTCTTAAAGCTCCTAATACAACCACTTGAATTCCGTCTGACAACTGAAAAAAACCAGCAATTATAATTAAAGTAGCAGCAGTTTCTACAACTTGTATGTTATCTACATAAAAAGTTGGTAATATATCTTTAAATACAACAAAACAAAGAGCAAAAAACAAATCAATAAAAATCATTAATATAAAGATTGACAATCCTACTCTTCTTAACTCTTTAAAATTTTGTAATCCTTTTTGATTTCCAACCCTAACGGTTGCTGTTACACCCAACCCTACAGCAATCATAAAAGTCATAGATGCTAAATTAAGTGCAATTTGATTTGCTGCTTGAGAATTAGTACCCAAAACTCCAGCAATAAAAATCCCTGATGCAAATAAGGTAACCTCAAACCACATTTGTAAGGCAGTAGGATATCCTAAATTATAAATTCGTTTAACTATAGGTAATTCGATGTTTTTAAATGAAAAATTAACTATGTAAGGTTTAAAAGATTTTGTTTTAACTACAATAAATATCATAAAACCTACCATAAAAAACCTTGAAAATAATGTTCCGTAAGCAGATCCAACCACTCCTAATTCTGGAAAACCTAATTCACCATAAATTAAAACATAATTAAAAAACACATTAATAATGTTTGCTATAATAGTAGCTCGCATAGCATACTTTGTTAAAGACAAACCGTCAGCAAACTGTTTAAACCCTTGAAAAATCATAACAGGTACCATAGAAAAAGCGATTACTTGATAGTAAGGCTTTGCTAATTCCACAACCTCCGTAGGTTGCTGCATGTAATACATTAAATTTTGTGACCCTAACATTAAAAAGCAAATCACAAATCCTAAAATAGTAGCTAAAAATATTCCGTGTTTAAAAATAATACTTCCTTTTTCAGTATTCTTTTCTCCATCAGCCTCTGCAATAAGTGGTGTTATTGCAAAACTAAAACCAATACCTAATGATAAAAAGATAAACATTAAACCATTTGCTAAAGAAACAGACGCTAATGGAGCTGCACCCAATTTACCAACCATTAAATTATCTGCCAATCCTACTAAAACATGTCCTAATTGCCCTAACATTACAGGGTAAGCAATGCTTAAGTTTTTCTTAAATTCTGATGTATAGTTAGATAAATTCACCGTGCTATTTTTGATTTTAAGACTGCGAAGATAGGGTAATTTAGCAGATTTTAATTACTTTTGATGATAATAAAAACTACCTAAAAATGGCAAAAATAACTTTACAAGGAAACGAAATAGAAACAAGTGGAAATTTACCAGAAGTTGGTACTAAAGCACCTGAATTTAATTTAGTTGCAGGTGATTTATCAAGAAAATCATTAAACGATTTTAAAGGTAAAAAATTAATCTTAAACATTTTTCCAAGTGTAGATACAGGTACTTGTGCTACTTCTGTAAGAAACTTCAACGAAAAGGCTTCTCAATTAGATAATACTGCGGTTTTATGTATTTCTAGAGATTTACCTTTTGCTCAAGGTCGTTTTTGTGGAGCTGAAGGTTTAGACAATGTGGTAATGCTATCTGATTTTTCTGAAGGTGCGTTTGGAAAAAATTATGGATTAGAAATTAACAACGGACCATTAGCTGGCTTACATTCACGTTGTATTATAGTTGTTGATGAAAATGGTACCATTACTCATACAGAACAAGTAGCTGAAATTGCTGACGAACCAAATTACGAAGCAGCATTTAACAAACTTTAACATGAAAAACCCTGATGTTGGTTTTGTAAAAGGTCGGTTAAAAAGTGTAAAATATGCTTTAAAAGGGCTGTGGCTTTTAATCACAACGGAAGACAGTATTAAAGTTCAGGTAATTGCTGCGGTACTAATTACTATTTTAGGCTTTATCTTTTCTATAAACCCTATGGAATGGATGATTCAGTTTTTAGCCATTGGTTTGGTTTTAGTAGCAGAAGCTTTAAATACTGCCGTAGAAAAAATTTCCGATTTTATACATCCTAATTATCACAAAAAAATAGGTTTTATTAAAGATATTGCAGCCGGAGCCCCAGCTTTTGCTGCAATTATTGCCTTAATAATAGCCGCTATAATTTATGTACCTAAAATTTCGTTATTGTTTACATAAATTTATCCCGAAAATTAATTTCATCTGAATGGCAAAAAAAACAACAATAAAAAGTAAGAAAACAACTGGTAATAAATCGGTAGTAACTCAAGTATCTACTTTCTTTAAAAATAGACAAACCCAAACCATAATTGGAGCATTTTTAATATTTTTTGCTGTTTTTTTGCTGATTGCTTTTATCTCATTTTTCTTTTCTTGGCAAGAAGATCAAAGTACCCTTACTCAATTTGCTAATAAAAAATTAGCCACCAAAAACTTATTGGGTAAAATTGGTGCTAAACTTAGTCATGTTTTAATTTACAACGGATTTGGTTTAGGTGCGTTTTTACTACCTTTTTTAGTGTTTTTAACGGGTGTTAGTTTAGTATTTACAGCAAAAGTTAAAAAAATTGTAACCTCATGGAATTGGGGTTTGTTAAGCATGTTATGGGTGGCAATTACATTAGGCTACGTACACAAAAAATATGCGGTTTTATCTGGGCTTGTTGGTTATGAAATAAACGATTATTTACAAACATTTGTTGGTAAAACTGGGTTAGCAATCATTTTAACATTCTTTTTTATAGCCTATTTGGTAATCCGATTTAGAATTACTCCAGAAAAAATTGCAGAAAACATTAAAAATAAAAAAGAAGCTTTGTCTAACAGTATTGCTGATGACTTTACAGAAGAAACTGTTAATGAAGTTAGCAGCTCAACAGTAAAAAATGAAGTTTCATCATCTGAAAAAGTGAAAACAATAAAGTCTGATTTTGAATTGTCTGTGGAAAATCTACAACCAACAATTAATCATCACTCAAACGTTGAGCAAACTAGTACAAAAGATGAAACTATTGAAGTTAAAGTAGATATTCCTCAAGCTGAACCAAGCATAACAGATACTAACAATACAAAAGATGAACATGAAGAAGAAGTAGATATTGATATTGAAAAAGTTACAGAAGAGGAACACTCTACTGAAAACTTATCTGAAAGACTAGTAAAAGATTTTGGCGAATTTGACCCTAAGTTAGATTTAAGTGATTACAAGTTCCCTACTTTTAATCTTTTAAAACAATACAACGAAAGTATTTCTATTGACCCTGAAGAACTTGAAGCAAATAAAAACCGAATTGTAGATACACTGAAAAACTACAAAATTGGTATTGCACAAATTAAAGCAACAGTTGGACCCACAATTACTTTATATGAAATTGTACCTGAAGCTGGTATTAGAATTTCAAAAATTAAAAACTTAGAAGATGATATCGCCTTATCATTATCTGCTCTTGGTATTCGTATTATTGCACCAATACCAGGTAAAGGAACCATTGGTATAGAGGTACCTAATAAAAAGGCAACCATTGTTTCTATGCATTCTGTAATTACCTCTAAAAAATTTCAAGAAAGCCAAATGCAATTACCTATTGCGTTAGGTAAAACAATTTCTAATGAGACTTTTGTGGTAGATTTAGCTAAAATGCCTCACCTTTTAATGGCTGGAGCAACCGGTCAAGGTAAATCGGTAGGTTTAAATGCTATTTTAACATCATTATTGTACAGAAAACACCCAGCTGAAGTAAAATTTGTATTGGTAGATCCTAAAAAAGTAGAACTTACTTTATTTAATAAAATAGAGCGTCATTACCTCGCTAAATTACCCGATGCAGAAGAAGCAATTATTACCGATACAACTAAAGTAGTAAACACCTTAAACTCTTTATGTATTGAAATGGATGCCCGTTATGATTTATTAAAATCTGCAATGGTACGAAACATTAAAGAGTACAACGCTAAATTTAAAGCTCGAAAATTAAATCCTGAAAACGGACATAAATTTTTACCATACATTGTTTTGGTTATTGATGAATTTGCAGATTTAATTATGACGGCTGGTAAAGAAGTAGAAACACCCATTGCTCGTTTAGCTCAATTAGCACGTGCTATTGGTATACATTTAATTGTTGCTACACAAAGACCTTCTGTTAACGTAATTACAGGTATTATTAAAGCAAACTTCCCAGCACGAATTGCTTTTAGGGTAACCTCTAAAATAGACAGTAGAACAATTTTAGATGCTCCTGGTGCTGATCAACTTATCGGACGTGGAGATTTATTATATTCGGGCGGAAATGACCTAGTTCGTATTCAGTGTGCCTTTGTGGATACTCCAGAAGTAGAAAAAATAACCGATTTTATTGGTTCACAACGCGCATATCCAGAAGCGCACTTACTTCCAGAGTATGTTGGTGAAGAAGGTGGCACAAATCTTGATATTGATATTCAAGACAGAGATAAATTGTTTAAAGATGCTGCTGAAATAATTGTGACAGCTCAACAAGGTTCGGCATCGTTATTGCAACGTAAATTAAAATTAGGATACAACCGTGCTGGTAGATTAATAGATCAATTAGAAGCTGCAGGTATTGTAGGTCCTTTTGAAGGTAGTAAAGCAAGACAAGTTTTAGTACCTGATTTAATTTCTTTAGAACAATTATTAGAAAACGAAAAACAACAATAAAACAAACAAACCGATAAGGAAACCAAGAAATGATGAAAAAATTAGCCATTTTATTTTTAGGAATTTTTATAAGTACTAACATTACTGCACAAAATTCTTCAGAAAAAGCAAAAGCTCTTTTAGATGAAGTTTCAACTAAAATGGGTGCTTATAAAAACATGACTATTGGCTTCTCCTCTACTCTTGTTAATGAGGAAGCTGGTATTACTAATGATCCTCCAATAAGAGGTAATATTACCTTAGCTGGAGAAAAATACAACTTAGACTACTTAGGAAATAACTTTATTTTTGATGGTAAACGTCTTGTAATTGTAAATAAAGAAGAAAAAGAAGTAAGCATTACAGATGGTGATTTAGAAGAAGAAGATGGTTTTATTTATCCTTCTAAATTATTAACATTTTATAAAGATGGTTACAATTATAAAATGGGAAAGCTAGAAAACAATAGCGGTAGAAAAATTCAATTAGTTGATTTAACTCCTATTGATAGTAATTCTGATATCGTAAAAGTTCAATTAGGTATCGATGCTAAAACAAAACATATCTACAAGTTAGTTCAAAAAGGATCTAACGGGGCAGTTACCACTTTTACTATTAATAAATTTGAAAGCGATAAAGCTATCTCTTCAAATTTATTTAACTTTAATAAGGCTAAATACCTTAAAGAAGGTTATTTAATTGATTAACTTTTAATATAACTTACATTCATAAAAGTTTTGTTAATGATTTTTTTAGTCTATTAACAAAACTTTTGTGTTTTTTACATCGAACCTTAGTACATTTGCAATTGTGAAATTACTAGATAAATACATACTAAAGAGTTTCTTAATACCCTTTTTAGCTACCTTCTTTATAATCTTATTTGTACTTGTGATGCAAGCAGTATGGCAAGCTTTTGACGATTTTGCGGGTAAAGGAATTAGTATGGTGTTTATTTTAAAGTTTTTGTGGTATACCATGCTGTTTGTTGCTCCGCAAGCTTTACCTATTGGTGTTTTACTATCATCTATAATGACATTAGGTTCATTATCTGAAAACTATGAGTTTGCAGCAGCAAAATCAGCTGGAGTATCGTTACAACGTATGATTAGACCTTTAGTATTTCTTGCCATCTTTTTAAGTTCGATAAACTTTTTGTTTTTAAATTATGTATATCCGTATGCTATTTTAAAACAATTAAACCTACGAATGAACATTAAAAAGAAGCAGCCTGCTCTAGCTTTAGTACCTGGTAGTTTTAACACTGAAATTCCAGATTATCAAATTAAATTTGATGAAAAATATGGTGAAGAAGATAATCTACTGAAAAATGTAATGATTTATGATCTTTCTTCTAAGAAAGGAAATAATAAAATTATTACAGCAAAAAACGGTGAATTGGTTTCTGAAGAAGGAAGTAGATACATGACATTAATTCTTAAAAATGGACATTTTTTTGAACATCATATAAATAATCAAACTTCTTATCAAAAAAGAAAAAAGATGCCAGCCTCATATGCAGATTTTGATGAGTATACGATAAATATTGATATCTCTTCTTTTTCTGACGATGGCTTAGATGATGTAAAATATAAATCTAACTATAACATGTTGAGTTTAGCTCAACTAAAAGACACACTCCCTACACTTAAAAATAATTATGATGAGTTTGTAAAAACAAGGGCAAAAAACCTATTGTTAAATGTTAATGCAGAGGATTTACATAGTGTAGCTGATTCTTTAAAAAACGATAAAATTAGCGCTCCTATATTAGATAATTTTGATGACACAGATAAGCGAAATATTTTAAATGCTGCTGTAGCAAAAGTAGATAGAACCTTAAACAATATACAATCAAATAAAGATTCATTTAAACATAAAAGAAAAGTATTAAACCTATATGATATAGAGTTTTACAATCGTGTAGCCTTTTCATTATCATGTTTACTACTCTTTTTTATTGGTGCTCCATTAGGCTCTATAATTAGAAAAGGAGGTATGGGCCTACCTATGATTTTTGCTATTGCCATTTATGTTACCTATTTCTTTTCAAACACATTTGGTCGTAATTTGGCTGAAGAAAGTTCATTAACCGCAATTACAGGAGCTTGGCTTGCTATGGCTATAATGTCTCCATTAGCTATCTTTTTAACAATAAGAGCTGCACAAGACAAAGGTATGGTTAACCTAAATGGAATACTATCAAACATTAAAAATTTCTTTAAAAACACATTCTCAAAAAAAGAGAAAACACTATAACAATGACAACACAAACTAAAATACAACTTAACACCATTCAGGAAGCTATTAATGACATTCGTAATGGAAAGGTAATAATAGTTGTTGATGATGAAGACAGAGAAAATGAAGGTGATTTTGTTGCTGCTGCTGAAAAAGCAACTCCAGAAATGATTAATTTCATGGCTACACACGGTCGTGGTTTAATTTGTACTCCATTAACTGAAAACAGATGTAAAGAATTAGAGTTAGGAATGATGGTTAATAATAATACCGATCCTATGGAAACTGCTTTTACTGTATCAGTAGATTTACGAGGTAAAGGAGTAACAACTGGAATTTCAGCTAGCGATAGAGCTTTAACAATACAGGCTTTGGTAGACGATGAAACCAAACCTTTTGATTTAGCCAGACCTGGACATATATTTCCTTTAAAAGCTAAAGAAGGTGGAGTTTTAAGAAGAACTGGTCATACAGAAGCTGCCATTGATTTTGCTCGCCTAGCTGGTTTAGAGCCTGCTGGAGTAATCGTTGAAATCATGAATGAAGATGGTACTATGGCTCGCTTACCTCAACTTATTGAAGTAGCTAAAAAGTTCGATTTAAAAATAGTTTCTATTGAAGATTTAGTTGCTTATAGAATGGAGCATGATTCTTTAATAGAAAAGAAAGAAGATTTTGATATTCAAACACGTTTTGGTGAATTTAGATTAAGAGCCTATCAACAAACTACCAATGACCAAGTTCATATCGCTTTAACTAAAGGTTCTTGGAGTAAAGATGAACCTATTTTTACCAGAGTAAATTCTACTTTAGTAAATAATGACATCTTAGGAACACTTACTAACGATGCCGATCAAAAGTTAGATCGTATGTTTAAAGTTATTAACGAAGAAGGCAAAGGTGCAATTTTATTTATTAATCAAGAAAACCAATCGTTAAACTTACTGAACAGATTGAAAGGTTTAAAAACAAACCAAGAAAACGGAGAAATGAAAGCTCCTGGTATTGTTATGGATAATAAAGACTTTGGTATTGGCGCTCAAATTTTACACGATTTAAACATTCATAAACTTAAACTGGTTTCTAACACTAAACAAGAAAAACGTGTTGGAATGATTGGTTATGGTTTAGAAATTGTTGACTATATAAATTATTAAATAAAAAAAGAGGCAGTAAATACTGCCTCTTTTTTTATAAAGTATGTAATATTGATTTAACAGAGTTAAATTCATCTATAATTTCATTTAAAACTTCTTTGGCAGGTTTAATTTCATGAATTATACCAGCAATCTGACCAATTTCTAGCTCGCCTTCTTCTAAATCCCCTTCAAACATCCCTCTTTTGGCTCTTGCCCTTCCTAAAAGCTCTTTTAATTGATCAACACTTGCTCCAGACTGATATAAAGCTTGAACATCATTAAAAAACTTATTCTTAACCAACCTAACAGGAGCTAATTCTTTTAAAGTAAGATGTGTATCTCCATCTTTAACATTCACTATAGTTTGCTTAAAGTTTTCATGTGCTGAAGATTCTACTGTAGCTGCAAACCTACTTCCAACCTGAACAGCATCAGCACCTAGTACCATAGCTGCTAACATTCCTCTTCCCGATCCTATTCCTCCAGCTGCAATAACAGGTATTTTAACTTGTTCTTTCACCATAGGAATTAACGTAAATGTTGTAGATTCTTCTCTTCCGTTATGTCCACCAGCTTCAAAACCTTCACAAACCACAGCATCTACACCAGCAGCTTCGGCTTTTAAAGCAAACTTTACAGAACTTACTACATGTACCACTGTAATACCTTTATCTTTTAAAAACTGAGTCCATGTTTTTGGATTCCCGGCTGAAGTGAATACAATCTTAACACCTTCTTCTACTATTATATCCATTATTTGTTCAATATCTGGGTACAACATAGGTACATTAACTCCAAAAGGGTTATTAGTTGCTTTTTTACACTTTTGAATATGCTCTCTTAATACATCAGGATACATAGATCCTGCTCCAATTAATCCTAATCCACCAGCATTTGATACGGCAGAAGCTAATTTCCATCCGCTTACCCAAATCATTCCACCTTGAATAATTGGATATTGTATATTAAATAGTTCTGTTATTTTATTTTGCATATAGTAAATTTACAATGATTAAATAGTACCTACAAAAAAACCTCGATAAAATCGAGGTTACTTATTATTATATTTTAGTAGGTTTTCTATGATATAACACCAGAACCTAATAACTCTTCATTTACATACCAAGCAACAAATTGTCCTTCTTGTATGGCTGATTGTGGATTAGAGAATTCAACAAATAAACCATTTTCAACTTTATGAAGTCTAGCTTTTTCTAATTTTTGGCGATACCTAATTCTAGCTTCAACATCCATAGTTTCACCAGGTACTAAAGCTAAATCTTCTCGTACCCAATGTAATTCTTCATTAGTTACAAATAATACATTCCTGTATAAACCTTTGTGTGATTTACCTTCTCCTGTAAAAATAATATTTTGATCAACATCAGTTTCAATTACAAAAAGTGGTTCTTTTGTACCTCCAACAGCCAAACCTTTACGTTGTCCTTTTGTAAAATAATGCGCACCTTGATGTTTACCTACTACTTTACCATCTTCTAAATTATAAGCATATTTTGTAGAAAAATAACGCAATTCATCTTCTTTTGATTCAAATACAGGAGCTTGTTTCGTATAGCTATTAAAACTCTCTGGAATTTGAACTATAACTCCCTCTTTAGGTTGTAACTTTTGCTGTAAAAAGTCTGGTAATCTTACTTTTCCTATAAAACACAAGCCTTGAGAATCTTTCTTTTCAGCGGTAATTAAATCGGCTTCTTTTGCTATAGCTCTAACCTCTGGCTTTGTTAATTCACCAATAGGGAATAATGCTTTTGATAATTGATTTTGTGAAAGTTGACATAAAAAGTAAGACTGGTCTTTATTATTATCTTTACCTGCTAATAATTTATACACAGTTTTTCCGTTAATAACTTCTTCAGCTTTTCTACAGTAATGGCCTGTAGCTACATAATCTGCTCCTAAACCAAGAGCTATATCCATAAAAACATCAAACTTAATTTCTCTGTTGCATAACACATCTGGATTCGGAGTTCTACCTTTTTCATATTCGTCAAACATATAGTCAACAATACGTTCTTTATATTGTTCACTTAAATCAACCGTTTGAAAAGGAATTCCTAATTTTTCAGCAACGATCATAGCATCATTACTATCTTCTAACCAAGGGCATTCATCTGAAATTGTTACTGTATCATCATGCCAATTTTTCATAAAAAGGCCAATAACTTCATACCCTTGTTCTTTTAATAAATATGCAGTTACGCTACTATCTACACCTCCAGAAAGCCCTACAACTACTCTTTTCATTTTTTATAATTTAGGGTGCAAATTTACGAATTTGTTACAGATTGTCACATCAGTTTAACCAATGATGCTATTGATAGGTTTTATTGTTTTTTTTTTATGGAATGTGTTTTTCTCTCTTTAGGTTTGTCTGAGAGCTCTCCGTCTACATAAAACTCCCATTTTCCTTCTCTTGCACCATCTTTATACATTCCTTTTTCCTTAAGATTTCCTTTTAAATCAAAATACTTAGCAGCACCGTTCAGCTTTCCATTTTCATATAAAACTTCTTCTATTAAGATACCTTTTTCGGTATATATTTTAGATAATCCGTTTTTTTGACCATTCTTATAGAACGTTTCTTCTGTTAAATTACCGTTAGCATAATAATTTTTAAGAATTCCGTTTAATTTTCCGTTTATGTAGTTTTCTTCAGAAAAAATCTTAGTTCCATCCGAAAAATAGTAAGTCCATTTTCCCTCTCTATTTTTACCAATCATTTTGCCGATGGTTTTCAACCTTGTTTTTTCATAAAACTTTACAACTGCTGTATCTGAATTTTCAGAAAACTCTTTAATTATTGATGGATATGAAGAATGTGGAGCATAAAACTCAAAAACACCTATTTCTTTACCATTTTTAAACTGGCCTTGGTAACGTAATTTACCATTTTCATAGTATTTACGCCAAACACCAGTTCTTTTACCGTTAGCATCTAACTGATTAACTTCTTGGGCTTTTATAGCTACAGATAAAAAAAGGGAAGCAATGGTTATTGCTAAAAATTGTCTTCTTATCTTTATCATAATATTCTTAAAATTTATAAACAAATATACATAAACCATACCAAGTTGAGCTCAAAAAATTTAGATGCTATTTTAACAGATGTAGTAAATGCCGCAAAAGCGCACAGAATTAAAGCTGCAAAAATTATTATAAATGAAAAAACACTTATTAAAGAGCTTGTGTATTTTGTTTTTAAAACAGAAAATAAACTATCAATAAAAGCTGCTTGGATTTTAGAATGGATATGTTCACATAATAATATTGATTATATCATACCGCACTTAACTTATTTTTGTGATAATTTACATACACTTAAATTTGATAGTTCTAAAAGGCCATGCGCAAAAGTTTGTGAACTTTTAGCTATTTCATACACAGAAAAACAACCTAATTTAATTCAACAAAAATTAAGCGCTGATAATATTGAAAAAATTATAGAAACTGGATTTGATTGGTTAATTACAGAACAAAAAATAGCGGTCAAGGCATACACCATGACCACTTTATATTTATTTGGAAAAAATAGTAATTGGATTCACTCAGAACTTTATACAATTATCCAAAAAGATGTAATTCATCAAAGTAAAGGTTGTGAAGCTAGAGGTAAAAAAATAATGAAGTTAATTAATAAAACTAATTCAATTCTTCCAAATTAGTTGGCTTTCTGTAACCTTGAAAAGGTTGTTTTAACAATTCTTTTAGACTACTATTGGTAACCTCATCAGGAAATGTATCAACTCCATACACAATTTTGTCTCTATCTAACTCTTTGTAAGTTCCTAATAACCTATCCCAAATAGAAAATATATTTCCATAATTAGAGTCTGTATACGGTAATAAATTATGATGATGTACCTTATGCATGTCTGGAGAAACTAATACATAACTAATTAATTTATCTATTTTGGAAGACATTTTAATATTAGCATGAGTAAATTGTGTTGCTATTAACGATAACGATTGATATAACATAATAATACCAATTGGTGTTCCTACTAAAAACACACCTAACAATGTAAATACAAAACGAATTACACTTTCTATAGGATGGTGTCTATTTGCTGTGGTAGTATCCACTTTATGATCGGTATGATGTACTAAATGCACCATCCAGAGTGGTTTTACTTTATGTTCCACTAAATGCGCTAAATAAGCTCCAAAAAAATCTAAAAACAATACACCTAACAATACGTATAACCATAAAGGCATTTCAGGCAACCAATTAATTAACCCAAAATCATTTGCTGTTACCCAATCAGCGGTATTTAATAACAAAAAAGCCAATGCAAAATTTATAATTACTGTGGTGCCAGTGAAAAATAAATTAGGTAATGCATGCTCCCATTTTTTATAGTTGAAATTAAATAAAGGTATTGCTCCTTCTAATAACCAAAAGAAAGTAATTCCGCATATTAAAATTAAGCTTCTATGTAAAGACGGAATATTTTCAAAGTAATTAATTAGTGTTTCCAATAGATAAATATTTTTTCTAAAATAAGAATTATCTTTAAAACACTCAAAAAGTCATAAAATCAGATGAATATTATTTTGGTAATCGTTTTTTTAATTCCTCTACAATTCTATAAGTAGCTGGGCAAACCTCCGTATTTTTGATAGTTAAATTAGCTAGTTGAATAAACTTTTTACGATTGGTATGAGGATATTCAGCACATGCCTTAGGACGAACATCATAAATAAAACATGAATTATCACTTAAATCTAAAAATGGACATGGAGCTGTTTTTAAAACATGGAAATCATCTTCATCAATTTGTAAATATTGATCTTTAAAATCTGCTACTTTCATTTTTAAATGTTTCGCAATTCGCTCTATATCTTTATACGTAAACATGGGAGATGTTGTTTTACAACAATTTGCACAAGATAAACAGTCGGTACGTTCAAACTCTTCCTCATGAATTTCTTGCACAAGTAAGTCCAAACGTTTTGGTGTTCTCTTTTTTAATTTCTGAAAATACTTTTTGTTTTCAGCTAGCTTATCTCCTGCCAGTTTCTTAAGATTCTCTAAATCTTTATCCATACTACAAAACTACAATTATTATCAACTAAAAACAGACTGAAAAACAAATAAAATTATGTAATTTTGTTGCTTAATTTTTTAATCAATTAAAAGGTTTTTCTAACCAATGAACATTCAATCGTTACTTGAAGCGAAAGTAAAAGAAGCTTTTTTAAGTCTATATGAAACCGAAATTCCATCGGTAGAATTCCAAGCAACTCGCAAAGATTTTGAAGGAGATATTACCGTTGTAATTTTCCCTTTATTACGTTACAAAAAAGGAAACCCAGTACAAATAGGTGAAGATATTGGAAACTATTTAGTTAAAAATGTTACTGATATTATTGATTTTAACGTAGTTAAAGGTTTTTTAAACTTAGTGATAAATGATAGTTTTTATATAAACTTTTTTAATACCATTGCTACGGATGAAAACTTCGGATACGTTAATCCTTCAGAAAACGATGCCGTTATGGTTGAATATTCATCACCAAACACCAATAAACCTTTACATTTAGGTCATATCCGTAACAACTTGTTAGGATATTCGGTTGCTGAAATTTTAAAAGCATCGGGGAAAAACGTATATAAAACCCAAATTATCAACGATCGTGGAATTCACATTTGTAAGTCAATGCTGGCTTGGGAAAAATTCGGCAACGGTGAAACACCTGAATCTACCGGATTAAAAGGTGATAAATTGGTTGGGAATTACTACGTAAAATTTGATCAAGAATATAAAAAGCAAATTGCAGATTTAGTAACTCAAGGTAAAACCGAAGAAGATGCTAAAAAAGAAGCTCCTCTTTTACTGGAAGCACAAGAAATGTTGCGTAAATGGGAAGCTGGTGATGAAGCTGTAACATCGCTTTGGAAAACCATGAATCAATGGGTTTACAACGGTTTTGATGTTACTTATAAAAACTTAGGGGTTGATTTTGATGCGTTATACTACGAAAGTAACACCTACCTTTTAGGTAAAGAAGTGGTTGAAGACGGACTTACTAAAGGTGTTTTTTACAAAAAAGAAGATGGTTCTGTTTGGTGTGATTTAACCGATGATGGACTTGATGAAAAACTTGTATTACGTTCAGACGGAACAGCAGTGTATATGACACAAGATATAGGTACTGCTATTCAACGTGTAAAAGATTATCCAACAGTAAACGGGATGGTATATACCGTTGGTAACGAGCAAGATTACCATTTTAAAGTACTATTCTTAATCTTAAAAAAGATAGGATATTCATGGGCAGAACAATTATATCATTTAAGTTATGGTATGGTGGATTTACCTTCTGGAAAAATGAAATCTCGTGAAGGAACAGTGGTAGATGCTGACGATTTAATGGTTGAGATGGCTAATACGGCTCGTGAAATTTCACAAGAATTAGGAAAGTTAGAAGGGTATACCAACGAAGAAAAAGAGGAATTGTACAAAATCATCGGAATGGGAGCTTTAAAGTATTTTATTTTAAAGGTTGATCCGAAGAAACGTATTTTATTTGACCCACAAGCGTCGGTAGATTTCCAAGGAAATACTGGCCCGTTTGTACAATATACTTATGCTAGAATTCAGTCTATTTTACGTAAAGCTGATTTTGATTATTCTCAACAAGTAAACATCGATTTACATAATAAAGAGAAAGAATTAATTAAACAATTAGAATTATATCCTGAAGTAATTCAGCAAGCAGCAGCTAATTATTCACCTGCGTTAATTGCTAATTTCACCTATGATTTGGTAAAAGAGTTTAATTCTTTTTACCAAAACGTATCTATTTTAGGAGAAGAAAATCAAGATAAAAAAGTTTTTAGAGTCCAGTTATCTAAAAAGGTAGCAGATACTATAAAATCGGCATTTAACTTATTAGGAATTCAGGTTCCTGAGAGAATGTAAATTATGAAAAGGAGTCTTACAATCATACTTATCCTTGTTTCTTTAAGTTTAAATTCTCAATCATTATTTAATAGTTATGAGAGAGGAAAAATTACGTTCAGTAATGGAAAGGAGATTTCTGGTTTAATTAAAAGATCAGGAAATATTGTAAAATTTAAAGAAAACGAAAAAGCGAAAAAAATAAAATACTCTTATAAAGAACTCAAAAAAATAAAATTTCGTTTTGGAGATGAGTATCTTTATAAGATAAATGCTAAAAATAAAAATATTTTATTATTAAAAAGAGAAGTTAAAGGCAAATTAGATTTGTATTCCTATGAAAGACAAAGTCCTAATCATTTTGGACCTAATGGAATGATGATGCGTGGAGGTATTTCTACTACAGTATATTTGATTGGCGAAGGTGGAACAAATTTCGTAGAGAAACTACCTATGAACCCTAAAAAAAATAAGTTTAGAAAAATAATAACCAAGTATACCTCTGACTGCCCTATGTTTATCGAATTAATAAAAGATAAAAAAAGTGTTAAAGAGAATTTTGCAGAAGATTACAGTGGTTTTTTTCTATACCAAGGCTCAGGTGTAATTAATATGATTAATTATTATAATAAGGAATGTAATAATTAATCATATTAAGAAATTAGGAATTCAGGTTCCTGAGAGAATGTAAAATATAAAACAAACAACAAGATAAAAATAAACGACATGAAATACGACGTACTAATAATCGGGAGTGGTCCTGGAGGATATGTTACAGCCATTAGAGCTTCTCAATTAGGTTTTAAAACAGCTGTAGTTGAAAAAGAAAGTTTAGGTGGAATTTGCCTTAACTGGGGATGTATTCCTACCAAAGCTTTATTAAAATCAGCTCAAGTATATGATTATTTGAAACATGTAGACGAGTATGGTTTAAAAGCTGAAGCTATCGACAAAGATTTTGAAGCGGTTATTAAACGTAGTCGTGGTGTTGCAGAAGGAATGAGCAAAGGTGTTCAGTTCTTAATGAAGAAAAATAAAATTGATATTATTGACGGTTTTGGTAAAGTTAAACCTGGTAAAAAGGTTGATGTTACTGCAGAAGACGGAACTGTTACTGAGTATTCTGCTGATCATATTATAATTGCTACTGGTGCACGTTCTCGTGAATTACCAAGTTTACCTCAAGATGGTAAAAAAGTAATTGGTTACCGTGAGGCAATGAGTTTACCATCACAACCAAAATCTATGATTGTTGTTGGTTCTGGTGCTATTGGTGTTGAGTTTGCTCATTTTTACAACTCAATGGGAACAGATGTTACTATTGTAGAATACATGCCAAATATTGTTCCTGTAGAAGATAAAGATGTTTCTAAACAAATGGAGCGTTCGTTTAAAAAAGCTGGAATTAAAATCATGACCAACTCTTCTGTTGAGTCTGTTGATACTTCTGGAGACGGAGTTAAAGCTACTGTAAAAACGAAAAAAGGTGAAGAGATTTTAGAAGCAGATATCGTTTTATCTGCCGTTGGAATTAAAACTAACATTGAAAACATCGGTCTAGAAGATGTTGGAATTGTTACTGATAGAGATAAAATTTTAGTAAACGATTGGTACCAAACTAACATTCCAGGGTATTACGCAATTGGTGATGTTACTCCTGGTCCTGCTTTGGCACACGTAGCTTCTGCAGAAGGAATTACTTGTGTAGAAAAAATAGCAGGTTTACATACAGAATCTATTGACTACGGAAATATTCCTGGATGTACATACGCAACGCCTGAAATTGCTTCAGTAGGTTTAACAGAAGAACAAGCAAAGGAAAAGGGTTACGAACTAAAAGTTGGTAAATTCCCATTCTCTGCTTCTGGTAAAGCAAAAGCTGCTGGAACACCTGACGGATTTGTAAAAGTAATTTTTGATGCTAAATACGGTGAATGGTTAGGTTGCCACATGATTGGTGCCGGAGTTACTGATATGATTGCTGAAGCTGTTTTAGGTAGAAAATTAGAAACTACAGGACATGAAGTTTTAAAGGCTATCCATCCACACCCTACCATGAGTGAAGCAGTTATGGAAGCTGTTGCAGATGCATATGATGAAGTAATTCATTTATAAAATACACTAAAAAAAACTCTCCTCAATTGGAGAGTTTTTTATATCATGGTTTCTTTTAAACCTTTCTCAATATTTTTCCATAAAAAATTCCAAAATGAACGAGATTGATCTCTTTCTAACTTTTGTATTTTAACTTCTTTCATTTCACTTTTTGATGAATTTTTAAGCACTAAATTTACCAACCATGATAACACCTTTCTTACTCCTTTGTTATTTTTCAAAACCTTCACCTTTATGTTTTCATAGTCAATAGCAAAATCTCCTTGAGAATACGTGTTATTTCCATATAAATTAAAAGACAAACTATTAATCCTACCATCTACCCTAACTTTTAATTTAGGTTCTATAAAAGAATTTATTTTTTGAGCATTAATTGTCGCTAAATTACCCTTAATAAAGAACTCATCTAACGGATTATTAACATTAAAATTCCAATTTACTTTAAAAGGTGTACTATTCATAAAATCTGATGTAACAGCAATCTCTGTTTCCTTATTACCTGTATTAGATAGGTTATAAATAGCTGCATTTATGTTATGGAAACTTAACTCTCCAGCTTTGTCTTTAGATGATAATTTTTCTTTATATAGAATTTTTGAATTTTTAATTTGGATGGTATCGAAATTAATTTGAATTGGTAATTCTCGTAAACTTTTACTGTATAAATCTTTCTTTTTATGCTTTGGATGATTTAAAACTGATGCATCTAAAAACACTTCAAAATCAGCATAATTAATTTGTGTATTGGTTGCTTTAAATGATAATTTTGGAGCTGTTTGTATTATAAAATTGGGAATGGATATTTCTTTAATGCATAAGCTCAACAAGTCTTTCTCATAAGGAACATGATAAATATATTCCTCTTTTACTTTTAAAGGTATAATTTCTAAATTATGAATAGATAGAAAATTATTACTATAAATTATCTTATCTAATGCAAACATTTGCGTAGTAGATTGCTGATATTCTAATTTATTTAAGGTAAAAGATATATCTTCATACAAAAAAGGAATAACAGATATCAACCTATCTTTATACCTAACATTAGTTAAGCTCAAAGAAAAATCATCAATTTTAAAAGGAGAACCATTATTATTCTTAACTGATAAAGCACCATTAATAATTTCAATATTTTCAATATTTATTATTGGTAATTGATTAGTAGAATTATTTTTTGAGGTATTATTAGCTTCTTTATCAAGAATTACTCCTGAAATAATTGGTTTAAAAACAGAAATTTCTGATACCTTAACAACATCGTTAAATAAAAAAGATACATACGAAACACCTTTAACTTCCAGTCGATGCGCTTTTACTAACAAACTATCTTTACGAGCTTCTATATTTTCTACAAATATATTTCCAAACAAAACATTAGTTGATACATCACCTGTAAATTTAATTTCTTGTTTAGCTAATAATTTAGAAAGTTGAGATTCTAAGTAGTTTGATAAGTATATATTTAAGCTTACAGCAATAGCAAACAAACTCAGGACAAGGTAAATTATGTTGTTTTTTCTTTTAGCTTTCATAGTAATCTATGTAAAAATAGTCATTTGATTTCATTTTTAACTTAGCTTATTATTATATTTAAAACATGAAAGAAATACTACAAATTACTAGTGAAGATAACACCTTGGTTGTTAAAATTGAAAAAGGAGAATTAATCAGTTTGGTAAAAAACAACCTTGAGTATATACATCAAAAAGGAGCACCAGGTTGGAGAAATTCCGACACTGAAATGTTCCCAATTATTGGCCCAACTGCTAGTAATAATTTTGTAGTTGAGACTCCAAAAGGAAACTGTATTCAAGATCAACACGGGTTATTGAGAGAATTAAATTATACTGTAGTTAATCAAACTACCGCTACAGTGAGTTACAAAAAAGAATACATTACTAATACTAAAATTAAAAACTCTAAATATCCTAATAAGTCTCCAGAACCTTATGTTTTCTGGCCTTACGATTTTTCTTTTATCAAAAAATATGAAATTAAAAACGATACATTAGTTATTTCATTCTCAATTGAATCGGAAATAAACATGCCGTTTATGCTGGGTTATCATCCTGCCTTTTTGTTAAGTGGCAATAAAAAAGAAACAATAGTAAGTAAAAATGAAAGTATTTCCATAGATACTATTTTAAAACAAGGATCTATTGCTTACCCAGTTAAAAACTCAGATACCATTTGTTTAGAAAAAGAAGATGGAAATATTGTTAAAATAAAAACAACTGGATTTGATAATTTTATGTTATGGACAGAGGTTAACAACATGATTTGTATAGAGCCAATTACAAAATATCCATACAATAATAACAAAAAACTACTTCCTGAAATGTTTACAACCTCAAAAGGTAAAGCATATTTTGAGGTTGTTATTAATACTAAGTAATTATAATTGCTGATTTAATAATATTAAATTTGCTCGTTCTTCCAATAATTTGTTTTCAGTTTCTATAGCTTTTAACTTGGCTTCTATAAGCTTTGCTTCTCTTGAATTTATTAAAAATAATGAGCTATCACCTAAGGTAAACTTACGCTCCTCTGCAGCCACCATAGTTTGATAGCCTTTTACCATTTTTTTAGCTGTTTTTAACTGCTTTTTGTACGATTGTATTGCCGTTTTTGTTGCTGTGAATTTATTATCTAAAATTACTTTTTGTTGCTGTAATTCAAAATCTATATCATTAAGCTTCGCTTTAGCCAGCTTTAAATCCCCACGTTCCTTTCTTAAAAACAAGGGAAACTTAACTTCAATACCTCCTTTGTAATTAGCTCTGGTTAATGAGTTGATTTCACGAGGTTTTTCTGTTAAAAAGTTATATTGCAAATTCACCTCTGGTAATAGATTATTCATTTTAAGACGCTTTTCAACTACTAAACTTTGTTGTTTAAATTGCAACGATGTAAACTTAGGGTGCTCATTAGCTTTAAACTGAATAGTATCTATTAATTCTTCAGTAACAAAATTAGTTACTACATTTACATCTGGTAAAACATCTTCTTGCAATTCAACAGGTGTATTTTCAGAACTCCATAAATAATTTGAAAGTTCCAACCTTGCTTTTAGTAATGCTAGCCTACTTTTTTCTTGTAATAGCATCCTGTTATCAACTAACACTGCAGCTTCAACAGTATCTATAGCGGCTTTATCTCCTGCCTTAAAAGATTTTACAATTCCTGAAAATCTAGTTTCTGCATTTGTTAAAAAAGAATTATAAACACTATTGTTTTTATATAATTGTAGCCATTTTGCATACGTTTTAGTTGCATCATGTAAAATTTGATTCACCTGTAATTGTTGCTCTGCTTCTGCTTGCTTATTAAATAGCTTTGCTTGTTTAAGCTGAGCCATTCTATCATTAATTAATAAGTTTTTGGCTACTGACACAGAAACGCCCGCACTAAACAAGCCATCTTCTGGTACTGTGGACTCTGGATTTAAATATTCACCAGTATTATTCTCATAAGCAGCCTTAAACTCTACTCCATACCAAGTAGGAATTTTAAATAAAACATCTTGTTTATCATAATACTCTTTATCCTTATACTCTTTTTTTGACAGCTTGTAAGCTAATTTAGGATCAAAAGCTCCTCTTGCTTTTAACAATTTTGCTTCTGCTTGAGTTAACGTTAAGTTTGCTTGTTTTACCATAGGATGGTATAATTTTACATAACCTAAAAACTCTTGTAAACTCAATATTTTATCCTCGTTACTTTGTGCTTGCAAAAAACAACTTGACCATAAAAAAATTACTACATAAAAGTATTTCATGTTACTTTTTCTTTTTTGGTGTTTTTACCTCTTTAGCTTTTCCTTCTGGTTGGTAATAATTAGGCGGAAAACCGTTTAACTGTCGCCAAATTTCAAACCAAATTGGGACATCATCTAATAATCCTATTGTTTTGGCTCCAGAACCTACACGAATAGCTGCTGGCCATTCATGGTCCTCTTCATCTGGAGCTAGTAAAACTCTAAACATGCCATTATCACTAATAAAATTCTCAATGGCAACTACTTTAGCTCCATAAGTTCCATAAGATACATTGGGCCATCCGCTAAAAACAATTGCTGGCCAACCATCAAATTGAACTCTAAACTTTTCTCCCATATGAATTAAAGGTAAATCTATTGGTCTAACATAAGTTTCTACAGCTAAATTGTAGTTAGCTGGCATAATACCAACCAACTGCTCACCTTCTTTAAAAATTTCACCAATACCGCTTTTTATAGCCTTGTTTATAAAACCATCTTGTGGTGCAGTTACGTATAATAATGAGGAACGTTTTTTATAATTAGAATAGGTATTTTCAAGTTTTGTAACCTGTACCTGAGCATCTAACATACTCGATTGTGCTGATGATAAATCACTTTTAGCTTTAGATATTTTTTCTGCGTAATTTGCACGAACACTATTTAGCTGGATTTTTGCGTTTAATAGCTCTGATTTACTGGCAATATACTTATTCTCTTGCGATATAATTTTAGCCTGTGTTTCTTGAAGTTTAACACGTTTAGCTTCCACATCTTTAACAGATTTTAATCCATCATTTTGTAAAGCAACTTCTCGATCATATTGTGATTGAGCTACTTTAAAGTTTGTTTTTTCTGCTTCAAAAGCTATACTATCACTTTTTACCTTTAGCTTGGCTTGTAATAATTTGTTTTGAGTTTGCTCAAACTTTAATTGTTGCTCTCTTTGTAATGCTTGAATTTGCAAACGTAAGGCTGCTAATTTGTCATTGTAGGCAGAAACCGAATTGTTTTTTGCTTTTATTTGATCATCAGTACGTTGTAGTAATTGATCGTCAAAATACTCGCTTTTCACTTCGGATATACGTAAAATAGTATCTCCTTTTTTTACAAAATCTCCTTCTCTTACATACCAGTGTTCAATTCGTCCTGGAATTTGAGATTGTAATGTTTGCGGACGCTGGTTAGGCTGTAATGTTGTTACATTACCTTTAGCATTAATATTTTGAGTCCATGGTAAAAATAGAAATATGGTACACGCTACAAAGAAAAATATTAAAAACCTATTAAAGTAGACACCATGCTTCCTATTAATGTATTGTGCAGATACAAAATGATGTAACGGTACTTTTTTATTAAGTTTATTATTTGTTATGTTTAACATTTTCTTCTAATTTAATTTGACCTTCTTCTAATGTGATGTGTTTATTACACTTTGCTTTCCAACTATCATTACCACTAACAATTATTAATGCCCATGGATTTTTCGGACTAGTTAAAAACTCCATAATCTCTACGGTTTCTTTTTTAGAAAATTCTGCTAAAGAATCTTCTAAAATCAACAACTTAGGTTGTTTTATAATTGCTCTTGCTAATACAATTTTTTTTGCTACCGTAGTTGGCATTTGTTGACCTTCTGGATACAAAACTGTTTGCAATCCTTTAGGTTGTTTTTTCAAAAAGTCTAATAATTTTACTTTTTCAAAAGCATCTAAAATAACTTCATCGCTTACTCTAGAATCAAAACTAACGTTTTCTCTTATAGTGCCTTCAAATGGTGATTCTGTATTTAAAAACACACCAATATTAGATCTGTAATAATTTAATTGTAAACTTTTTATAGATAAATTATTCACATAAATATCTCCTTTTGTTGGTAAAATTACGCCAGATATTAAATGAAGTAATGTTGTTTTTCCTGAACCACTTTCTCCTTGAACCAAGATTCTATCAGTTTGTTTTATAGATAAGTTGATATCTTTTAAAATAGGAGCTTCTCTTGATGGTACCTCATAACTTAAATTATCTAACTCTAAGGTTAAACAATCTTTAACTACTGGTTTCTCCCCTCCTTGTGACTCTAATTCTTTATCTACTACCTGACCTATTTTTTCTATAGATGTTAATATATCATATAATGATTCTAATCCTAAAATTAGTTTTTCAACAGAACCTATTACTAATAAAATAATGATTTCTGCAGCCACAAATTGTCCAATATTCATTTCTTGATTTAATACTAACATTCCTCCTATTAATAATAAACCTGCTGTTACAATTACTTTAAAACTTATTAAATGAATAAATTGTAGTACTAATATTTTAAAGTGTCCTTCCCTAGATTGTAAATACTTACTAACCAAAGCATCATTCTTTTTTAAAGAAAGTTTAGTATTTCCAGATACTTTAAAACTTACTATTGTCCTGGCTACTTCCTGAATCCAGTGAGCTACTTTATATTTATTTTTAGATTCTTCTAAACTAGTTTCTAAACCTTTAACTGCAGTAAACTTGAATACAAAATAAATTAATAACAGTAATAAAAAACCAAAGAATATAAAAAACGGATGATAAAATGATAATAATAATAGTGCAAAAACAATCTGTAATAATGCAGATGGTACATCTATTAAAATTTTAGACAATCCTTTTTGAATAGTAAGCGTATCAAAAAATCGATTTGCTAATTCTGGAGGATAGTAATTTTGTAATTCTTTCATTTTAATTTTCGGAAATCGATAACTAAACTCGAAAGAAGCCTTCATAAATATTCGTTGCTGAAGCGTTTCTATAATTCTTAATTGCATTAATTGTAACGCTCCAGAAAATATAACTCCTAGTGTTACAAGTAATACTAAAATAATCCATGAAGTAGAAACTTGTGCTCCCTGAATTAAACCTATAATTGCCTGAATACCTAATGGTAAGGACAATCCTACTAGTCCCGAAAAAATTGCATAATAAAATATTTGCAAAATATCTTTTCTTTCTAGCTCTAGCAATCCCATAAATCGTTGCCAAGGCGTTAACTTTTCTTTCATCTTTTTTATGCTAAAATTTTTAAGGTTAAATCAGTAAAAAAACGCGTTGGTGTTTTTTCTTTATCACAATCTGTAATTGATATAAAATGATCTTTAATAAAATGTTGATGCAATGCTCCGTCTACTATAGTACTTGCTAAACTTGCTGGATATTGATAATTAGGTTTTACTTCTATAATAATTTCTTGCAATCGCCTAATAACCCTTTTATAGGTAACAAAATATCCTTCTTTATTTTCAGTATCTACTTCTTTTGTTAAAAATGATTTCGAATTTTCATTTATAATAATTTTATTCAAAATCACCTCGTTAATATGACTAAAATTAGAATCTTCTTTTATAGTTCTTGTTACAATTCTTACAGCTTTTTCTAACTTAAGTTTAGGGTCTTGAATATTATAAGTTTCAAAAACTAATTGATATTCTAACCATGCCCAATACCATGACGTTAAATACAATAAGAGCTTATGTTTATTTTCAAAGTATCGATAAATAGAACTTTCATTAGAACCTATTCTACTTCCTAACTTTTTAAATGTAAAAGCTTCAAAACCTACTTCATTAATCATTAATATACTGTGCTCTACTATACGTTTACCTAAACCTGATGATTCTGGGTCTTTTACATATATTTTTTCTGGCACAGAGATTTTTAAATTGGCTAACAAATCTTTCATACTAAAAAAATTACATGCAAATATAATAGTATTACTATCAAAAAAGAAACATTAACTATTATTTAAGAAAAATTTAATACTAGAATTATCTGTAAGCATGTAAAATTGAATGCGACCAAAATGTGAAATTTATTATCATGAAGTTAAAATTAGCAACCTTAGTAGCTTTCTTAGTATTAGCTAACAATCAAATCAATGCGCAAGGATGTAGTGATGCAGGTTTTTGCACCTTAGATATTGTAAAACCTATCGAATTAGAAGAAGCTGAAGTTAAACAACCTCACAAACATACTTTTAAAGCAGGTTTGAATATAGGAAGTGCCGATAATGACATTACTGTATTTGGACAATATTTAGAATATAATTATAAATTTTCAGAAAAGTTTAGTGCTACAACCAAACTAACCGCAATTTCACAAAGTGGTAATAATATATCTAATTTTGGTTTATCTGATTTACTGATTAATGCGAATTATAAATTTGCTAAAAACACCACCGGTGTATTAGGATTTAAAATACCGTTTACTAATGGTAATGATACAGATGAAAATAGATCTTTACCAATGGATTATCAATCTAGTTTAGGAACTTATGATATAATTTTAGGTGTAAGTCAAAAAATAAAGAACTTTCAAGTAGTAGTTGCTTACCAACAACCTTTAAATAAAAACGAAAATACATATTTCAGTTCCTCTTCTCTAAACAATTCTCCGTTTATATTTAGTACCAATGAATTTGATAGAGCTGCTGATGTTTTATTGAGAGTTTCTTACCCTGTAAAAGCATCAAAATCTTTAGTAATAACACCTAGTATATTACCAATTTATCATGTTACAAACGATAAATACACAGATTTGATGGGAAATTCAAGAGAAATTGAAGGATCTCAAGGACTCACACTAAACGCTAACATATATTTAGATTATCAACTTAAAAATAATGATAAGATACAATTTAGCCTAGCTGCTCCTTTAGCTGTTAGAGAAGCAAGACCAGACGGTTTAACTAGAGGATTTGTTGCTAATATAGAATACAGCATACGTTTTTAAACAAAACGCCAACAAACTATCCTAGTTACTTTATTGCCTTGATGCATTGGTATAACTTTAAACTCTTTTACCCCTAGTTTTTTTGCTGATGCATTTAGGCTTTTTACATTATCTTTATTTGCTACCAAACTTGTATACCATTTACTCATAGTAGGCAATAATGAACTTTCATATAAATACGTATGTAAAAAGGCCTTTTCTCCTCCTTTATACCATAATTCGTTTGAAGTTCCAGAGAAATTACGAGTATTTCCTAATTGTAAGTTTTTATTTTTACGTTGATTAACTTGTACTGCTTCTTCTCTACTCTTATAAAATGGTGGATTGCACATTGTAAAAATAAATCTATCACTATCTTTAGCAACATCTTGTAAAATATGCTCTTTTTTAGGCTGATGCCTTAATTGTATTTTTGAAGACAATTGATTTTTATCAATAATCTTTTGTGCATTTTGTAAAGAATCTTTTGAAATATCGGTTGCAACAAAACTCCAATTATAAGTTGAAGTTCCTAGTAACGGATAAATACATGTTGCTCCAGTACCAATATCTAAAACGGTAACTTCAATCTCTTCAGTTAATTCCGATAAATAATGAATATAATCTACCCTACCTGGAATTGGCGGACACAAATTATCATCAGGAAAATCCCAAAAATTAATTTTATAATACGTTTTTAATAATGCACTATTTAACTCTTTTACCGCCTTTGGGTCAGAAAAATTTATAGTTGTTTTTGAATGTTTTGTAACTAAAAACTGCTTTAAAGTCGGATGTTTTTCAACTAAAAGGTCAAAATCATAACCGTTCTTGTGAATATTGTTTTTATGAAATGATATAGCCATTATAGTGTTAAAACAGTAAATTCTAAATCTAAAGGATTTAATTCTTCTTTTAAAATATCCAAAAACTTACTTCCGTAAGCCAAATAGTATTCAGAAAAATTACGTTGGCGTTCTTCTAATCCTTGATTTGGAAGAATTTCATTTTGTAATTCTGTAATTCTAGTAACTAATTCTTTATGTTTTCTTTTTTCAGCTCTTTGCATACGTTTTTCTAGGTTTTCTAATCCTTTAATCTGTTTTCTTTCTTGAGCATTAACTGCACCAATAAATGAAGCATCCGTTTTTGCAGCTATTATTCTTAAATCATTAAACTGTTCTTGTAAAAACTCTTTTTGTTGATTAAAGTTCACAGAAACTTGAGAATACTCTGCTACTTTTTGATTAATTAATTTATGTTGATTTAAAAACAGTTCTTGCTTAGAAATAGAGAGCTTTGCTAACTTTTCTTCTTGCTTTTCAGAAATAACTTGTACTGAATTTCTCAATAATAATATTGGAAAAACAACATCAACGGCATCAAAATAGGCTTTTAACTGTAACCAGTAAGCCATTTCTCCACCACCACCTATATAACACAAGTTTGGTAAAATTACTTCTTGATACAAAGGTCGCATAATAACATTAGGCGAAAATCTTTCTGGATTCGATGAAAGCTCTGTTAAAATTTCATTTTCTGAAAAAGTGATATCTGTTCCAAAAATTGTATAAATCTCGTCCTCAAAAACAATACGTTCTCTTATGTTGTCTTTAACATAAAATAAGTTAATTTCTCTTGGGTTAACCTGAACTTTATAATCTTTTTCTAAAATAGAATTGCTATTTGACACCTGTTTAAAAGAAGTGTTTTCTAGTAATTCTTTTTTAGCGTAAGGAATAAAAAGGTTTTTTAGTAATGAATTATCTGCATCTACAACCACCAAACCGTAATCTTTAAATAACTCGTTAGCTATAAAAAGGGTTGCTTCTGCCAACGTTTTGTGCTCTAAATATGCTTTAGAAAACAATTGTTTTAGATAAACAGCGTTTTTAGAACCACCAATATGTTTAGAAAACTCATTAAAAACAGCAGCTAACCCTTCTGTAGAAAATCGTCCTACGGCGCCTGTTTGTTTAGAATTCCACTGTACCTTTTTACCTTTAAAATTGAAAAAATTTATCTCTTCAAAATCATGATCTTCAGTGGCCATCCAATAAACAGGAACGAAATTTTTATCAGAGAACTTTTCTGATAATTGCGCTGCTAAATTTATGGTAGAAAAAATCTTGTATAAGAAGTATAATGGTCCCGTAAATAAATTTAATTGGTGCCCAGTTGTAACAGTAAAGGTATTAGTTTTAGCTAATAATTCAATATTATTAGAAGTATTTACTGATACATCAACTGTTTTATATTGCTTTTGTAGAGCAGTTACTAAAACTTTTCTTGTTTCTAATGAAAAAGAAGTTTCTTTTTGAGTTATCTGAGCTGAGAATCCATCTAAATCTGGATAATTTTGATAAAAATCTCTCAATTTTGAGTCTTTATCTAAATAATCACACATTATTTTTGAAAAAAATCCTGTTTCCTGAAAAGGTATATTGGTTGTATTCATTAGGCTTTT
Organism: Tenacibaculum geojense; assembly: GCF_042676005.1. Lineage (NCBI taxonomy): Bacteria > Pseudomonadati > Bacteroidota > Flavobacteriia > Flavobacteriales > Flavobacteriaceae > Tenacibaculum > Tenacibaculum geojense. The sequence goes on along the minus strand of NZ_JBHTJR010000017.1, from coordinate 52,699 downwards.
CTTTGAAAAAGTGTATAAATATATGGTCTCTCTCCACCGTTTGGGTTTACAAAAACATGGTTAAATTTTTCAATCAATGTAAAATTATCTCCTAATTTTTGCTGTAACATTGTAGAATTGTATCGTTGTAATGGTAAACCACAGCATTTTTCAGCGCCATTCTCTGCAAAAACTGCAATAATTACATATCCGCTAGGCTTCACTAATTGATGTAATAATTTAAAATATAATTTTTGCTGTTGGGTGCTGGTAAAAAAATGCAACACTGCACGGTCAATCCATAAATCTATACTTGAGGTTAATTGAGATAGTTGCTTAGGATGTAATAAATCATCTTGTAAAAAAGTCACCTTACTTCTTTCATTATCATTTAAATCTTCTTCAAGTTTACGTAAAGCTTCCTTTGAAAGATCATTGGCTATAATATTTAAAAAACCAGCATCTAATAAGTCTTTTACAATAGTAGAGGCTCCAACTCCCACATTAAGTATTGAAGCGTTATTATTTATTGTTGTTTTTTGGACTAACGTTAAAATTTCTTCCGATTTTTTTTCATACCACCCTAATTTTTCTGTAGGTGTTTTTGAATAGGCGGTATCCCAATGTTGCTGATAATTAATAGTTGTGTTTTTACAATCAGATTCGTTTAGCATAATTCAAAAATACTAAAATTAATTCTCTATTTTTAACCTCGCTATTTAAATTAAAAATGCAGTTTAAAAATCCTGAAATTTTATACTTCTTATTGTTATTGATTATACCTATTTTGGTACATCTTTTTCAGTTAAGAAAATTTAAAAAAGTTCCTTTTACCAACGTTGCTTTTTTACAAAAACTAGTAATAGAAAACAGAAAAAGTTCTCAATTAAAAAAGTGGCTCATTTTGGCTACTCGAATGTTATTAATTGCAGCTACAGTAATTGCTTTTGCGCAACCATACTTTAGCAACGCAACAATTGATTCAAAACAACATTTTACTATTTACCTTGATAATTCATTAAGTAATACTGCTAAAGGTGAAAAAGGAAATTTACTACAAATTGCTGCGCAAGAAATTGCAGAAAATGCTTCAGAAAAAAACAGTTATCACTTAATTACCAATGATGAAGTTTATAAAAATTTAAGTAATACTGATTTAAAAAACACAGCACTTAAAATAAAAAGCAGTGCAAAACCATCAAAAATAAAAGATATTCTTTTACAAATAGAAACCATAAACACTCCCTTAAAAAATACAAGTGTAGAAAACATTATTATATCTGATTTTCAAAATACTCAATTCGATGTTTTTAGTAAATTAACATCTAAAACTACCTTAATTCAACTATTACCAGAACTTAAAAATAATATTAGTATTGACAGTCTTTTTATAACTGACAAAAACGCCAATAATTTTAACTTAACTGTTCGTATAACTAATAATAGTGACACACAAAAAGATTTACCTACCGCTATTTATAACAACAAAAAGCTAGTCACCAAAAAAACGGTGAATATCGATAAAAAAAGTACAAATAACATTTCATTTACTGTAGAAAATACTCCCGAATTTTTAGGTGAAATTTCTACCAGTGTTAATGATACATATTCTTTTGATAACAACCTGTACTTTACGGTTCAAAACAATGAAACCATTAATGTGATGGCCATTGGGAATAACAATAGTTTTTTATCAAAAATCTACACGAATAACGAATTTAAATTTTTAAACTCTACTGTTGAAAAGATTAATTATAATGCTATTGATGAACAACAGCTTATCATTTTAAATGAGCTTGAGAGCATTTCAGAAAGCTTACAAAAAGCTATCAACCAATTCGTTAATAAAGGAGGGAACGTTGTTATAATACCTAATAATTCTTTAAATTTAAGTTCTTACAATTCATTTTTTAATAAACTTTCTATTGGAAAAATAGATAAAATTAGAAATGATAGCTTGAAAATTACTCAAATTGTTTATGATCATCCTTTGTTTAAAAATGTATTTGATAAAAGAGTTAAGAATTTTCAATATCCTACTACTAAAAACCAAATAATTACAGCGTTAAACAATGCCAGTAAAGTAATTAAATTTGAAGATAACTCAGCTTTTATTCAACAAATAAATAATAAAAACGGTAAAATATATTGGTTTGCTAGTGCTTTAAATAAAAATAACAGCAACTTTACTAATTCTCCATTAGTTGTTCCTGTTTTTTATAATATTGGTCTACAAAGCTTACAGTTTACTAAGTCATATTATACACTTCATCAAGAGAACACTATTGAAATATCAACACAACTTCAAAAAGAAGAAATTGTAGCAATTGAAAACGAAAAATCATCATTTATTCCATTACAACAGTCGCTACAAAACAAAATTAAAATTACAACAACAGACCAACCAGCAACAAACGGATTTTATAAAATTGTCGCTAGAGACAATATAATATCTCAAGTTGCCTTTAATAATCCTATTTCAGAAAGCTCTTTAAACTTTTTAGATTTTAGTAAAATATCTGAAATACCACAAAATATTAATATTAAAAACAACGTTGCAGAAACGTTACAAGAAATTAATAAAAAAAATGAAGTTCAATGGCTTTGGAAATGGTTTTTAATATTAGCCATTGTATCTTTGCTATTAGAAATTTTGATTTTAAAATACTTCAAAGTATGATCACGCTTTTAAAATCGGCAACGATTATTGACACTCACAGTAAATATCATAACCAAACTAAAGATATTTTAATTGTTGATGGTATTATTAAAGAAATTAATGATATTATTTCGCAAAAAGAAAATTATCAAATTGTTGAACTTCCTGATTTAAAAGTTTCTACAGGTTGGTTTGACTCTAGTGTTTCTTTTGGTGAACCTGGTTATGAAGAACGAGAAACTTTAAATAATGGTTTAGATACAGCCGCTAAAAGTGGATTTACTTCTGTAGCTGTAAATGCAAATACACAACCAGTAATAGATAATAAATCTGCCGTAGAATATTTAATTAATAAAGCCACCTTTAAAGCAACGGATATTTACCCTATAGGAGCTTTAACTCAACAAAGTAAAGGAGTTGAAATGGCTGAACTATATGATATGCAACAATCTGGAGCAGTTGCTTTTGGTGATTATAAAAAACCTATTGAGAATGATAATTTGATGAAAATTGCATTATTATATGCTCAAAATTTCAATGGTTTGGTTATGAGTTTTCCAAAAAACAATGCTATTGCCGGTGAAGGTGTTGCTAATGAAGGCGTAAATGCTACTATTTTAGGATTAAAAGGAATCCCTGCTTTGGCTGAAGAAATTCAAGTAGCTAGAGATTTATTTTTATTAGAATATACTGATGGGAAACTTCATATTCCTACAATTTCTACAGCAAAATCTGTAAAACTCATAAAAGAAGCTAAAAAGAAAGGTTTACAAGTAACCTGTAGCGTGGCTATTCATAATTTACTTTTAAACGATGAAGAGCTTCATGGTTTTGATGCCAAGGTAAAAGTAAATCCTCCTTTAAGAACAAAAGAAGATGTAAAAGCTATACAAAAAGCAGTTAAAGAAGGTGTTATTGATATCATTACATCGGATCATAATCCTATTGATGTAGAAGAGAAAAAAGTAGAGTTTTCAATTGCTAAAGATGGAACCATTGGATTAGAATCAGCTTTTTCTGCTCTAAACACCATTTTTGATATTGATATTATTACAAAATGTATAAGTGAAAACCCAAGGAAAATATTTGGTTTGCCTTCTTTAAAAATTAATGAAGGAGAAACTGCTTCTTTAAGTTTATTTACTACCGAAGGCGATTATATTTTTTCTGAAAAAAATATTTTCTCAAATTCTAAAAACAGCATCTTTTTAAATAGAAAACTAAAAGGGAAAGCCTACGGAATATACAATAACAAACAATTAGTTTTAAATTAAAGATTATGGAAAACACAGCAAGTGACGGAAAAATGTTAGCAATTATTAGTCATTTTTGGGTAATTGGTACGTTAATTTCTTGGGTTCTTAACTTAAGCAAAAAGAATACATTTACTGCATTTTATAATCGACAAATGATTGGTTGGCATTTATTAACTTTTTTAAATGGTTGGTTAATTTATAATTATTTGGGTGGTTTTATAAAATGGATACTCGGAGTTATTTTATTTATTTTTTGGATCATCAGTTTATTTGGAGCTATTACCGGTAAGGAAAAACTAATTCCTGTTTTTGGTACCTATTTTCAAAACTTTTTTCGCAGTTTATAAAAAATAATACATGTTAGAATACGTAAAAAGAGACCCTAAAATTACTACTGATAATCCGCCGTTGCTAATATTACTTCATGGCTATGGTAGCAACGAATTAGATTTATTTTCATTTGCAGAAGAATTACCTGACGAATTTTTAATTATTAGTGCAAGAGCTCCTCATGATATGGGCTATGGAGGCTATGCTTGGTATGCTATTAATTTTGATGCAATGAATGGTAAGTTTTCAGACTTAAACCAAGCCAAAGATTCTATTGAAAAAATAGCTTCTTTTATTACAGAAATAAAGAAAAAATACAACACCAACCCTGATAAAACCTTTTTATTAGGATTTAGTCAAGGAGCTATATTAAGCTATGCTACAAGTTTTAAGTTTCCTAATATTGTTCAACATGTAATAGCTTTGAGTGGTTACATCAATGAAGATTTATTACCAGAAAACATAAGTAATACTATTGTTACAGATTATTATATATCTCACGGAACTGTAGACCAAGTACTTCCTGTAGATTGGGCTAGAAAAGCACCAGAAATATTAGCTAAGCATCAGTTAAAAAGTATATACTCTGAATACCCTGTAGGGCATGGAGTTGCTCCACAAAATTTTTATCATTTTAAAAGCTGGATTGAAGACCGATTAGCATAAATAAGCTATTTTTGCAGCCTAAATTTCACTAATAAATGGAACTATTTAATCAAGATATTTTATATGCATGGAGTGCTCCTTTCTTTTTGCTTGTAATCTTATCTGAGATGTATTTTAGTTATCGAGCTAAAGCTAAAAATTACGAGTTTAAAGACACTGCTACAAACGTTTACTTTGCTTTAATAAATTTTAGTTTAGACTTGGTTATGAAAGCATTCTCTTTTTTAGTAATGGGAGTATGTTATCATTACCGTCTTATTGATTGGGAAGGAAATCAAGCTTGGGGTTATTGGTTATTAGCTTTTATTGGTCAAGACTTTTTGTACTATATACATCATTATGTAGACCATCACTCAAGGTTTTTTTGGGCAGTTCATGTAACGCATCATAATTCTGAATTTTACAATATTTCAACAGGTTTTAGATCTCCCGTATTACAACCTTTATTTAGATATATGTTCTTTTTACCATTAGCATTTGTTGGCGTAGAACCTTTACACATAATGTTTGCTTATGCAATGAATCAAAATTATGGTACTTTATGTCATACAAACTTTATAAAAAGTAAATTAGGTTTATGGGGATACTTTTTTGTAACGCCATCACACCATAGAGTTCATCATGCATCTAATGTGAAATATTTAGATAAAAATATGGGAATGGTATTAATTATTTGGGATAGAATATTTGGTACTTTTCAAGCAGAGGAAGATGAAAATTCATACGAAAAACTTCGCTACGGATTAACAAAACCAATTGAGGATAAAGGACCTATCAATATAATTTTCCATGAGTGGAAAGAGATTTTCCGAGATTTTTTTGTTCATAAAAAAGAACTACCCTTTACTACTCGATTAAAATATGTATTCATGCCGCCAGGATGGAGTCATGACGGAAGTTCTAAAACTAGTAAAGAACTTCAAGAAGAGTTAAAAAATCAAAAAGCAGCTTAAGAGCTGCTTTTTTTATGCAATAATTTGCTCTGCATGAGCTTTTGTTTTTACTTTAGAAATTACCTCTTCAATAACACCATTTTCATCAATAACAAATGTTGTTCTGTGAATCCCATCATATTCTTTACCCATAAATTTCTTTGGCCCCCAAACTCCAAATGCGTTAATTACTTCTTTATCTTCATCTGCCAACAACGGATAAGGTAATTCATTTTTATTAATAAAGTTTTGCTGACGTTTAGCACTATCTGCACTTACCCCTAAAACATCATAACCTTTTGCTTTAAAAGCTTCGTAATTATCTCTTAAATTACATGCCTCAGCAGTACAACCAGGCGTACTAGCTTTTGGATAAAAAAACAAGACTAATTTTTTTCCTGAATAATCTGCTAGTTTTATACTATTTCCATTTTGATCTTTAGCTTCAAAATTTGGTGCCTTATCACCCGCTTTTAATGTAGTCATATTTCTTATTTTTGTTTACGTAAAAATACTGAAAAATGACCAAAGCCGAAAAAGTAACTTTCGTAATTGATACTTTAAATAAATTATATCCAGAAATACCAATTCCTTTAGATCATAAAGACCCATACACTTTATTGATAGCAGTTTTATTGTCTGCTCAATGTACAGATGTAAGAGTTAACCAAATCACTCCATTACTTTTTGCTAAAGCAGATAACCCCTTCGACATGGTGAAAATGACTGTTGAAGAAATTAAAGAGATTATAAAACCTTGTGGTTTATCCCCTATGAAATCAAAAGGAATATATGGTTTATCTAAAATACTAATAGAAAAATATAATGGTGAAGTTCCACAGAGCTTTGAAGCTTTAGAAAAGTTACCCGCAGTTGGTCATAAAACAGCTAGCGTAGTTATGAGCCAAGCTTTTGGCGTGCCTGCTTTTCCTGTTGATACTCATATTCATCGATTAATGTTTAGATGGAATCTTTCTAACGGAAAAAGTGTGACTCAAACAGAAAAAGATGCCAAACGACTATTTCCTAAAGAACACTGGAACGATTTACATTTACAAATTATTTGGTACGGTAGAGAGTATTCACCAGCAAGAGGCTGGAATTTAGATACTGATATTATCACTAAAACGATAGGTAGAAAATCTTTAATAAATGACTATAATAAACAACAAAAAAGCTCCTAATGGAGCTTTTTTGATGTTTTCTAGGCGGGAATAGCTTCGCCTATTAATGTGTTTCCTTCTAAAATTTCAAATATTTCATTAGGTGCAGCAGTATCATGCAACGCATGGACTAAACTTAAAGCTACGTCTTCTCTTGGTATACTGCCTCTTTCGTTCAACTTATGCGCTAGTTTAATTTTTCCTGATCCTGGTTCATTAGTTAAAGAACCAGGCCTAACTATTGCATAAGGTAACTTACTATTTACCAAATAAGCATCTGCATTTTGCTTTGCCTTTAAATACTCTTGGAGTTCATTAGACATTGATGGATTGTCTGCTCCCATAGAACTTAACATAACAAACTTTTTAGCTCCATGACTTATAGCTGCATCTATTAATTTTTTAGCACCATTCTCATCTACTTTCGTTACTTTTTTTCCTTTAGATCCTGCAGCAAAAATTACTTTATCAATATCTTTTAAAGCATGAGAAACATCTTCTTCTAAATCTGCTAAAACTGTTTTTATTCCACTATTTTCAAACTGAGCTTTTTGAGATTCTTTCCGAATCATGGCTACTGGTTTAAAATATTGAGAACCGCTTAAAATATTTACTATATGTTTTCCTGTGGTACCATTGGCACCTGCTATTAATACGTTTTCCATGGTTGCAAGTTACGCCAGTTAGCTAATACCATTTAACGCATATACTATAAATATTTACTCATATAAAAGTAAAAAAGCTCCAATTATACATTGAAGCTTTTCCACTCTTAATTCAAATTCAATTCTATGAGAACGTTTGGTTTAGACCTTAATATTGTAGTGGCTCTAGAAAAGTCTAGTAAAAATTGAACTGTTTCTTTTTTTGGTTGCATCTGAAAATCAGACTCATTTCTTGTGTAAAGTTGCATCATACAAATTGGTTTAGTATCTGTTATTCAATTAAATAACGCTTGCAACTTTAATTTATTGTTAGCTTACCAAAATTATATTATTTTTTTCTATAATTTTTCTCAAATTAATTAATGCATAACGCATTCTTCCTAATGCAGTATTAATACTAACACCCGTACATTCAGATATTTCATTAAAACTCATATCCATATATATGCGCATTTTTAACACTTCTCTTTGTTCATCTGGTAACTCATTAATTAACTCGCGAACATCAGATAAAACTTGATCTTTGATTAATTGACTTTCTGCATTTAACTTATCATCACTTAACACAGAAAAGATATCAAAATCATCAGTATTGTTAAAAGTAGGCATTCGATTAGATTTTCTAAAATGATCTATAACCAAATTATGAGCTATTCGCATAACCCAAGGTAAAAATTTACCTTCTTCGTTATAATTTCCTTTTTTTAAAGTTCTAATTACTTTAATAAAAGTATCTTGAAATATATCTTCTGTAATATCTCTGTCATGAACTTTACTGAAAATAAAACTAAAAATTTTTTGTTGATGTTTTTTGATTAAGAACTCTAATGCTAATTCATTTCCATTAACATAGTCTCTTACAAGTAGACTGTCTGGGGCCACATTTTTATGCATAATAATTACTTTAAAGAAAAGCGGGGAGCCTTTCGGTTAGGGATTTTTTTCTAAATTTTTAAAGTAATTATTTTACTATAGGCAAATGTTTATCTACTGATTTTGAGATACAAATATCATTTATAAAATTAAAAAATGCAAATTTTTGATCAAAAAAAATTATATCTAACCCTATTATTTTAAATGATGTAGCTTACGTTATCAACATAAAAAGTGGTAATTTTGATTTTTATTTTTAATGTAGATGAAAGACCTAGCAAGCGTAAATCCGAAAGAAAATATAATTATAAAAGGTGCAAAACTGCACAACTTACAAAATATAGATGTTGTTATTCCTAGAAATAAACTTGTGGTAATTACAGGTTTGTCTGGCTCAGGAAAATCTTCATTAGCTTTTGATACTTTATATGCAGAAGGACAAAGACGCTATGTTGAAAGCTTATCTTCTTATGCGCGTCAATTTTTAGGAAAATTAAACAAACCTAAAGTTGATTACATTAAAGGAATTGCGCCAGCAATTGCCATAGAGCAAAAAGTAAATTCTACCAACCCAAGATCTACCGTAGGTACTTCAACAGAAATTTATGACTATATAAAACTTTTGTTTGCTAGAATTGGAAAAACCTACTCTCCTATTTCTGGAAAAGAAGTAAAAAAACACAAAGTATCAGATGTTATTAATTTTGTTAAAACTTTTGATGAGCGTACTAAACTTTTATTACTAGCTCCAATTATTATTAATGAAAATAGAACCTTAGAAACTACATTAAAAGTTTTAGCTCAACAAGGATATGCACGTTTAAAATTCAACGAAAAAGTTTATAGAATTGAAGATTTTCCTATTGATGATTTTTCAGGAAACACCTTTGATTTAGTTGTGGATCGAATAGTTGTTAAACATGAAGAAGATTTTTACAACAGACTTGGTGATGCCGTAGAAACTGCATTTTTTGAAGGTAAAGGCGTATGTTTTATAGAAAACCTACAAAACCAAACCATTAGTGAATTTAGTAATAAATTTGAATTAGATGGTATGCTTTTCCTCGAACCTAACACGCACCTTTTTAGTTTTAACAATCCATATGGAGCATGCCCAACTTGTGAAGGTTATGGAAATGTAATAGGTATTGATGAAGATTTGGTAATCCCAAACACAGGTTTATCTATATATGAAGATGCTATTTTTCCTTTCAAAACAGAATCTTATAAAAAATATAAAAACAACCTAATTTTAAACGCTGAAAGCTATAACATTCCTATTCATAAACCTTGGTTTGAATTATCTGAAGAACAAAAAGAAATGGTTTGGAATGGTACGCAAGGTTTTGATGGCATCAATCATTTATTTAAAACTTTAGAAGAAAAAAGTTATAAAATTCAAAATAGAGTAATGCTTTCTAGATACAGAGGTAAAACTAAATGTACTACCTGTAATGGAAAACGATTACGAAAAGAAGCTAATTATGTGCAAGTTTACGGTAAAAATATTACCGACTTAGTTTCCATGCCATTAAACGAGCTAACAGAATTCTTTAAAAACATTAACTTAAATAAATATGAAGAAAAAATTGGTAAACGATTACTTACAGAAATAAACAATCGTTTACAATTTTTAACAGATGTTGGCTTAACTTACTTAACACTTAATAGGCAATCAAACACCTTATCTGGAGGTGAAAGTCAACGTATAAATTTAGCAACATCACTTGGAAGTTCATTGGTTGGCTCTATGTATATTTTAGATGAACCAAGTATAGGCTTACACCCAAAAGATACCGAAAAATTAATTGGTGTTTTAAAACATTTACGTGATTTAGGAAATACTGTAATTGTGGTAGAACATGATGAAGATATCATGAAAGAAGCAGATTATATTATTGATATTGGCCCAGAAGCTGGAACTTATGGTGGAAATGTTGTGGCAGAAGGTGTTTATAATGACATCTTATCAACCCATACTTTAACAGCTAAATACCTATCTGAAAGATTACAAATAGAAGTTCCTAAAAAAAGACGCGAGTTTAAAAACTTTATTAAAGTAGTTGGTGCACGTGAAAACAACTTAAAAAATATTGATGTTACTTTTCCTCTAAACAACCTAACTGTTATTACAGGAGTTTCTGGTAGCGGTAAAAGTACCTTAGTAAAAAAAATACTATATCCTGCTATGCAAAAGCATTTAGTAGGTTATGGAGAAAAGCTTGGCCAACATACGGCAATTGAAGGTAGTTTTGAAAGTTTAAAACATGTAGAGTTTATAGATCAAAACCCTATAGGAAGATCGTCTAGGTCTAATCCTGTAACCTATATTAAAGCCTATGATGATATCAGAAAGCTATTAGCTACTCAAAAATTAGCTAAAATTAGAAATTTTCAACCCAAACACTTTTCTTTTAATGTAGACGGAGGAAGATGTGAAGTTTGTAAAGGAGAAGGAGAAGTAACTATAGAAATGCAATTTATGGCAGATGTGCATCTTGAATGTGAAACTTGCCAAGGAAAAAGATTTAAAAAAGAAGTACTGGAAGTAACATTTGAAGGAAAATCAATAGATGATATTCTAAATTTAACTATAGATGATGCAGTAGCTTTTTTTAGTAAGCATGAACAAAAGAAAATTGCAAAAAGATTAAAACCATTACAAGATGTTGGCTTAGGCTACGTGCAACTTGGTCAATCATCTTCTACCCTATCTGGTGGAGAGGCTCAAAGAATTAAACTAGCATCCTTTTTAGTTAAAGGAAACACTAAAGACAAAGCATTATTTATTTTTGACGAACCTACTACAGGGTTACATTTTCATGATATCAAAAAACTTTTAGCCTCATTTAATGCTTTAATAGATAAAGGACATTCTATAGTAGTAATTGAGCATAATATAGACCTAATAAAATGTGCAGATTACATTATTGATTTAGGAAAAGAAGGCGGAAAAAATGGAGGAAATTTAATTTTTGAAGGCCTTCCAGAAGATTTAATACAGGAAAAACACTCTTTTACAGCGAAATATTTAAAAGAAAAGATAATTGGTTAACCTTTTTTAATTATCTTTAGTATAACTAAAACTAGGTAATATGGTTACATTAAAGCCAGCAAAAGGAAGATTGCTAATTGCGGAGCCTTCTATTTTAGATGACGAAGAATTCAAAAGAGCTATCATTTTAATTACCGAACATTCGTATAAAAGCTCAGTTGGCTTCATTTTAAACAAACCTTTAGAGTATTCTTTAAAGGATTTGATTCCTGAACTTGATTGTAACTTTACTGTATATCATGGGGGGCCCGTTGAACAAGACAATCTCTATTTTATACACAAAGTACCGCAATTAATACAGGATAGTATTGAAGTTGCCAATGGCATTTATTGGGGCGGTAATTTTAATGAGCTTAAAACTCTTATCAGTCAAAAGAAAATCAAATCTTCAGACATTCGTTTTTTCTTAGGCTACACAGGTTGGGGAGCAGATCAATTAGAAGGTGAATTGAACACAAACACATGGTTTGTTACCGAAAATTGTTACAAAAATATCTTTTCAGTTAAAGAAGACTCTTTCTGGAAAAATATTTTATTACAAAGAGGTGGCAAATACAAAATTTGGGCCAATGCACCTGCAGATGTTCAGCTTAACTAGGCCGTAGCTTGCAATAGCTTTAAATTATTTTGAAGCTTTGTTGAAACGTTTACTGAAAATTCTTTTTTCCTGTAATTAGTTACGGGCTGAATTCCTATTATTGCATTTGTAATAAAAACTTCATCTGCTTTTTGTATTTCAAAAGGAGAAATTGATACTTCTTCCAAAGTATAATCAGGATGTTTTTGAATTATTTCTATTAACTTTTTCCTAATAATTCCTTTAATACAACCATCTGAAACAGGTGGAGTTTTAATTACATTGTCTTTTATTATAAAAATGTTACCGTTTAAAACTTCAACAACATTTTTATGCTCATTTAATAATACACAATTGTCAAAATCATTTTCTTTAGCAAAAACTCCAGCTAAAGTATTTAGCATTCTATTGGTTGTTTTAACGGTAGATAGTAATCCTGAGTAATTGTAAAAATCTTTATATAAATCTACTTTATAAACCTGCTTAGGAACACTTGTTATTTCAGCTGCTTCAAGTAAATAGTCTACTTCATTAGTTAATGGTGTATATAAACCACCATCTTTTCTAAAAACATTTAACCTAACTCTTATAAAATTAGCATCTATATGTTTAGCTGTTTTTAATATTTCATTTTCAAGAAACTCTAACGTAAATTCCATTGGTATTTTCATACGTAACATCCTCATAGATGCCATTAATCTGAAATAATGATCTTCCCAAAATACTACTTTATTATGTTGTATTTTGATGGTTTCAAAAATTCCATCTCCGTATTTAAACGCTCTATTTGCATGAGATAATTGTAAATCTGACTCAGAATAAAGTGTTCCGTTGTAGTTTATCATTTAAAATAAATTTGAAGACAAAATTACTAAATTTAAAAAGGAAGACATAAAAAAACCCGACTTGTTTGTCGGGCTAATTATTATTTAAAAAGAAATGGATTAAGCACCAATTAAATGTCTTAATTCATCAATTTGATTTTCCCAAAGCATTTTGGCTTCTTCAGCTGCTTCTTCATCATCTGCAAAATCTGTAATAATCAAAGAAACATCTTTAGTTAATGAATCAACTTGAATTTTAAATTCAAAATAACTTTCATCTCCATCACTTTCTAGCCATTTGTAACGAATTCTTTCATCACTCTTTTTTGAAATAATTTCGGCTTCTTCTTCACTATCATCCCAGATGAATGTAATCTTTTTACCTCTTGAATTCACTCTATCTGCAAACCACTCCTCTAACCCTGAGGGTGTTGCGAAATATTGATATAACATCGCTGGTGAAGCGTGCATCGGTATTTCTAAGTCAAATTTAACTTTACTCATTTATATTCTGGTTTAAAAGGCAATATATATAAATATTCTTTTTAAAAAAAATTTGATTTATTTGTTGGTGAAATCCAAAAATACACTATATTTGCACCCGCAATCGGCGAGGTAGCTCAGTTGGTTAGAGCGCAGGATTCATAACCCTGAGGTCGGCAGTTCAAATCTGCTCCTCGCTACAAAGGCTTAAACATTACGTTTAAGCTTTTTTTAGTTATTTAACAAGCTATTATAAATAGTGATTCTTATTTTTTCTGCGTTTATAAAATTCCAATTATACTGTTTCTCATAATCTTTAGTTAATGAAGTGTCGTTTTTAACATCTTCCAAGCCTTTTCCTACTTCTATTTCATGACTAATTTTATCTCTTAGATCAACTAAAATATCTCTGAATTCAATTAATTCTTTTTTATTAGAAACATTCATATGACCCGGAATAATAACTGTATCATCATCAGCTAATCTTATAACCTTGTTTGCCGATTCTATGTAACCATCAATACTTCCTCCACTGTCTAAATCTATATAAGGGAATTTACCTTGAAAATATGTATCCCCCATATGAATAACATTACTATTAGTAAAGAAAATATGCGCGTCTCCATCTGTATGGGCATTATGAACATGATAGGCCAGTATATCTTCTCCATCTAAATGAAACATCATATCTTTTTCAAAAGTAATAACTGGTAAAGCTCCTTTTGGTGCTGGAGGTTTAACTTTACCTCTTACAGTATTTTCACTATTCATTCTTAGCCTAACATTTTCATGAGATATAATTACAGCTCCTTGCTTATGCATATTTTCATTTCCGCCAGTATGATCTCCGTGCCAGTGCGTGTTAATTAAATAAGAAACAGGTTTTGTGGTAATCTTTTTAACTGCTGCTAATATTTGTGGAGTAACATTGGCAAATTTATCATCAATCATAAACACCTCTTCACTTCCTACAAAAATTCCAACATTCCCTCCAATACCTTTTAACACATAAATTTTGTCGTTAATTTTAACTGTTTCAATTTCGGGTGTCGTTTTTTGTGCCAGTACATTTACAAAAAACAACATCAATAACACATTCAATACTTTCATTTTATACTTTTTTATACATTTTGTAATGCTCACCCACTTTTTCTACATTAAAAGATTTTCCTATCACTTTAAAACCTAATTTTTGATAAAAACCAACAGCTTCTACTCTAGCATTACACCATAAATAGTCTACATTTTTACTTTTTAAAATAGTTACAGACTCTTTAATTAATGCCAAACCAAAACCGTTACCTCTGCTATTCTCTGCAGTTGCCATTCCACGTAATTGATAATGTTTATTTCCTTGTAATTGATTTAAATTTGAGGACATAAAAGTTCCTATACAAACTATTTCTGAATTATTAAAAACACCTAAATGAAAGGTTTCTTTATTTAAATCTCCTTGAAATTTGTAGGGTAAATCTATGTTCTTTCTAAGCACATTTTTTCTTAAAAAATAAGTCTCTTCTGGGGTAATTTTTTTAACCAAATTGAATACTTTTATCCTAAAATTTTAACTAATGAATATCATCTTTAAAGTTATTGAAAAGGAAGATATTTTACAAATACTTCCTTTGTTAAAACAATTAAATACTACAACCCCTCCAGATATACTAAAAACACGTGTTTTAGAGATGGCAACATACCCTAATTACGAATGTATTGGTGTTTTTGATGAAGATAAACTAATTGGAATTTGTGGTTTATGGTACTGCACACGTCATTATATTGGAAGAAGTGTTGAACCTGATCATGTTATTGTGAATAATGAGTATAGAGGACAGAAAATTGGTAAAAAACTATTTGATTGGATTAAAGAGTACACAAAATCAAAAGGTTATGAAGCTATGGAGTTAAATACCTATACAGGAAACAGAAAATCACATAAATTTTATTACAATGAAAATTTTGAAATCTATGGCTTTCATTTTCTTAACATTATGAGAGAAGACAAAACTTTTTATTAATTTTTAGGTAATATTTTTTGCAGGTTTTACAAACTATTATATATTTGCAACCGCTTTACTGCGGGAGTAGCTCAGTTGGTAGAGCGTCAGCCTTCCAAGCTGAATGTCGCCGGTTCGAACCCGGTCTCCCGCTCAAATTATTACATAGCAAATTATTTTGCAAAAAGCTTTACCGCGGGAGTAGCTCAGTTGGTAGAGCGTCAGCCTTCCAAGCTGAATGTCGCCGGTTCGAACCCGGTCTCCCGCTCAAAAAAAAACCGAAACTAATAAGTTTCGGTTTTTTTTTATTTTATCTCTTTAGAATCTTATCACCAAAAAGCAACAAAGCTCCTATTATTCCTCCAATTACAAGTACTAAAATAGTATCTGTTCTTACTATTACAGGACTCAATAATAATGTTAAAGCGTATCCACCAATGGCCCCTCCAATATGAGCAGCATGCCCTATATTATCCGATTGATTTTTCATACCGTATATAGAATACAATAAATATCCAACAGCAAAAACATACCCTGGCAAAGGCAATGGAATTGGAAACATTATCAGCTCCATTTCTGGATATACTAAAATAGCCGAAAATACAATACCAGTTACAGCTCCGGAAGCTCCAACCGCACTATAATAACCTTCTCTTTTGTGCACAAATAATGAATACATACTTCCCGCTAACAAACTACCAAAATATATTAGTAAAAAGTAAACACTACCAAAACTTGCAGAAACAATTCTTCCAAACAAATAAAGTGCATACATATTAAAACCTAAATGAATCCAATCTGCATGTAAAAACCCAGAGGTAAACATCCTAACTTTATCTCCATTCAATATACTTGACACCTGAAACTTATATCGATTAAAAAAGGACACATCATTAAACCCTTTTAATGAAGCTAATACATTTGCTACAATTAATATTACAACAATTTGACTCATCTTATAAAATTTTAATAACAAACTTAATGAAAAGATTTTGTTTGTAGTTCTGTAACATATTAAATACGATATTTGTCAAAAATATTTTTTTAATGAAATTTATAGCATACATATTAATTTACCCATTGGTTTACCTTTTATCCATTTTACCAATGAGAATATTATACCTTATCTCAGATTTTTTCTTTTTTATAACTTATTATATTGTAGGATACAGAAAAGATGTTATTAAATCTAACCTCAGACTTGCATACCCGAATAAGTCTGAAGAAGAAATAAATACCTTAACAAAAAAAAATCTACGACATTTTACCGACTTTATTGTTGAAACTCTAAAAACTTTTACCATTTCTGAAAAAGAAGTAGACAAAAGATATACTTATAAAAACATTGAGTTAATTAGAGAATTAGAAGCTAACAATAAGAGTATTGTTTTAACCGGTGCACATTATGCAAACTGGGAATGGATGTTCGCTATTCCAAGATTAATAAACCATAAAGCTGTTGGATCTTATAAAAAAATTAGCAACCCATACTTTGACAAGGTAGTAAAATCATCAAGAAGCAAATTCGGTTTTGAAGGTGTACCTACAACAAACACCACAAAAAAAATAGCACAACAAAAAAAAGATGGTGTTTTAGCTTTTTATGTTCTACTTTGTGACCAAACCCCTGGACTAAATAGAGCTTATTACTGGACAAAATTTTTAAATGTATTTGTACCTGTTATTACAGGTCCAGAAACTATTGCTAAAAAGCACGATTTTAATGTTGTAAACTTTACATCTACAAGAGTTAAAAGAGGATATTATGAAGTAGAATTTCAGCTTATTACCACCACTCCTCAAGAAACTGAAAAATTTGAGATTACTAACAAATTCATTGAATTAACAGAAAAACACATAGAGAAGAATCCTGAATTTTATTTATGGACCCACAAACGCTTTAAACACAAAGACAAGTTTGATATATGGAACGAAAAATATAACAAACAGAAATAAAAAAACCTTCTCAAATGAGAAGGTTTTTGGGTGGAAGACCGGGTTCGAACCGGCGACCTCCGGAACCACAATCCGGCGCTCTAACCAACTGAGCTACAACCACCATGTAACTTGCGGGTGCAAATATAGATCTATTTTACATTTTGACAAAATATTTTTTTAAAATATTTTATCTAAATTTTCAATTGCAATATAACGTTCTGAAACAAAACCTTCTGCAAAATCAACACCAACTAATCTTCCTAAATCTTTTGCTCTGTAACTTATGCTTTCTATAAAATTTTTACTCGTTATTGGAGTTTCTGGCTCATCACTAGCCGGATCGTAAAATTGAGAGCTATAAGCCATTACAGATGCTATTTTTTTGTCCATATACCCTGTAATATCTAATACAAAATCAGGTTCAATATTTTTCCATTGAATGTAATGATATACTTTTGTTGGTCTCCAATGAGATTGAGCCTCTCCATTAAGTGAGGTTTTAATTTTTTGCAAACCACTTAAAAAACATGCATCTGAAACTAATTTGCTTCCTTTGGGGTGATCAATATGTCTATCATCAACAGCGTTACAAAGAACAGTTTCTGGTTGATATTTTCTAATCATTTTAATAATCTCAAGCTGATGCTTTTTATCATTTACAAAAAAACCATCAGCAAATCGTAAGTTTTCTCTTACGCTAACTCCTAATATCTCTTTAGCATCAGCCGCTTCTTTATCTCTTAATTCAGCAGAACCTCTAGTACCTAACTCACCTCTGGTTAAATCTACAATCCCTACTTTTTTTCCTCTTGCTATTTCTTTAGCTAAAGTTCCTGCGCACCCCAACTCAACATCATCAGGATGGGCTCCAAATGCCAAAATATCTAACTTCATTTATGCTAAATCTAAATTTCCGTTCATATATTTTAAATTGTATGTAAAAGTATTCACTTTCCATCCTTCCGTTTGTTTCACCACTTCAATATCATAAGAGCCTACAAATTCTCTTACTGATCCATTTTGAGCTTTTGAGTGATAATGACTAGCCGTAGCATAACAAAAAACTTTGGCATAATTTTCATTAACCATAGTTACAATATGGTTTCCTACCAAGTGATATACTGCATCAATATTATTTAAAACAGACTGAAATAATTCACATACTGCTTCTTTAGCTAAATCTTCAGCATTTCCACCTGCAGATTCCATGTTTATAAAAACCTCATCAGCAAAAATTTCATTTTTTAACAATTCCCATTTTTTTTCATCTGTATAAATAAAAAGCTTGTTAATCAGCTCTATAATCTCTTCTCTAACTGTCATTTGTTTGTTATTTAATGCTAAGGTAATAAATCTGTTTTTCATTTAACTTAAAATATCAATATCTTAGCCTTTATGATAACTGTTTCGATACTTGGTAATGGTAATGTAGCGCACCATTTAACAACTGCTTTTTTAAATTCTGAAAAAGTAGTAGTTAAACAGGTTTATGCTAGAGATATTGATAAAATAGATTATCTAAAAGATAGGGTTTCAATTACTAATACTATAGAACTTTTAGAAGAAGCTGATGTGTATATTATTGCTGTTAGTGATAATGCTATAGAAAAAGTTTCATCTAAGATTAAAACGAAAAATGGTTTAGTAGTTCATACATCTGGTAGTTTTCCTTTACACAAATTAAACACTACAAATACAAAAGGTGTTTTTTATTTGTTACAAAGTTTTTCTAAAACAAAACCGGTTAATTTTGATGAAATTCCGTTTTGTTTAGAGGCTGAAAATGAAAAAGATTTACAACTTCTAGAAAATTTAGCTAATACAATTGGTAAAAAGGTTTACAGAATTAATTCTAAACAACGTCAGCATTTACATGTTGCAGCAGTTTTTGTAAACAACTTTGTAAACCATTTATACGCTATTGGTAATGATATTTGTGAAGCTTACAATGTTCCTTTTGAAATATTACAACCATTAATTAAAGAAACGGCATTAAAATTGAAGGAGTTATCACCAAAAGAGGCTCAAACGGGTCCTGCAAAAAGAAATGATACTAATACTATTGAAAATCATTTACATTTGTTAAACCCAAAACAACAAGAAATATATCAACTTATAACAAAATCAATCCAGGATGGATAAAAGCTATAAAGAAATTTTTCCGCAAATAGATACCTTAATTTTTGATGTTGATGGTGTGTTAACCAACGGCATGGTTACTGTATACCCAAACGGAGAAATGTTACGCCATATGAATATAAAAGATGGATATGCGCTTAAAGCCGCTGTAAAAGCTGGTTTACGTGTATGTATAATATCTGGCGGAACTAATGAAGGTGTAAGAAAAAGACTAGAAAACTTAGGTTTAACTGATATTTATTTAGGAGCTCACAATAAAATAAATCAATACAATGAGTTATTAGAAAAATATAATTTAAAACCTGAAAACATTCTGTACATGGGTGATGATATACCTGACGTTCCTGTTATGAAAAAAGTAGGTATGCCTTGTTGTCCAAATGATGCAGTAAGAGAAGTACAACAAATATCAGCGTATATTTCTGATAAAAAAGGCGGAGAAGGCTGTGCCAGAGACGTTATTGAACAAGTAATGAGAGTTCAAGCAAAATGGGATGGCAACTTCGATGCAAAATATGATTAACAAATAAACATTAAAAACATGAAAAAATTAGCATTAGCAGCTTTATTTGTGGCAACTTCATTAACAATGAATGCCCAAACAATTTTTGGTAAATGGGAAAACCGTAACGAAGATACAGGTAAAGTAGATAGCGTTATTGAAGTTTATGAAAAAGACGGAAAAGCCTACGCTAAAATTGTAGAAATTACTAATCCAGACAGAAAAGATGCTGTTTGTGACCAATGCGAGGGACCTAACAAAAACAAACCTATTTTAGGTATGGATATTTTAACAGGACTAGAAAAAGATGGTGATGAATGGTCTGGTGGTGAAATTTTAGATCCTAAAAAGGGAACTATTTACAAATGTTTTATCCAATTAAAAGGTAAAAACAAATTAAAAGTACGTGGTTATGTAGGTGTTTCTGTATTTGGACGTACTGTTTACTGGCACAGAAAATCTTAATACTTTTAAGGTTATATAAATTAAAAAAGCTCCGACAATTAAGTCGGAGCTTTAGTTTAAAAAAACCAATGAAAAACTATATATAAAAACTACTACTAGTAAAATTTAACATATCTCTTTTTGTTTGAAGGAAAAAAGTCTGCCAGTACAATTATTTCATGCGAGCCAGAACTATATTCTCCAATATTAGAGATTGCATATTCATATGCGTAACCTATTCTTATATTTTCTGTGACTTTAAAATTAACTAAAGCACTTACTGCATCATCTAACCTGTAAGATGTACCAAATTCAATCTTTTGGTTCCATAAAAGATTTAGAGAGACATCTAAAGACATAGGAGTATCTATTGCATATTTAAGTAAAAAAGAGGGCTTTAATTTAACCATACTACTTACATCAAAAATGTAACCAGAACCTATAAAGGTGTGTATTTCTTCTGCTGCGTTGGCAATTCTTCCTTCATCTTGATCAAAATATAAAGTTCTTACAAAATTAGGTACAGAAATACTTAAGTAAAATCTTTCACTATAAGCCAACAACCCTATACCAACATTAGGATATGTTTTGTTTACGTTTTCATTAAACAATTGATCACTACCTTGCTCTTGCTGTAAATCAGTTAATCCTACGTTGTGAAAAATCACACCACCTTTCACTCCCAAACCTAGTCGGAAAGTTTCAGATATATCTACAGTGTATGACATGTCTGCATTTGCATAAATTTTATTTTCTGGTCCAACTCTATCACTAACTACGTTTAAACCAAAAC
This sequence comes from Tenacibaculum geojense, assembly GCF_042676005.1. NCBI lineage: Bacteria > Pseudomonadati > Bacteroidota > Flavobacteriia > Flavobacteriales > Flavobacteriaceae > Tenacibaculum > Tenacibaculum geojense. Next base: position 31,424 of record NZ_JBHTJR010000017.1, on the reverse strand, counting down.
CTAGTTTTTCACTCACTCTTCCATGGCCAAAAGCTGTATAAGTTTCCGGAGCTCCTGTTACTCCTACCCATTGTCTTTTTCCTAAGAAACCTATACTTAAAATGTCTTCATAACCTGCATATGCAGGGTTTACAATACTCATATTGTATCTATATTGAGTATATTGAGGTACTTGTTGTGCGAAAATGTTTAGGTTGATACATGTTAAGAAGGCGCACAATATTAGCTTTCTCATTACTATATGTTATTTAGTGTTTACTTGTTTAAATACAGCCACCCTTGATATGGTGGTGTTTGGTTATCATTAAAATCAATTACATACCAATATGTTCCAGCGGGTACTAATTTTTTAGAACTACCAAAACCTATTTTTTTGTTAGATGTACCGTCCCACCAAATAGGACTTGTACTTCCTCCATTAGCATATTTATGAACAACACTTCCGTATCTGTTGTATACTGTTAATATAAACTTTGGGTATGCTGTTGCCAGTCCATCTATTTTAAATTCATCATTTACTCCGTCATCATTTGGCGAAAATGAGTTTGGAAATTCTTTAACTTCTAATTTTATTTTATTAGCTCTTTTTACATGAAATCTATTTGAAAAGTCATTTGTGTTATTTTGTGAAATCATATATAAACTAAAGAATGGAATAAGTAGTAAGATTAATTTTTTCATGGTTTTAATTTTAGGGGGAAACATTATTATTCCGATATTATTGAGACAACAATCTCTCCTAATATCTATAGTAAAATTACTTCTTAGATGTCTACTTTTTTTTACAAAATCGTTAAATGGTATGGTTAATAAGGTCAAGTGACTTATTACTACGATTTCTGATTTTCAACAACTTAAAACCCTACTTTTATTTTTAAACAATTGGTAAATATCTCTAGTTGAAAAGTAATTTATAAAATATGTAAAAAAAAGAAGCCTTACTGATAGTAAGACTTCCGATAGTTAATAAAAGCTATAAACCCTCATTAACACTCAACCTAAATTATAAATAAGATTCGTAACATGAAATGTTACAACGTAGTTTAAATTTGAATAAAATCAAATTCTGATTTTTCATTAGGTTTTTTATAAAAAAGATTGATAAAAAATTGTGGTAGGTTTGAAAACAAACGTTTAAAAACTCCTTTTTTAATATTGTTTGATTTACCTATAGTTTTATATAACTCGGCAAAATTTTCGGATTGTTCATAAGCGAGTAACTTATCAACGTTGTTAATAATAGAAAAAGCATTGGCATTCATATAAGCTAATAGTTCAACATTTTGTTCATTGTACAAAAAGCGTGCTCCAGCTTTTATGGCTGCAAGCTTGCCTTTATTTTTTTTCATATCAATTACACTAACTAATTCAGGTGCTTTTGATTTAATTGCTCTTAAAACTTTAATGGTGTTATCTTTGCTCCCGTCATTTACAAAACATAAATAACTGTCTTTTTTTAAGTTAATAAACTTTACAAACGTATCAACATCTATTCTATTTTCTTCATTATAACATGGTATAATTATTCCAAGCTTCATAGTAAAGTAGTTTAGCTACACAAAAATAAATTTTGTTAGGGGTTATTAATTATCCAATTCGATGATTGGTGGTTGTACTGGGTTAAACTGAATCTTTTTTGGCTTTAAGCGTTTTTTCACCTTTCTGTAATGAGTAGCTATATGTGCTAATTGTCCAATTATTTTAAATGAATCTTTCATTGATAGTTTAGATCCATCTGCATGAATCCATCTTTTTAATGGTTGCTCACATATTAAACTTTTAACATCTTCTTTATAATATTTTTTCATTCTCATGAAAATTTCAACATCAAATAGCCAACGTGTAATAAACTTTTCTTGAAAAGTATTATCAACAACTTCTTTAACCATTATTTTAGCTCCACATTGTGTGTCTTTAAAATTCATTCCTAATATTTTCTGAATAATAAAATTGATGGTTAAACTTATTATTTGGCGGGCAGACTCTTTAGAAATATTTGCTCCCATCCTAGAAATTCTTGAACCACTTACAATTTTATAATTAGAATTTTCTATAGTTTTAACCAAGTCATCAAAATCTTTAAAATCAGTAGATAAATCTGCATCTAAAAAACCTATATAATCTAAATCTGGATTTTTAGCTAAATGAAGCATTCCTAATCTAACCGCTTCGGCTTTACCTCCATTTTTCTCGCAATTGTAAACACTTATATAATCTTCTTTGCCTTCGCTTAATTTATTTAGTACTTGTAAAGTATTATCTGTGCTTCCATCATTAACAAAACATAAATGATAGCCTAAATTACTGTGCACAAAGCTTTCAAACTCTTCACTTAACAAACGATCTTCTTCATTATAACAAGGAATTACTACTCCTACACAATTTTTTCGAATCATTCTGTTAGCTTCATCTAATTTTTGTACTCTTAACTTATCGTTTACTGGCAAACCAACAAGTTTTTTAATTCTAGCTGCTATTTCATTTAATGTTACTGGTTTTTTTATATAATCATCTATGCCTAATTCATATCCTTCTAAAATGATTTTCTCATCATTATTACCAGACATAATCATCACTTTTACAGATGGGTCTTTAATGTTGTTTAAATACCTAACCACATCAATACCTGACATGTATGGCATGTTTACATCTACAATAACTAAATTTGGTTGAAAAGATTTAAATAATTCAATACCCTTACTACCAGAGTTGGCAGTTTTAACATTATAACCTAGTTCAGCAAGTTTTTTTTGCAAGGGCAATAAAATAAGCTGCTGATCATCAATAGTAAGAATCTTCATAAGCGTTGGGAATTAAATTCGACTTTAATGTATTATCTGCAGCAATATTAGACGATTATGGCTTTCATACTGACTATAAAAAGGTTAGTGGTTGATATATATAGATGAACTGCAATAAAAATTCGATGACCTATTTTTTTAACAAGATTTGTTTGTTGTATCTTTAAGTTGTAAAAAAACGATTATAAAACTTGGCGCAAAGATCCAACAAATACCTAATTATCGCATTAATGGTAGGTGTACTCTATCATACTACCGCTATTTTTTTCACACTAGAAAAAACATACGATGCTTTAATTCACCTATTTTTTGCTAATCATTACGCTAATAGTTGGTTTGAACCATGGAGCTACAGCTGGTACACCGGTTTTACCGTACAAAGTTATCCTCCTTTAGTACATCAAAGCATCGGTTTACTCTCTTATATTGGAGGCTTAAAATTTGGAATGTTTACCGTAGCCATTATTGGTACTATTTTATACATAACTGGTGCCTACAGGTTTGGGTTACTAATTACTGCCAGTAGAAGAGCTGCTGGATATACAGCTATTTTAGCTGCATTTTCATCTTGTTTTGCGGAAACACTGCATCTTTTTGGGCAACTCCCCAGTATTGTAGGAATATCTGTATTAATGCATGCCTTGCCTGAAATTTATATGTGGTTAAAAACGGGCAAATACAAATATTACTTTACCTGTATATCATTAATATCTGTTACTGTAACATCTCACCATGTAACACCAATTTTTGGAATGGTATTTTTTATATTTCCTTTAATTGGTATGGTAGTAATGGACCATGCTAGAGATTCTGTTAGTAGTATGAAAGAGGTTACTTTTAAAGTATTTTTAGCTTCTTTCATCAAATTATTTAAACGAATTATTGGTTTTGGATTATCTTCATTATTAATTATTATTTTTTGCATACTTCCTTATTGGATTAACACTAAAAAAAACCCTATCACACAAGTACCTATTCCACATGGTTCTCGTGATAACTTTTTAGAAGTTACCTCATCTGGACTGGCTTTTTTTGTAATTCCATGGGGAATTATCTTATTCTTTTTGCCCTACATAATATATAGATACTACAGTAAACGATATATGTTCTTTGGTATATCATTTACCATGTTAACCATTTTAGGAACTGGAGGAACAACTCCAATCCCATTAATGCTATTAGGAGAAACTGCATTTAATATTTTAACACTTGATAGGTTTACACTTTGGGCCTCTATTATGGCATTACCTATGTTTGGTGAATTAATTTTCAGGTTTTCTGAAGGTGACTTAAAAAAACTAATACAACAAAAGTACGGTGCCGTTACTCACAGAATAATCGGTGGCTTATTTGCTTCATCATTAATTTTTATGATGGTTTTTACCATGAGTTTAGGGTACTTTAGACCCGCACAACCTCAGAAAATTAAAATGTTACCAATTTTAAATTTTTTAAATCAAGATCAACATGACCATTGGCGATATTTAACCTTAGGTTTTGGTGATCAAATTGCCTGGCTTGGTGCTAATACTAAAGCTATGAGTGTTGATGGTAATTATCATTCTGCTAGAAGACTTCCTGAACTCACTACAAGAGCTGTTGAGCGATTAGAAAATTCAAAGTTTAGAGGAATTGAAGGCCTCGGATCTTTACAGCAGTTTTTAACGGTACCAGAAAAATATAATTTAAAATATATATTCTCTAATGATAAGTTTTACGACCCACTACTCTACTTTTGTGGATGGCAACGCTTACGGCAATTAGAAAACGGAATTATGGTTTGGGAACGATTAGGGGTTCCTCCGCTTTCATCTATTTTACCCAAAAAAGATGTTCCTAAGTTTTTAAAAATAATGTGGGCCATCATACCTGTAACAACAGTTATAATTGCTTTTTTTATAAACATTCAGTTAATGTGGTATAGAACATTAAAGCTAAAACCAGTCATTAAACCCGTTTATCTAAAATTTACAACCCCATATAAAAAATTCTCTGGTAATGTTTTAAGAACACTTAAGTATTGGGTGTTAATTATATTTTTAGTTATATGCTACGGAATGTATCTGTTTTATGTTAAAAACACTACACAAATAAGCGCTAAAAATGTAGTTGAAGCTTATTTTGATGCTATTGACTTTAAAGAATTTGAAAGAGCCCATTCGTATGTAGATCCTAATAGCAATGTATCTTTAGCACAATATATGTTAGAAATATCTGTTACTGATGGATTGTTGAGTTCTTATGCTAAACTTGATGGCATAGAGGTTAATTTTAAATATTTAAATGAAAATAGAGCTAAAGCTATTATTCATACGCAATGGATTACCCCAATTGAAAAAGCAGAAAAAAAGTTTGTATATGAAGTCATAAAAAGAGGAAGCAAATGGTATATTCAATTACCTAATTATGATTTAGATATTCCACCAGATCAATTATTCTCCGACAATACTACATACTTTTTAAATCATGGTAGAAGAAGAATAACCACCCAACAAACTCATCATGAAGACGTATTAAAACAACCTGTTTTAGAAATTTTATCAGCTAAACTAGTCAAAAATGGTGAAAGCTATGCTGTTATTGGTGAAGTTCAGAATATTGATAATGTTCCTGCAGATATTATTTTAAAAGCTACGTTGTATAATGATGACGATAAAATTTTAGCTAATTACAACGCCAAGTATTTAGTAAAACATAAGTTAATGCCTAAAGAAACATCTAATTTTAGAATTAATTTTGAAGGAATTGCTTGGTCAACTACCAAAGATTCCATTCCTAAAGTATTTGATCCTGATCAGTTTACACCTAAAGAATTTACAGAGCAACCCACTAAATTTAATTTACACTGTGAGGGTAACGTTGCTAATACAGATTTATATAAATTGGTAAGTATCAATAACCTTCAACACACTGAAACACACATTAGCGGGAATTTATTTAATACCGGTATTCAAGAAGTTACCATACCACTTTTAATTATTTCTTACTACAATGAAAATAAAGAACTGATTTGGGTTGATAATCATTTTATAAAAGAAGGAATCAGACAACAACGCAGACAATTTTTTAATGTAAAACTTAAAGAGTTAGATAGCTTATCTGTAATTAATAATGATAAAACCTTTACTTTTATTAATGGTTTACCTAATGAAGATATTGCTAAAAAAGTAGTTCCAAATAGAATCATTGGGCATGAAAACAACAAATTAATTCCTAAAAAAGGAAAAGGATATAGTTTTATAAAAATTGAAACCTATAATTATATCGGAAACCCTAATTAATGTACAAAAATTTACAACATATTAGTATTTTATTGCTATTGGTATTTTTAATATCAGCAACTTCTTACACACCTAAAAAAGAAAGCATAGCCGTTACATTAATTCAAAAAATTGATTCAAGCAAAGCCACACAACCCATCAATCTTACGTTTAAAAATGCTGATAATTGTTTATTATACTGTAACAATTCATTTGGATCAACCTTGATAGCTCCCGATACTAAAAGTGACACCAGTTTTTTTAAAATTCCAGATCATTTTACTAAAAAAACAGGGGTATTACGCTGGAAACTTATAAAAAATAACAATGAACTACTTTCTGGTACTATTGAAATTTTACCATCTAATACCAAAACGCATTTAGAAACCTACTTTGGGCCAAGAAGTATTTTAGCAGGCGGCAATGATTTCTCTATGTTTGTTGCAGTTCCAACAGATAGTTATGACAATCCTGTAAAAACAGGAACTGACGTATTTATTAACCACCAGTTTTTATCTTCTATAAAAACAGACAAAGTACCTACTAAAAATTTTATTTCTTGGAAAAATATATTTTCAAACAAACCTGCTGGTAGAATTTTAGTGAGCTCTATATGTAACAACACCTCATCTAAAGAATTAACAACCATAGTATATGCCAATAATCCAACAGATTTTACTATATCTGCCAAAAGAAATCATGATTTTTCGGATGGAAATCAAATAACCTATTTTCAAACTTCCGTAATTAAAGATCAATATAATAACATTGTTAGTGATGGTACTTTGGTAGAATTTAATATTATTAATAAAGAAAAAATGCTTTTAAAAACATTTGGCACAACAATTAAAGGAATTGCTCAAGCTAAAATGTTACATCCTGATCATGAAGAAATCTGGACAGTTAACGCCTTGGTTCCAGGAATGGCAGATAGTAACAGCATAAAGCTTAGGTATAAACAAGTTTTAAAAGATTTTTATGTAGAATTTACCAATGGCAATAGAGAGATAAATATTGGTGTACTTACCAGCTTTATGGAGCAACCAGTAGCTGATGGTTTTATTGTAAAGTTGTATTTATTTAAGAAAGATTCATTAATAGAAACAAAAATTAAAACTTCTTTTAAAGGAAAAGTAAGCTTCAAGCTTTCTAAAGATTTTTATGCTAGTGATATTTATAATTTTAAATTAGAGTCTGGCGGGATTATAAAAGAGTTTTCAAATATAAAATTAGATGAGTAAAAAAGTTACTAAAAATATATATAGAGGCTTATTAATTATGTCTTTTGTAGGTTTAAACCTATTAATTTTGTTTGGCGTAACCTCAGTTTTAGCGTTTTTAAACACAGGAGCAGATAGAGCTTCAATTTTAAACACTCCACCAGAAAGTGTAGATGTTTACTTACCAAAAACTACATGGACTTCCCTACAAAATCCTGGCAGACCAATAGAAAAACAAACATTAGCAAAAGTTCAGAAAGATTATTTAAATGCTTGGCATATTAAAAACACAGCATACAAATCAAATAAAACTTACGGAATTAGTGATTATTATACAGACAGCGCACGTGTTAACTTATATAATACTATAGATTATAATTTAGCAAATAATATAACTGTTGAATCTACAACAATTTCGCACCAACCCAAATTAGAATTTTACAGTGCAGATGGTCAATTAATTGTTTTTACGGATGAAAATGTTGAAGAATACCAGCGTTTATATAAAAACGACACCCTTACTTTTGAAAATACACATAAAGCAACCTACAAAGTTTTAATGCTTTTAGAAGATGGTTTTTGGAGAATTAGACATATGGTTAAACAACCTCCTACGTTATTTGAAAAGCCAATACAAGCATCACCTTTTGCTTTTGTAAGAGGAAAAACTATTTATGTTGATAACAAACCTTTTACTATTAAGGGAATAAATTATTATCCTCAAGCTTCACCTTGGGATATGTTTGGTGATAACTTTTCATCAACAATTATTAACAACGATTTTGCTTTAATTAAGAATGCAGGATTAAATACCATAAGAATTTTTATTCAGTATGAAGATTTTGGTAAAGCTGATGTAAAACCAGAAAAACTTGAAAAGCTTAAGCAAACACTTGAACTTGCAGAAAAAAACAAACTAAAAGTAATTGTTACTTTATTTGATTTTTATGGTGATTACAGTGTGCAAGACTGGACTCTAACACACAGGCATGCTGAAAAAATTGTGAGTAGTTTTAAAGACTACAGTGCTATTTTAGCTTGGGATATTAAAAACGAACCCGATTTAGACTTTAAAAACAGAGGTAAAAACAATGTGTTAAAATGGTTAGAATACACGACAAAGCAGATTAAAAAATTTGATCCAAATCATTTAATAACTATTGGTTGGTCTAACACTAAAGCTGCAGAAAATTTAACCAGCTTGGTTGATTTTGTATCGTATCACTATTACTTATCTAATTTTGAAAAAGATGTAGCTACTTTATCAGTAAACGTCCCTAACAAACCGTTAGTTTTACAAGAGTTTGGCTTATCATCATACAGTGGGTTTTGGAATTTATTTGGGGCTAATGAAGAAGACCAAGCACAATACCACAAAAAAATGCAAGCAATTTTTGCAGAGAAAAATATTGCTTACATTTCTTGGACTTTGTATGATTTTGATAAAATTCCAACAAGTGTAGTTGGTAGTTTACCATGGAGAAAAAACAAACAAAAACAATTTGGGTTTATAGATAAAAACGGAAATAAAAAACCATCTTTTCTATACATCAGTAGTCATCAACCCTGATTTTGACATTTGTTTTTTCGCTATAATATTTTCAAAATGATTTATATACATATCGGCAATTTCTTCCATTGGTAATGAGGAAGCTGCTGCATAATTTGTTTTTGCCAACTCTAACCTGTAAGCGTCATTAGTAACAATTTTTTCAATAGCATTTGCTAAAGAATCAGCATCATCAGCTTCAAAAAACTCACCAACATATCCTTCATCTCTCACCAAATCCGTTAAATCACCTAAATTAGGCATTGTTACAGCCTTCCCGTAACTTCCTGCTTGATGTAAAACTCCTGAACTTCCTGTTGTTGTTGTATAAGGAAAAACTACCACAGCACTGTTACCAAAAATTACGGGTACATCTTTTTCTTCAACATAACCAGTAAACGTTAAATTAGATACATGAGCATATTTTTTCTGAACACTATCTAAATATCCAGGAGTATTAGGACTGTCTGTTCCTGCTACAACAATGGCTAAATCTTCTTTAGTTCTTTGTCTTATTTTTTCAACTGCCTCAATCATTACTTCCACTTTTTTATAAGTACCAAATTTACCAAAAGCCATAATTTGCTTTGGTCCTTGAGGTAAGTTATAATTTGGTTCTGGTGGTGTTTCAAAAGTACCGTGTGGAACTAAAACTACATTGTTAACTTTGTATTTATTTTGAAGTGTTAACACGTATTTATGAATAGTTACCGCAACTAAATCCGAAGCTAATAATAGTTTAGTTAAACTAGTACCTATAAAATTATACACTGCTTGTAATACTTTATTTTTGGTAAAACCAGCGTTTCCTAAATCTACTTGTTCTAAAATATTATGTAATAATGAAATGGTTGGAATACCTTTCATTTTAAAAAGCATTGGTAATAATAAACCTAAAGCTGCTGGAATTTTTTTATCACCAAATTTTAAAAATTGAAGGTTAAATAATATAGCATCAGGTTTTTCTTGCTTAACAGCTTTATAAATTCCTATTATATTTTTATAGCTATTAAACTCCCAACAATCTTTAACGGTAATTTTACAACCTTCCTCCTCAAAGTCTAAATGCTTTTTTTCAATAGTTTTATCAGTAATTAAAACTATTTCGTCTATTTTTTCTTTCAGCCTAAAATGTTTTACTAAATGATATCCATATTCATTTAACGTAACTTTACTTGGTGGGAATGCAGTAACAATGGCTAACTTCATAATTTTACATTTTATTTAATACAAATATCTATGAACATGTAAGCTAACTAAGTAATTCTTCGATAGAGCTTTAAAAAATATAGACAAATGGTATTTTTATAGGGATTAATGTTATTTTTTTATGTACTGATAACTTAAAAAGAAAATCAGTTGTACTAATAGTAATAGTGACATGGCAATAATTTGCATGATAACCACTTGCAACAAACTATTATGAAAAAAGATAATCAGTACTACTTGGGCAATTCCCATAACTGCTGATAAGATTACTGGCACGTATTTATCTATTGATAAAAAATAGTAAGCAAAAACGTTAGATATTGCAAAAATCGAAGTTGCTAAAGCGTATTTCCAGAGTAATGGTACTATAGAAATATACTCTTTCCCAAACATAATGTTTACTACAAATTCAGGAAATAAGTAACTTCCTGCCACTATTGCAAATGCTAATAATGAAATGTAAATAACATATTTTAATAATACATTTCCGTGTGGTAATCCTTCTTTTTCTTTATTTACTACATTTGGTAATAATAACATTACAAACATCCAAGCTACAAAGTAAACCACCCTTCCTATTAAAGCTAAAGAAGCATATAAACCAGCCTCATAACTAGGGAAATAATGTTTTACCAATAAGATATCGCTATTATTAATTATTATTTGAGTGCATTCATAAAAGGCTGTCAATACAAAAAATTTAAAAACTACTTTTTTGTGAGAACTTGTAAATACTGATGGATTTTCTGAATTTGTTTTTAGTTTATAAGGTAATAATCCAAAGAAAAAAGAAATTAAAATACCTATAGAAACAATTACAGACGAGGGAATATTTAAAATGTATAAAAACAATAAGGTTAATGCTAATCTACTTAACATTTCTCCTTGATAAGTGATTGCTAACTTATCAAATAGTTTTTGACCTTGAAAAACACCACGGTTTATACTCATTATAAAATAAATAGGTACACCCACTCCAAAAATCATAAACATACTACTGGTAGATGTATTAAAAACAGCTTGTAGTTGATTGGCAAAAATTATAATTAAAACTCCTATTACTAAACCAATTATAAAAGTATTTTTAACTAATATCTGTAAAAAACGTTGAAAAACAGATTTCTCAAACAATACTACATATTTAGCTGCAACAAGCTGAAAAGTCATGGCTAAAAAAGACAAAACCAATAAAAAAGTAATTAATATAGCGGCGTCGGCAAATTCTTTAGGACCTAAAATTCTTCCTAATAATAAATTGTACACATAATTTCCTGCATTTACCAATAAGGCACTTAACATAAAAATTCTTTCTGGATTTAAATGTTTACTGATTGTGGTAACAACTTTCATAGAATTACTAACTTACATTTGACACAAATATCTATCTATAATCAACAGACGACTATCTTCTTTCGTTTAAATGCAAAAAAGTATAGACCAAATATTTAATATGGGTATGTAACTTGCATGTAGTAATTTTATAGAAACTTATTATTATGACAAACAAGGTATTAGCCATTACTTTTTTATTCCTTTTTACTGTTACCAACTCATTAGCTCAAATTAATATGCAAAAGGGGTTTAAAATGTTAGAAACAGGAAAAAATAAAGAAGCTTCTATTTTTTTTGAAAATGTTTTAGAACAAGAACCTAATAATAAAACGGCAAAAGTATGTTATGGAAGAGCGGTTGGACTTAGCGGAAATCCAGATAAAGCCATCAATATTTTCACCAACTTACTATCAAAATACCCTAATGATTTGGAAGTTAAACTTAACTACGCAGAATCATTACTTTGGAGTAAACAGTTTACAAAAGCAAAAAGTTATTACAAGAAATTAGTTGATGAAAATCCTACAAGCTTTTCTGCTTTATTAGGATATGCCAATACCTTATCTAATTTGAAAGAATACACAGATGCTATGAGCTATATTAATAAGGCTTTAGAAGTCTCTCCTGGTAACCCAAATGCTATGGTTTCAAAAAAATACATAAGATTAGGTCATGCTTATAAATATCAACAAGAAAAAAAATACGATGAAGCCATAAAATTATTAGATGATAATTTACAAGATTTTAAACTTGATAAACAAACCTTACTTAATAAAACAAATGTTTATTTGATAAAAAATGAACCAGCTAAAGCCAAAGAAGCTTATAAACTAATAGCAACCAATCCAAAAGATTCAATTATTGCGTTAAACGGATTAGCCTTAGTCTCTCATTTACAATTTAAAGACAAAAAAGCTTTAGAACTTGCTCAAAATGCTCATTTTAAAGTTAAAAAATTTGAAAATGATACACTTTTAACAAAACAAACTAAAGAGCGTTATATACAAGCTTTAATTTGGAATCAGAAATATAAAGTTGCTGGAAAGGAAATTGACACCTTATTAGCTAAAAAGCCAAATACAAATTGGATACTTTCATTACATGCATCTTTAGCTACTTACAAAAGTGATTTTAAAGAAAGCATTGCTGATTATAATCAAATTTTAAAAAATGATCCTAAATCTTTTGATGGTAATTTAGGAGGTGCTAATGCCCAACTAGCTAATGGAAATGAGAAAAAAGCATATGAAGCCGCTTACCAAACATTAACTATTTTTAAAGAACAAAAAGATGCATTAAATTTTATCAAAAATCTAGATTTAAACTTTACCCCTTTTGTTGAAGAAAAAATAGCCTTTACTTTTGATAACGGAAATAATAATGCTTTTTCATCTACAACTACCATCGATTTTCCTATTTCTTTTAAATTAAAAGCAACGGCATCCTACCAATTTAGAACTACAGAAAATACCATTACTAATAGTAAAGCCACTACTAATGATTTTACCGTTGGTTTATCTTATAAAATAAGACCTAAAATAAGCTTAAATGCAAATATTGGAATTAATAGCGCTAATTCTTTCTCTAATGATTTCACACAACTATTATTACAAGCTTTTGTGAAATTAAAACCACTCAAATTACAAGATTTAGAGATCGGATACAAAAGAGAAATTCAGAGTTTTAATGCAGATTTATTAGATAAAGAGATTGTTGCTGATAATTTTTACATTAACAACAATTTTAGCACTAATTTTAACTTAGGATGGTTTACTCAGTTTTTTTATACTCCTCAAAATGATGGAAACACAAGAAATCTTTTATTCACATCCTTATACTATAACTTTTTGAAAAGACCTGTTTTAAAAGGAGGAATTAATTATCAATTTTTAACCTTTCAAAATCAAGTTCCAACTATATATTTTAGTCCATCTAAGTTTAATGCAGTTGAATTATTTGCAGATTTATTAAAAGATGAAAAAACTACCAAGCCTAAAAATTGGTTTTATACTGTTAGTGGTGCTGTAGGTTATCAATTTATTGAAGAAGACCCTAAACAACTCACCTACAGAGGTCAGGTTAAACTAGGTTATAAGTTTTCGGATAGGTTTTTAGCTAATATTTACGCACAACATACCAATATTGCTTCTGCAACAGCCGCTGGTTTTAAATTTACTGAAATAGGCTTTAGATTAAAATGGTACTTTTTATCCAAACCAATTTTTAAAACACATAATTTTAAAAAAGAGGATTTGTAAAACAAATTCTCTTTTTTTTGTAAAAAAATAATCCTCTTGAACAATCAAGAGGATTATTAAACTAACCAATTAAATCTAAAAACTTATTACTTAATTGATAAAAACAAGGGGGAAAACTAATGTGTTGTGTTGGGGATTATTCAACTATGTATTTACATTAATAATATATCTTGTTTGGGATATCAACTAACTACACTACAAATATAATTCAGCTTTTAACTTCTAAATTTAACTTTTCGATTAACAACACCACTTAACCGATTAAAAACCATTATTTTAAGATTAATTAAATAATAATAGTTTTAATATATATTAAAAAAAACAATCCTTTTAAACTTAACGTTTAAAAGGATTGTTCAACTAACCAATTAAATCTAAAAAAACGTTTAAAAATTATTGTAAGCGTTACTTGTTAATGCTATTAAATAAATGGGTGTTAACAATATAATCCGCATTAAATGATTGTGTGCTTATCAATAATAATCAACTATTATCAATTACATTGCTAATTTACAATGAGCTATAAACTTGTGATTAGATATTCGATAAACAAATAAACTTACCCGATAAACGGTTAAAAAACAGCGATAAGTAAACTTAAAACATAATTAAATACAGTATTTTTTTAAAAAAAATAATCCTTTCAAACTTCTGCTTGAAAGGATTATTTAACTAACCAATTAAATCTAAAAAAACTTTAACTTTTTATGATAAACTTATTGTGCTTTTAAAACTGAGGGGTGAATTCATTTTAAGCTTTTCTGCTTATCATTAAATTATCAACTATTATCAATTACACTGCTAAAATACTACAGGTAAATACTTCTTATTATTGATTTTCGATAACTAAACTCAACTACTCGATGAATGACATTTTATAAACGATAAGGATTCTAAAACATAAAAAAACCTCTTACAAAGGGGTATGCAAGAGGTTAAGGGGCTTCATTTAAAATGAATTTGGGGATTACTTTATAATAATTGGGGATTATTACTTTGTACTATATTTTGGTTTAAAATAGCCCTCTGGTGTATTGATAAAAGCTACACTAGAGGACTATTAAACTAACTACAATCAATTAAATTCTTATCTTTTAATTGATAAAATACAAGGATATATTATTGAAAAAATGGTTGGGGATTATTCAATATATCTATTATTTGAAAGAACTTGTTATAATATCAATTAATTACACTACAAAGATACTAGAGCTTTTAGCTTTGAATATATGTTATTCGTTTAATGAACAATAAGTAAAGACTAACTGTTACAAAGAATCGATTTGATAATATTAGATAAAAAAACAATCCTTTCAAACTTCTGCCTGAAAGGATTATTTAACTAACCAATTAAATCTAAAAAAACTTTAACTTTTTGTAACTATTGTAAGTCTAACTTTTAATACTATTAAAAATGGGTGTTAACAATATAATCCGTATTAAATGATTATCTACTTATCAATAATTATCAACTATTATCAATTACACTGCTAAATTACTACAGGTAAATACTTCTACTTTTTGATTTTCGATAACTAAACTCAACTAACCGATGAATGACTTTAAATGACCGATTAGACATATGAAACATAAATAACTTATGACTTTATTTACACATCATAAAAAAACAATCCTTTCAAACTATTGCTTGAAAGGATTATTTAACTAACCAATTAAATCTAAAAAAACTTTAACTTTTTATGATAAACTTATTGTGCTTTTAAAACTGAGGGGTGAATTCATTTTTAAGCTTTTTTGCTTATCATTAAATTATCAACTATTATCAATTACACTGCTAAAATACAACAGGTAAATACTTCTTCTTTTCGATTTTCGATAACTAAACTTAACTACCCGATGAATGACTTTAAATGACCGATTAGGTATATGATACATAAATAACTCATGACTTCATTTACCTATCAAAAAAACAATCCTTTCAAACTATTGCTTGAAAGGATTGTTCAACTAACCAATTAAATCTAAAAAAACTTTAACTTTTCATGATAAACTTATTGTGCTTTTAAAACTGAGGGGGTGAATTCATTTTTAAGCTTTTCTGCTTATCATTAAATAATCAACTATTATCAATTACACTGCTAAAATACTTAAGTTAGCCCTAAATATAAAAAATATTGTTAATCATAACTATTTTATTGTTTTTCAATAATTATTGTATATTTGAATAATTAAATTATCAAATATGAAAAAAGCAGTATTATTTAAAACACTTGTTGACATTCTTTACATTTTACATTTTATTGGACTAGTTGGAATAATATTTATAATACCTTTTGGAACCATCAATATTAACCAGGTAAATATGGATGTTGAAAATTGGAGTTTATTTTACTGGTCTATATTTATAGTAAGTTTATTTGCTTACATAATATTTTTAAGAGGTTTATATTTTTTGAGAAAAATGGCAAGGTTCTTATTGAATAACAAATATTTTTCCGAAAACACTATTGAGAATTTAAAAAAATCTGGGAATAATTTTCTATGCACAGGAATTATTTCATTCGTTCTTATTATTGTGTTATGGTTAATTAAACTTATTGGAGGAAAGTTTGAATTGATATATAACAACAATCTATTAATACCTTTATTTTTATCCATAATTGGAATGTTTTTTATCATTCAAAGCAATGCTCTGAATTTAGCAAAAGTAATTAAAGAAGAAAATGAACTAACAGTTTAATTAATGGCTATTATAATAAATCTTGGTGTTATGTTAGCCAAAAGAAAAATGAAAAGTAAAGAACTTGCCGAAATAATTGGAATTACAACAGCTAATCTTTCGATATTAAAATCTGGAAAAGCAAAAGCTATTCGTTTTTCAACTTTAGACTCTATCTGTAAAGCACTAGACTGTCAACCAGCTGACATAATAGAATATTCTGAAAATGAATAAAAAAAAGAGAGGCTAACAATGTATAAAATTTGTTACTTAAATCACGTAACTAATTTTATGTAAAAGCATTAAATACTTCTACTTTTTAATTTTCGATAACTAAACTCAACAACTCGATGAATCATTTTAAATAACCGATTAGACATATGAAACATAAATAGCTTATGACTTTATTTACCTATCAAAAAAAACAATCCTTTCAAACTATTGCTTGAAAGGATTGTTTAACTAACCAATTAAATCTAAAAAAACTTTAACTTTTTATGATAAACATACTGTGCTTTTAAAACTGAGGGGGTGAATTCATTTTTAAGCTTTTTTGCTTATCATTAAATTATCAACTATTATCAATTACACTGCTAAAATACAACAGGTAAATACTTCTTATTATTGATTTTCGATAACTAAACTCAACTACCCGATGAATGACATTTTTTAAACGATAAAAATTATAAAAAGTAAAAAACCTCTTACAAAGGGGGATGCAAGAGGTTAAAGGGATTTATTTAAAATGAATTTGGGGATTACTTTATAATAATTGGGGATTTATTACTATGCCTTATATTTAGGTTTAAAATAGCCCTCTGGTGTATTGATTAGAGCTACACTAGAGGGCTATTAAACTAATTACTAATCAATTAAATCTATATCTTTAAAACTGATAAAAACATATGGATATGTTATTGAAAATGATTGGGGGTTGTTCAATATTTCATCTATTTAAAAGAGCTACTTGTAACGTGAATTAATTACACTACAAAGATAGTAGAGCTCTTAACTTTTAATGTTCATTTTTCGATTAATGAACAGTACATTAAGACTAACTGTAACTAAGAGTCGATTTGTTAACAGTACATAAAAAAACAATCCTTTTAAACTATTTATTTAAAAGGATTGCTTAACTAATCAATTAAATCTAAAAAACTTTAACTATTGTAGACAAAATAAAAATAGATGTTGTAAACTTATAGGGTGATATAGGTTTAAAAACTTAACTTAATTGTCTAGAATTTAGATTATCAATTATTATCAATTACGCTGCAAATTTAACTTGAAATTTTTAGTTACATCCTTTTTTTCGATAAACAAACCTTTATGATCGTTTAAAAGCATTTTTATGTGGACGAATGAAAAACCCTCATGCGTAACGAACTCGCAAGAGGGTCATAATTCAAACTATAATAAAGACTTTTAATTCAAATAATTGACAAAATGAAATAACATTAATAAATTAGGGTTTATAAAATTTATTTTTATTGTTACATGAGAACGTATTTTAATCAATTACACTTCAAAGATATGACACGTTAAGCTCTAATTACTTAAAATTTCGACGTAACCTACTGATTGTTAAGGTAAATGGTAGTAAAAAAACGATAAATGTAAAAACAAAAAAAACTCATTTAACTAAAAATGAGTTTATTAAAATATTATACATAACTAGTTATAGTAAGTTTAATCGTTTCATGAGTTCTGGTCTATTAGACCTACTAACAGGAATCACATCTTTTGCTATAAGTACACTATTGTCCTCAATATCTATAATTCTTTGAAGATTAATTATATAACTTCTATGTACTTTTAAGAATAATTCTTCTGGTAATTTTTCTTCAATCTTTTTTAATGTTGAATGTACAGTGTAATTTTTACCATCTGTTTTAATTAAAATATAGTCTCCTTTTGCTTCTACTAAATAAATACTTGTCATATCTATTTTAATCAATCGTCTATCTATATTAACATATAGCTGGTTTTCTGCGTTATCTTTAGCTTTAACCATGTTTTTACTAGCCTCACTATTTTGTTCTGTATCTGCTTTAAATCTAAATTTTTCAGCTTTAGAAATAGCTTTATCAAAACGTTCTTGCGTTACAGGTTTTACTAGATAATCTACAATACACTCATACTCAAAAGCCTCTATAGCAAAGTCTTTATCAGATGTTGTTAAAATTACTTTTGGTGGTTTTTTAAGTGTTTGTATTAAATCGAACCCTGTAAATTCCGGCATATGAATATCTAAAAAAATAAGATCTATATCGTTACTATTCAAATATTTAATTGCTTGAATTGCATTTGAAAATTGCTCTACAATAGTAATTTTTTTTGTGCCATTACATAAGTGTTCTACAACAGCTCTCGCTGTAGCTTCGTCATCAATAATAATACAATTCATTAGGTTAAGTTTTAGTTAATGGCCAAAAAATCACGCATGGTAACTAATACATTTTTAAACTGATCGTGTTGTTTGGCAGATCCCGTTTTTAATTCTTTTTCATAATCTTGAGCAAAACTATACGCTTTGTACATGCCTAAAATACTAATTTTATGTTTAAGTTTATGAACAATTTGTGCACTTTCTTCAAAATTAGAGTCTTTTATGGTATTTTCATAGTATTCTACCTCAGTTGGTAACTCTTCTTTTAAAATAGAAAGCATCTTTTGTTCAAACTCAACATCTCCTCCAGAAATTTCTTTCAAATAATTTAAATTGGGTGTTTCCATAAGTTTTTATTTTGGTAGTTTAAAATAAAAGGTTGTTCCTTCTTTATCTTTAGATTGTAATGTTATTTCTCCTCCGTAATATTCAATTATCTTATGTACTATTGATAAGCCAATACCTGTACTATTGGTAGTGGCATCTAACTTTTGAAATACGCCAAATATTTTTTTATGGTACTTTTGAGGTATTCCAATGCCATTGTCTTTTATATAAAATTGCCAATTGGTATCTAAATCTTCAAAGCCTACTTCTATTATCCCCTTTGGTTTATCACTAAAGTGAATAGCGTTGGTTATTAGGTTTTGAAATAATTGTTGTAATCTATATTTATCTCCTTTTATAGTTGGTAATTCATTTGGTATTGTAATGGTTATATTATTGGGTACATAAATTATTTTTACTAACTCATCTACTAATAACTGTGTATCAACATCATAAACAAGACTCTCTTTTTTATTAATAGTAGAATACTTGTAAATACCATTAATTAATGAATCCATTTTTTGCACATTATTTAAAATCATGTTAATATGCTCATAACATTCATTACTCATTTCCTCTTTCCAGTCTTCTAACATCCAATTGGCAATAGTATCAATACTTCTTAATGGTGATTTTAAATCATGAGATACAATGTGTGCATATTGGTTTAACTCCTCATTTTGCTTTTCTAGATTTTTAAGTAATTCTTCATTTTCGTTATTAGACGTTACTATTTCTTTTGCCTGTACATTAATCAACTCCGTTAAATTTTCTAAATCAACTTCAGCTCCAGAATCTCTTTTTGTGAGTTTTATTCCAGATTTTTTTAATGTTTTTATAGCTGATTGTAGATTATCTATAACCTTTCGCTGTCTATCAGATTCATCTCTCAATTTTTCATTGGCTTCAAATAATTCATCAGAGCTTATTTTCATAGCCAAACGTATCATTTCTATTTGCTCTTCGTAATTTTCATAAGATTTAGCAACTGCTTTAATAAATTCGTTTAAACTTACGTCAGATTGAATTTTCTCATCTAAATACTTTCTTTTTTGTCTAATTAATAATGAGTTCATTATTCACTTATTAGTGTTAATGTCATAGTTTGGTTATGAAGCTTACACCTCTTATCTATTGTGTACGGAGCCATTTCTCCGTATGAATAAAATCCACAAATAGTTGTTTCATTACCAATGATATACTGAACCTCTTCAACTTCTTCTTCCACGCGTTGGTCTAACACTAACTTTCTTCCTAAGCTACTAACCAAAATGGCTAATTCTGGTTTATGCATTCTACCTCTCATCGCTAAACGGGCTGCCTTATTTGCTCCTGTAACTATATCATCTGCTGATGATAATAACAACTGTACTTTAGAACCTTGAGGCACATCGCCAGCTAAAATCATACAATCCTGCTTGTCATCAATATTTATAATGGCCCGTATAATTGACCATTTAGATCCTGTTTCTGTTACTTTTAATGGGTAATACAACGCTGATTGGGGAAGTTGCTTTGCTTTTTTACCCAAATATTTTTTATAGATACTTAGTGCTGAAGTATCATCTATTTCATATAAAATATTTCCTTTAGAGTGCGTTACAATTCTTTCGGGGCCAAAAGGTTGCCAACCACCATAGTTAGCATAACTTATCTCCAAAGTTTTTCCATAAAACCCAATGGCAACTATTTCTCCTTCTAAGGGTGTTTCGTTGTATGAGGTAACTGTTTTTAAAAACCGATTTCCGTCACTACACAAACCACCTGTCATGGCTATTGGGGTTTTTCCTATAACTGTTTCAATACCTGCTATTAAACGACTTCCATTAACAAAACTTCCTTCTGATATCACAAACAAATGTTTAAGATTACTTTTGTTGAACTTTTTAGCCAATTTTAAACCTGCGTCTATACAGTTTTTATTATGATTGAAAATATTTACCGTTTCAATTTTAAAAGAACTTTTTTCTAATTCAATAGCTGTAAATACTACAGAATTATCTTCTACGGTATTTTCTATAATTTCTCCTGATGATGAACCAAATACAATTTGACCATCTGGAAAAAATGATCTTAACTCATCATATATTACCGTATTTTCTATTAGCAACCTATTACCAAAAACTAGTACTAAAGGCGACTTTAATTTTATGTATTTGGTTAACTGCCAATCATTTCCTTTACTTTTTATTCCTTGTACAATTTTCATTTTTTAAGCTTAATGAAAAAGGTAGTTCCTACTCCCTTTTCACTTTCTAGCCAAACTTTACCGTCGTACATGTCTACAATTTTTTTGACTATAGAAAGTCCAATTCCTGTTGAATCTTTATGCTTAGTAAAAGATTCAAAAACATTAAATATTTTCTTGTGATATTCCTCTGGTATACCAATACCATTATCTTTAACTATAAATGTATGGTACTCTTTATCTGATATAGCACTTACAGATACCATTCCTTTTTCTTTATCTATATAATTTACAGCGTTGCTTAATAAATTTTGAAATAATTGCTGAATTCTAGTTCTATCTGCTTTTATTATTGGCAATGAATCATCTACCTTTAGTGTTACATGATCTGGTATAAATATTAATTTTTTAATACTTTCTATCACTTCATTAACATTTACGCTTTCTATAACAAATTGCTCTTCACTAATACTTGAATAACTTAAAATATCATTAATTAAGTTTTCCATTTTTTGAACTGTATCTTGTATTAGATTAATATTATTCACGCCATTTTCATCCAGCTTGTCTTCATAATCTTCTCGTAACCAACTTGTGAGTGCTGAAATACTTCGTAATGGTGATTTTAAATCATGTGAAACAATATGTGCATATTCTTCTAGTTCTTCATTACTCTGTTTTAACTTTCTAAGTAATTTTTCTTTTTGTATTTCTAATGTTTTTATATGGGTAATATCTAGCGCAATACTTATAGTACCTTTAACATTTCCTTGTATATCATAATTTGGAGCTCCGCTTACTAACCAGTATTTAGTTTCATCATTTTTATCGATATATCTGAACTCATATGATTCTGATTTTCCATTCATTCTATCGATATACTTTCTTCTTACATATTCTCTTTCTACTCTGTCTTTTATAATATGCTCTATTCCTTTTCCTAGTAGCTCTCTCTCAGAAAAACCGCTCATTTCAACAAATCGTTGATTAGCTAACAATATTTTGCCACTTAAATCAGATTCTACTAAACCTAAATCCATATTAGCAATAATATTACTATACTTCTGTTTGTAGGCTTCTAGGCTTTTTCTATATTTTCTATTTAGTGTTACATCTCTGTAAGTCCATAAATGTCCTTTGTACTCTTTAAATTGAATGATGGGTATATAATCTCTCTCTAAAATTCTACCATCTTTCATTTTAAGTTCATCTCCAATTACAGGTTCTTTATCAATTACTATTTTGCTAATTCTTTCTGAAAAAAACTCTGGATCTTCAAATAAATCTTCAGACAATTTTGCATAATGAGAGCAGTCTTGACCCTTTAATATTTCAGGAGGTATAGGAATTGAAAATAAATCACAAAACTTTTGATTAGTAATTACAATATTTCTGTTTTCATCTTCTAATAAAACGCCACTATCTAAATTGACTATTAAAGAAGCTAATCTATTTTGAGATTCTATTAAATCATCTTTAGCTTTTCTTTCCTTACTTATATCTTCAACAGTAACAACTCTAAACTTTAAAGTACCTTTTGAGTTTCTAACAGCAGTAACAGTAGTTTTACCCCATAAAATTCTACCATTTTTTTTAATGTATCTTTTTTCTACATTAAAAATATCTATTTCTCCCCTGTCTAGTTTATCAACATTTAATTTAGATATTAACCTATCTTCCGGATGAGTAAATTCTAAAAAAGGAATATTTTGAGCCTCTTTAAGTGAATACCCTAGCATATTGGCAAAAGTTTTATTAATATATGCCAAAGCAACATCACCTTTTTTTGCTAGTGCAATACCAATGGGAGAGTTTTCTAAAACAATATTCAATCTATTTTTTTCTTGTTCAAGAAAATCTTTAAGCTTTATATCACTACTTATATCTCGAGCTATGCCGTGAGCTGCAATAGGTTTATTATTTTTGTCGTAAACCACTCTTGCATTAACCTCTAAAGTTTTTAATAAATTATTTTTGGTATATAACCTAGCTGTATATTTATTAATATACCCCAAGTTATATAAATTTTTAAAAGACTCCAGGGTATATTCTTTATCATCTGGATGAACAATATCATTTAAATTAATAGGTTCTTGCATACAATCGTAACCTATTAAATCTACAGCAACGTCATTCATTTTAAGTACGTTTCCTTGTAAATCCATTAAAAAGAAGGCATCATTTATATTTTCGAAAACTCCTTTTAATTCAGATTGTTTCTGATATAAGGAATCTTCTAAATCATCATTGGCTTCTTTTAATTGCTCTGAAACAAAAAATAATTCTAGTGACTTTACTTCTAAAATTTTTTCTGCTTGTTTGCGGGCTTTACGTTCGCGTTCTAGAGCTCTTTTAAGAACATCTATTTGCTTTTGACTCATACCACTTTTTCTATGACAAATTTTACCTCTGTTCCGTTTTCATTAAGTTTTTTATAGGATATATTGGCTTTACCTCTATAATGTTCAAATGTTTTTTCTATTAATCCGTGTGCTAATCTGTATAATGCTCTTTCAGATCTGTAAATCATTACCATACCATTATCATCTTCAGAAACTACATCAAAGGAAGGCAATTCTGCATTAGGATAAATTTTACGCACATGTACATGAATATGATTTTCTACGGAGTTTAATAACTCTAAAGGTGAATCATATTGTTTAAATATTTCTGGGTGTGCTTTTGTAAGCACTGTAAAAAAGTATTTACCATATTCATAAACCAACGTATCAACAGGTATGTTTACTTTTTCACTTAAATGAGTTAATAAGCTCACCATTTCTTCAAAATCATATGTACCTACAGATGTGTATGCTCCTTCAGATTTTAAATCGGATTTTTCTATAATATGATCAACTGTTTCAAGTCCAAAGTTGGATTCTACCATTTCTAAGAACTCTGTAAAAATGATTCCTTTCATTAATTTTAAATTATACAGATATTAGTTCATTAAGAGACCAATATGACAGCATTTTTTTAATTTTCTCCTTGTAATCTTCATATTTTAATGGCTTTACAATATAACCTGCAATACCAATTTTATAACACTCTAATATGTCTTTGTGGTTGTTAGATGTGGTTAAAACTACTGTAGGGATATACTTTAAAACATCATCATTTTTTAAAATTTTAAGAAACTCAATTCCATTAATTTTAGGCATGTTTAAGTCTAACAAGATAATATGGGGTAATTTATCTTTATTTGCTAATATTTCTAAAGCTTCTTCTCCATTGTTGGCTTCAACAACTGAATGTTTTTCTTCTAATTTTGATAAAATCCTATTGAATTTCATTACTTCAATTTGATCATCTTCAATTAGTAAAATTGATAATGAGTTTTGCATGTGTGTGTATTTTTATATTCTCCCCTTATTGCAATTTTAAGGGAAATTGTTTAATTGTATAAAATGTATTAGTTCATACATAGATTTTCTTCGGTGAACGAACATAATATTTCGATGAAAGGTAATTATATTTCTTTTTCCTGCAAAATATGCTATTCATCGGAACTTATATTACTTCCAACGTTAGATAAGTTAATTAAATAAAAATTATACAATTAAACCATTTAGTCTAAAACTAAAAACAACTGATAAACAAAAAAATATTAAATAAATTATATATGTATTTTTTTGTTTGATAAAAAAAGTTATTTAGTGAAACAAAAAACCATCTTTGTAATAAAGATGGTTTTTTGATTTGTTTAAAAGTTTTAAAAATTACATTTTAATAATTATAAATTCAGATCTTCTATTTAACTGATGCTCTTCTTTAGTACAAGGAACATCATTTTTACATTTATTAATTAATTGAGTTTCTCCATAACCAATTGCACTCTCTATGCGATTAGCCTTTATGTCTTGGCTTATAATGTAATCTCTGGTAGCCTTAGCTCTTCTGTCTGATAATTTTAAATTATACTCGTCAGTATTTCTTGAATCTGTATGAGATTCTATTTTAATAACCATTTCTGGGTATTGCATCATCAAAACTACAATTTTATTCAGTTCTAAAGCTGCATCGCTTCTTATAAATGATTTATTTAGATCGAAATAAATAATACCTATTTTAATTTTTAATTGACCATTTTCTTCAACAATTAATTCATTTAAAGTATCTAATCCAAGCGGCACAATTGTTTCCCCTGAAGAATTTGCTGTTTTAAAGTCTTTCTCTTTACTATTGTAACCTGTCTTAACTGCTTTTACTTTATAAATCGTGTTACAATTTATTGCTTTAGTAAACTGATATACACCATTAATATCTGTAATAGTTGTTTCTAATGTTTTACCCGAAGCATCTAACAACTCTAACGTTACCTGAGAGATTCTTTCCCCTGTTTTGGTGTTAGAAACATATCCGTTAACAAGCTGCTCACAAACTGGTTCATCTAAGGGAATTCTTACAAAAGAATAAATATCATCATCCCCTTTTCCTAATTCTCTGTTTGAAGCTACAAAACCAGTGTTTTTATCTTCTTTAATTATAAATGAAAAATCATCTAATTTACTATTTAACGGCGCCCCTAAATTTACTGGTTGCTTAAACTCAGCATTATCTATTTTACTTTGAAAAATATCAAGGCCACCTAAGCCTAAATGACCATCAGACGAAAAATACAATGCTTTATCGGTAATAAAAGGAAACATTTCTCTTCCAGATGTATTAACCGTTTCTCCAAGATTTCTTGGTTTAGAGTAGTTAACATTGGTGTGATTATTACTTTGCTGTTGTATTACATCTACAACAAAAATATCTGTAGCACCAATGCTTCCAGGCATGTCTGATACAAAATAAAGTAACTTTCCGTCTTTACTCAAAGCTGGATGCCCTACAGAATAATTATCACTATTAAATGGTAATTCTTGAATATTAGTCCATTCTTCCTTTCCATTTTTTTCATTCTTAATTAAATCTGCACTATAAAGTTTTAAATGGTTCGTTCCTTTATCATCTCTTTTTAACTCACCGTTAAAATTATTTCTAGTAAAATAAACACGTTTATAATCTGGTGAAAAAGTCAAAGTTGCTTCGTGATACCTTGTATTAATACTTTTTGAAAACTCTCCCAACTTTTTTATATCAGACTCTATGGTGTTTAGTTTTCCTACAAACATGTTTAAAAATGGCTGTTCATTCCAATGATAAACCCTGGTATGAAAATTAGACGGATTTATAGCGGATGAATACACTAAGTTTTCTTTGTAATACATAGGACCAAAATCTGAGTTTTCTGTATTAACAGATAAATTATGCAATACAAACTGAGGACTGATATTTAATACATCTTCAACTGATACATCTTTTTGATTCAAGTTCATAGATCTATCATCTTTTCCTACTGTTCTTTTTGCAAATTCTTTCATCCAAAGTTTAGCTTCATCATACTTACCAATTCCTTCTAAGCTATGTGCATATCTAAAAATATATTCTGCGGGTACTTTATTGTAGTAATTTGAAATTAATTCTGAATAATAGTTGTGTGCATTTTCCATATCTGTATTAAAGAAAAAACAATCTCCAGTTTTTTTCAATAATCTTAAATACTCACTATTATCAATATCATTTACAATTACTTCATCTTCATATTTGCTTAATGCTCTTTTGTAATATTCTGATGCTTCAACATACCACATTCTTTTAAAAAGCTTGTCTGCTTTAGGAGTATTACTTTTAGTTTTTAGTTCCGTATTTTGAGCTGATAAAATCTGTACAACTAAAGATATTAGTATAAGTGTAATTATTTTTTTCATAACTATGTTTTTAGAAGAATCTAGGTGATTTTAATTGCTTTTCTTTAGTTTTTAATTCAAAACGTAACATAATCTCGTGAGTTCCTGAATTAAATTCTCCTAATCGTGTAGTGGTTAAATCATAAGCATAGCCTAACAATAGTTTCGGACTCACCTGCAACCCAAATAAACCACTTACAGAATCATCCCACCTGTAAGCTAACCCTAATCTTAGGTTATCATAAAACATAAAGTTTGCCGATAAATCAAAAATTACAGGTGCTCCCGATACAAACTTTGCTAAAAATGCTGGTTTAAATTTTACTGATGAACTTAAGTTAAACACCTTTCCTCCTATTAAAAAGTAATGTAACCTTTCTACTCCTACTGTTTCTGCATTTCTATCATAATGCTCATCAGTTAAAAAATTTGGCACTGATAAACCTAAATAACTAGTTTCATTTCTCCAATAAACTCCTGCCCCAACAGTTGGCAGGAATTTATTGTTTATTGAAGGAACATCAGAATTACCTTGAAAACCATCTGATAAATCTACATTCAACAATCGTCCACCACCTTTCATTCCAAAAGAAAGAGAACTTTTATCGTTTAACTTTAAGGTATATGAAAGATTTGCATCTAGATAATACTCCTGAGATGGTCCTAATTTATCATGCACAAATGCTACACCTAAGCCCAAATTTTTCCCTATCGGTGATTCAACTGTTAAAGATTGTGTTTGCGGTGCACCATCAACGCCAACCCATTGAGTTCTATGCAAAGCTATTACAGATAAATGCCCTCTAGAACCTGCATAAGCTGAATTAACTGATAAGGTATTAAACATATAATTAGTGTACTGCGGATCTTGCTGTGCGTTACTACTTGTTAACGTCAACACTAACATTAAGATGAATATTATTTTAAATTTTATGTTCATTTTTAACTTCTTTCTTTAATTTTTTAAGCGAATTATGTTTAAATCTTATCTAGCTAAATATACCCAACCTACTCTTGGTTTAGATCCATCACCTAAATCTAATATATAATAATATGTACCAGTTGGTAACTCTTGATCTTTATTTAATACAGCTCTTCCGTTAGATATTCCATTAAAGGTATTATCATATCCTTTTTTCTCATATACTATATTACCCCACCTATTATAAATTTCTAATCTATTATTAGGATAATTTGTAATACAATCAATATAAAACACTTCATTATCTCCGTTTCCGTTAGGAGAGAATTTCTCATGAATTGTTAAACATATAGGATCTATAGTTACCGAGCTAGAATCATTATCTGAGTTAATATCTATTTGATCTAAAGCTAATAATGATGCTGTATTTAAATAATCATTTACATCTAATACCTGAACTAAAACTTCTAATGTATGAGTTTCTCCAGTTCCTACTGATGGTATTTGCCATACACCCGATATTTCATCGTAAATACCACTTGTTGCTGTATAAGAAACAAATTGATATCCAGAAGGAAGTGCTTCTTCTATTTCAACATTTGTAGCATCTAAAGTCCCCGTGTTTGTAACATTAATTGTAAAGACAACTTCGTCTAAAATTGCAGGTTCAGCTTCATTCACTGTTTTTACAACTGCAATATCTGCAACTGGTGTAGCAATTTCATAACTATCTTCATCATCTTCACTTTGATCACCGTCATCATTATTTGGTGTACTATTTGGATCATACATATCACTTGCTGTAATTTGAGCAATATTTAGGTACTCTCCTGCCTCTAAAGTTGGCATATTTACTGTTGCATCATAAGTAACTGTTAATCCAGTTGTTGGTATAATTAAATTTGTCCAATCAATAGTATTACCTGTAACAACTCCTCCATTACTAACATTAGTAATATTACTAAACCCTATTGGTAAATTATCTTGTACAGATACACCTGTTGCTTGATTTGGCCCATCATTATCAATTTGTAATGTAAATGTCACCACTTCTCCTACATTTGGCATATCATTATTTACTGATTTGGTTAATGATAAGTCAGCAATTAATACTATGACTTCAAAACTTGTTTCATCATCATCTGCTATACCATCATTTAAATCATCTACAGTTGCATCAGAGTTTACATCACTATCAGGATCTATTTGATCACTCGCTATAATTTCTGCAAAATTTACATATTCATCAACTGCATTAGTTGGTTCATTAACAGTTACATTAATAAAAATAGATTGTGATCCGTTTGCAGGAACTGTTCCTATGAACCAAACTCCTGTTACTGAGTTATAAACTCCTGAAGTTGCACTAAATTGGTTATAAGAAAAACCTGTTGGTAATAAATCTAACACCTCTACATTTGTAGCATCCTGAGGTCCGTTATTAGTTACTTCTATTTCAAAACGGATTTGATCTCCTGGTTGTGCATTAGTAATATTTCCTACGGTAGTTTTTGTTATGGACAAATCTGCAATTAGCTGTACTGGTGTAGTTAAAGCTTCTGCATAATCATCTTCAGATGTATCTCCGTTATTGGGCGTTGAATCTATATCAAAAACATTTGACGCGGTAATTTCTGTGGTATTTAAATAGTTCCCATTAGGGTTAACCGTTACATCAATTAACAAAGTTTCAACATCTCCATTTGCTAAATTACCAACCACCCATATTCCTGTTAATTCGTCATAAGTCCCTGTTGAAGAACTGAATGTTTGATAATCATAACCTGAAGGAATTACATCTGTAATTTCAACACCTGTAGCTTCTTGAGGACCATCATTTCTGACAGTGATTTCAAATGTAATCTCTTGACCAACCAGAGGTGTAGTATCTCCGTCAACCACTTCTTTTGTTACAGATAAATCTGCCACATGAATTACTGGGTTTGTTACAGCACTGTCTTCATCATCTTCACTTTGATCTCCATCATCATTATTTGGTGTGGAATCTATATCAACTATATCAGAAGTTATTACTTGAGCTACATTTCTGTATTCCCCTGTTTCATTTACTAAAACATCAATTAATAAAGTTTCCGATGTTCCTGATGCTATATTTCCAATATTCCATAATCCAGTACTCTCATTATAAGTACCTTCTGTGGAACTATACAATACAAAATCATATCCTGTTGGTAATAAATCTAATACCGAAACTCCTGTTGCATTTTGAGGTCCATCATTAGTTACAGTTATCTGAAAAGTAATTTCTGATCCAATTAATGGAGTAGTATCTCCATCAACTACAGTTTTAACAAGTGATAAATCTGCCATTGGAACTACTGGTGTTACCACAGCACTATCCTCATCATCTTCACTTTGATCTCCATCATCATTATTTGGTGTAGAATCTATATCAAATACATCTGAAGTAGTTACTTCAGCAATATTCAAATAATCACCTGTAGAGTTAACTAATACATCTATCAATAAGGTTTCAGATTCGCCTGATGAAATATTACCAACTTGCCATAACCCTGTATTTTCATCATAAGTTCCAGCTGTTGAACTATATAAAACAAAATCATACCCTGATGGTAATAAATCTATAACTGATACTCCAGTAGCATTACTTGGTCCATTATTTGTTACTCTAATTTCAAAAGTAATTTCTGTACCTATTAACGGAGTAGTATCTCCATCAACAACTATTTTTGTTAATGATAAATCTGCTTGTTCTACTATTGGTGTAATACTAGTCTCATCATCATCTGCAATACCATCTCCATTATCATCTACCGTAGCATCTGAACTTGGATCACTATCTGGATCAAATTGATCACTACCTATAATTGATGCATTGTTTGTATAACTTACACCAACTCCAGGTGCCAAAACCGTAGCTTCATAACTAACACTTACAACTCCATTGGTACTTCCAATACTTAATCCATTCCAGCTAATGGTATTACCTACTAATACTCCTCCATCGTTGATAGCACCTACTGTGTATCCGTTTGGAACTACATCCGATACCGAAACTCCTGTAGCTACATCTGGACCTGAATTAGTGATGCTTAACGTAAACATAACTACATCACCTACATTAGGAGTGCTGTCATTGATCGTTTTTACAATTGATAAATCTGCCGATTGTGGTACAACCATAGCCGTATCTTCATCATCATCTGCTATACCATCTCCATTATCATCTACCGTAGCATCTGAACTTGGATCACTGTCTGGATCAAACTGATCACTGCCAGTTATCCATGCGCTATTTACATACTCATCTGCCACACCTGTTGGGGCTAATACCGTAGCTTCAAAACTAACCACTAAACTTCCTGAAGATGCCACACTTAAACCACTCCATGTAATAGTGTTTCCTGCCTGTACTCCTCCATTATCTATATTACTTATAGAACCATATCCTACTGGTAATACATCTGATATCGAAACTCCTGTAGCATTACTTGGACCTGAATTACTTACTGTAATACTAAATAAAACTACATCCCCTACATTAGGCGTAGCATTACTTACTTCTTTTAATAAAC
>NZ_JBHTJR010000016.1:0-7602 GCF_042676005.1 Tenacibaculum geojense | reverse complement strand
ATTGCCAACACCTTATAAAAATAATTGCGGTTAGTACTTAATCAAAATGCGTTACGTGTTTGTAACGTCTGATTTTCCTTCGGAAAATCCTCGCATACAAACCCGCAACTATTCTTACAAATTAACGTTGTACGCAAGCTGAAAACCCAACTGAATTGATAAAAAAAGCTATAATATTAACCTTAATTCTGAACTCAATAATTCTGATTGGAGTTCCTGCTGGACACGGTTACGGAATAATGATAATGTTTGAAGTTATCAGTATTCCAATGCTAATCAAAAACGGATTTGACTTCCAGAAAGAATATCCTTTTGAAAGCAGTCTGTTTTTAATAGCTCTGATTTCCTTAATTGGGAAACTGATTTCAGTTGCAATATTATTTTCAAAAAATATTTTGAACAAACAGAAATGGATATACATCGGACTGATTTTAATGCTGATTTCTTTTTTAATTGTCTGTTTCGGAGCGTGGAATTATGACAATTTCCTTTTTGCGATAACATTAGGGAGCGGAATACCTTTTTTAATATATTTCAATCAAGTTTTATATTCAATTAATAAAGAGAAATATAAATCGGAATTAGTAAAAGCATGAAAAAAAGCCAGCGTACAACAATGTATAACCGCAATTACGGCGGATTCGACTACGTCCGAATCCACTCAGAATTGCTTAAGCTAGTTAATAACTTAAAACTTTTGGCTAAATTAGCCCGATAACTGACGGGTTATACGAAACCGTTACCTGCAATTTAAAAAAACATCTAGATAAATGATAAACATTCCAATATCCATTAATATTCCTGACTTATGGAATACTGAAGTATTTAATAAAAATGAATGGGGAAAAATTAATTTAATTGTAGGACCAAATGGAACTGGAAAATCTTTATTTGCAGAACAATTAAAATCAAAATTAACAAATCAAGGATATAAAACAAGAATGCTGAATGCAGAACGTTTGAGTGGATTTGAAAAACAATCCTATTCAGCATATGGTTCTAGTAATTTTGAAAGAGGATTAAATATATCCAACTTTTCAAGTATTAAAAGTAATGGCGAGTCTTATGGTCTTTCATCATCTGCTTTTATTATTCTCAAAGAAAGACTAGATATAAGAATTAAAATAGAAGCTTTGCTTTCAGACATATTTGATAAAACTATTCGATTGGTTGAAGAAGGTGGTTATTTAAAACCAAAAATTCAAAACAATTCTGGTGGTGTTGAATATGGACTTAAAGAAAAGGAATGTCACGGTTTAAAGGAATTGATAACACTTCTAACATTTTTATATGATGATAGTAAAGAGTGTTTAATTCTAGATGAACCAGAACTACATCTGCATCCACAATACCAATCTTTTTTATTGAGTGAAATAAGAAAACATTCAGGAAACCCTAAAACAGAAACTGATAAAAAATTATTCTTTATAATAACTCACTCACCATATTTTTTAGACTTTAGAGGAATTGATGATTTGAAAAGCGTATTAGTTTGCCACTATAATCAACCTCTTAATTTTATAGACAGTTTAGATACTCAAGACGAATATATATTAACTAAATTTTTACCTCGTTTTAACACACATCACAAACAATTTTTCTTCTCACCTAATCCAGTTTTTGTGGAAGGTTATACTGACCAACAAATAATAACTCTTTTATTTGATAAGTTAGATTATAATATTAGCGCCTCTGGTTCAAGTATCAT
This sequence comes from Tenacibaculum geojense, assembly GCF_042676005.1. Classification (NCBI taxonomy): domain Bacteria; kingdom Pseudomonadati; phylum Bacteroidota; class Flavobacteriia; order Flavobacteriales; family Flavobacteriaceae; genus Tenacibaculum; species Tenacibaculum geojense. Next base: position 5,894 of record NZ_JBHTJR010000016.1, on the reverse strand, counting down.
TGATGTTGGAGGAAAAGATGAACTCGCAGTATTTTATAGATTATGCAAAAAATTAAAAATTCAAGCTCGAATTATTGCAGATTTGGACGCTTTATTTAAAGGTAAATTAAGAGAAGTTGCTCAAAACGAACCGAACTGTAACACTTATGTTCAAAACGCAGGAATAGGTACAGATTTAGCTAATTTAATAGGTGAGTTAGAAAGAAAACTTAAAGAAGTTGCTGACGACATTGTAACTAAAACAACTACTGATACAGATTTAAATCATATTATTGAATTTTTAAAACCAATAGTTTCGATACCTGAAAAAAGATATAATGTAGTTACATCTTTCTTACTGTCAACAATTAAATTTAAAGACAAAATTTTATCAATTATTAGTGAAGACCAAAAAGCAAAAATGAATTTTATATTACCTAGGTTTAATCAATTATTGGAAGCTCTAAAAACTGCTAATATTTATATTTTTCCTAAAGGAGAGATTGAACATTATTACATTCAAACTTCACTAGATTATTTAAACTTTTCAGACAAACAAAAAAACACTTCTTTCCATACTGAAAAAGATTATATTTTATCTTGTACAGATATAGAAGAACTAAAAAATAACTATTCCGAGTTATTGCCGATTTTAGCAGATTCAGTTCCGCAAATCAAAGTAGATTTAAGTAAGCATTTGAAATTTCAAATAGTAGAGTGGATTCAAACAATTCAAAGAGCAGTTTCAAAAGGAGATATTGATAATATGCTTGAATTAAAAAATAACGCAAAAATAAATTATAAAGTTTTTAATCAAATATTAGAGGTTAATTTTCTAGAAATCAAAGACGACAGAAGATTTACTTGCAAATTGAAAATAAAGGAATCATTAAGTGAGTTAGATAATGAAATAGTATTTAACGAGAAAACTATACCTCACGATTTTAAATTGGAAATATAAAAACTGCAGGTAACACTGTGTATAATTCATTGCTAGTTATAGCCTACTTACGAAAGTCCTCACGGACTTTCTACTTTGATTTATTTGCTAACTTTAGTGCTTAAACACGCAACGAAATCATACACAAAACCGTTAGCTACAATATAAAACCGACTCAAACTTTAAAATGAATAAAAGTAAAATTCAAGAAGAACTTGATTCTGAAGAATATAAAAATGAGTGGAATAGATTACTCAAAATGAGAAAATCTATTATCTATTGCTTGTCATTTTCTCTTATGAATTCAGCCAGAGATGGTGTAAGTGGAGAAAGAAACTTCTTTTTACGAATGATTGATGATATTCTTCAATCTGTAATTTCAATTGAGATTCTAGCAAAAGAAGGAATTTCAAATACTTGTAGAAGAGAATTGAGGTATTTAATAGAGCTTTCTATAAAAAGTTGTTTAATTGTAAATAATACAACCAAACAAAGCTTTGAAGACCAAATAGATGAATACGAGAAACTATTAAATTCTTCAAATATTAATCCTATCAATACATTAAAATTCTTTTATCTAAAAGACAAAGAAGAAGAATTTAAGACTGAGACAAAACGACTATATGGTTATCTATGTAAATATTCACATTCTAGTTCACATCAAATCCGAGAAAGATTAGCAAAAGCGGAAATTGGAAGAACAATTGGCTATGAAGGAATTCAAGAATTACGTGAATTAAATAATGACATAGAAAAGGTTTTGGCGATTGTTTCTGTTATGATTTTTCACTCTGTTGCTCAATATGTAGTTGGAGATTTTTTGGTAGAACCTAATGGAGAAACGGTTAATTGGTATTTTAACCAATCAAAATATATTAATATGATTGATGCGGAATTTGATTATAAACACGAAAGACAATCAATATTAGAAAAATTAAAAAAGGATAGAATTGAAAGAGTCAAATTTTAATAAAATACTGTAGCTAACATTTTGTATAAGTAATGGCAGGCAATGTGGTAAATATCAAGGCTTTTAGCCCGCTCATACTGCGTAGCGGTTTGACAGGAAAGTAACACGCAATCTGCCACTACTCATACAATTTACCGTTGGCAACAAGCTAAAAAAAACTGAATTTTAAAATAAAAAATGGCTGAATGTATTGAATGTGGCAGTTATACCAAATTTAACGGTGGACTTTGCTACAAATGTTATAAAGACCAAAACTCAAACGAAACAATCGTCGAAGAAATTGACGAAGATGAATCGAAAGGATTAAGCGATAGAGATTTTAACTATCGTTACGGAATGATAAAGGGGCGAATTGCTGAAACTTTAATCCAAGAATTATTCTTAAGTCTTGGTTACAATGTTTTCAGGTACGGAATGGAAAATACAATTCCTGGAATAATGGAATTATTAAAAGGGGTTCGTTCAGATGTCGCCCAAGAAATTAGGAGAATGCCTGATTTTGTAATTCAAGACCCTAGAACAAAATCAGTTTACTTTCTAGAAGTAAAATTTAGAGCAAGCGGAGAATTTAAAGTAAAAGACTTACCGAAAAATTATCCCTATGAAAATGCTTATATAATTTTAGTTTCTAAAAAGCATATTAAGTGCATAACTGTAACTGAATTGAACGAAGGAAAGGAAATTACACCTACTTCCAAAAATTATTTGGGGAATCGGAAAGAATTTGACTTGGACAAAGACGTAATTATTGACTTCTGTTCTTTTGCAGTACAATTTTTTGAAAATGTATAAAAGCCAGTTGCCAACAATGTATAACCGCAATTACGGCGGATTCGACTACGTCCGAATCCACTCGGAATTGCTAAAGTCCGTGCTAAACCGAAAATTAACGCATATAAACCCGTAACTGACGGTTATACGAGACCGTTGGCAACAATATGAAAAAACCATTATTACTTCTTATAATAATCTTATTTTGTTTCTGTAAATCGGAAACTAAAAAAGTATTGGAAACCGAAAAGGAACAAAACCTTACAGAACTAAATGTTGAAAAATTAGATAATAGCAATTTAAAACCAATATCTGAAATTGATACAAAAACAGAATTTGATATTAATTATATTAAAACAAAAACTAAAACTTTATCAAAAAAAATAGACCTTGAGATAATCGATGTTAAAAATTTAGAAAAAATACCAGGAGAATTTATTACGAAATACATAACGCCTCATAAAATTGAAATCGGATATCCTGAATATCTACACGCTGATTATCCTGAAGCATATGCTTTTAATGAATTTAAAGAGTACGAAGATTTCTATCTATATACATTCACATATGATGACGAAAGTTGTTGCAGAACACTTTATGCTGTTACAGCAGAAAAAGACAGTTTAAAGACAATAAGTATAAGTGTGATAGGGTATACTGGTGGAGATGGTGGATGGGGCGGAAAAAAATACGGAAAATGGTTTAGCGATTATGGAATTGAAAACACTGATGTTTCTATTTATGATGAAGAATCTGCTGAACAAAACAAAGAAACTGAAATTGACACAACGTGGTCAGAAATTCAATTAAGTAAAAAAGGAGTTTTTAAATATATTGAACATCATAAGGTTAAATATATCGGAAATAAACAAGTGGAATAAATACTGTTGCCAACAATGGCTATAATTAATACGGGGTTTGGTGTTTAATCCAAAGTTTAATGTATTTTTATAAGGTCGTCAAATCATTTTGATTTGACTTTTGAAAAGAAAAAATAAAAGCAAACAAAAAGCTTCGCCTTAGTGCTAAATCGGAAAGCATCCGCTTCCCTATTCCCGCACTAATCATAGCCGAAGCCGTTGTACAACATTAAGGAATGAAAATAAAATTACTGATAACTTTCCTACTTTTTGCTTTTTTAAAAGTTGAAAACACTCAATCCCAAAATGACACAATTAGAGGGAAATTATTTTTTTCAAATTCTTTTTATTATAAATTTAGTTTAATTCTTGTTAAAGAAAAAAATACCAAAATTCCTGTTGTCGTGAATAAAAATGGAGAGTTTGAATTAATTCCTAATGAGAACAAAAAACACTATGATTTAGTTTTTACTTACAAAAATGACACATTAAGAAGGTTTAAGTTTAAAAAAGAATGGACAAAACGAAAAAGACACAAATCAATTGCGTTGACTGAAAAATGCATTGCTAATGGAAAAACAGCGATAACTGATCTGAAAAATGATAATGTGAAATTCTTTGTGTTTTCTCAAAATTTGAATAAAAACGAAATTAATGAGGAGGACAAAAAAGTGGAAAAACAGTATAATTTTGAATATATCTATTTTGAAAAAATAGAACAATATGACTGTTATTTAGAATATAATATGAGAATGTTAAAAATATTACCTCTAAAAATAGGGAATGAATTTTTTAACAAATTGAATAAAAAAGTAATTAGAATAAATTAAAACGTTGTACAACACTGTATAAACTTTATTGCTGCTAAATTTTTCCTTCGGAAAAATACGCAGGCACAAAGTTGTTTAATTTTTGCTTACTTTTAGGCTAAAATCAACGCAACAAACCTTATACGAGAAACGTTGGCAGTAAGTTAACCAACTCAAAATATATAAACCAAACCCATTGAGACATGAAATTAACAACTCATTGTAGCTCTTGTAAAAAAGACATACGAATAAAATCAAATGCTTCTACTCGACCTGACTTACAAATGGAAAAAGGAGATGAATTCAACGTGAACTGCCAACATTGTGGAAAAATGGAAAAGAAACACGTCAATGACATAAAAGCGGAACAAAATAACATAATTATTCTAATTGGAATTCTAACTGGTATTATATCAGCTATAGTTTTCTGGAATATGTTCGGGGCAATTGGAACAGTAAGCGGATTAATTCCTGTATTGTTTTGGTATCAACAAATGGACGCAACTAAAGGATTTAACTCATATATGATTCGTCGAAAATAAAATACGTCTGAATTATAGTTTAAACAGAACAAATGCTGTATGAAACTAATCGAAATAAAAACCTACTGCCAACAATGTATAACCGCAATTACGGCGGATTCGACTACGTCCGAATCCACTCAGAATTGCTTAAGCTAGTGAATAACTAAAAACTTTTGGCTAAATTAGCCCGATAACTGACGGGTTATACGAAACCGTTACCACACATTTAAGAGCAACATTGAGAAATTGGAAAGACATAGAATGGATATTTGAAAAGGATGGAGCCTTAAGAGATATTTATATTCAAAACGCAACTATTTCGGATTGGAAAAAAGTAGTTGACTTATTGAACTCTCACTACAAACTGACCTTTGGAGTTTATGAAGATAATTTGACTGACAAAATTGACTTCGGATATGTGAAAAAAATGTTTGCGGACGAAACTGGCGAACTGGAAACCAAATCTGCGACAATTGATTTGGACGGAATTATTGTCAAATGCTACTTTTTTCTTATCGACCAAATCGAGTTTGACATTAATCCTTCTGAAATACAATCAGAATTAGAATTGAAAAAAGTAACGGATTTTATGAAGACAGTGAGTGCGGAATTAGGAAAACAGATTACGCTTTGTGGAGAAAATCAACCTGAATTTCCATTAATAAAAATTGACTCTAAAAACGGAATTGAAAAAATCCTAACTGAAAAAGATGCTAAAAGCTTATGGGAAAAATCAGACCAAAAAGTTAACGTATTTACCAAACTCAAATCGACAATAATTATGAAGTACTTTCCGAAATTATTAGAGAAGAAAATATTGGAAAGTGCAAATAAGGAATATGAATCAACACCGAAAGAAAAAAACGTGTGGTAACAATGTATAACCGCAATTACGGCGGATTCGACTACGTCCGAATCCACTCAGAATTGCTTAAACTAGTAAATAACTATAAATTTTTGGCTAAATTAGTCCGATAACTGACGGGTTATACGAAACCGTTGTAAAGCATTAAAAAAAGTAGTAACCTAATGACCTAAATC
>NZ_JBHTJR010000015.1:0-6525 GCF_042676005.1 Tenacibaculum geojense | reverse complement strand
TGTATATTACAGCACACAACAAAACCTAAGCACCATTAAAACGGATGCTTAGCAAAATCGTTAGCCACAAGTAAAATGAAGCACCTATTGATAATAGTAGCCCTGATTTTATCAACTAATTGTTTTTCTCAAATTAAAATAGAATCATTAGTTGGTAAATGGAGATTTGAAAACACAACAGATTACAACGATTCAATAGTAAAATCCTCTGTGAAACAATTTGATTTTATAATTCATGAGAATGGGAATTTTGATATGCCTAGCAAAGAATATTCGATTTCAGGAACATGGGAACTTACAAATTCTACACTTACATTAATCGGGAAAAGAAGTGATAAAGAAGAAACAAAAACTGAAAAGATGAAAATTTATTCGGTCAATGAACAAAAGCTTTCATTCATATTGATTACAGAGAACCAAAAAGAAAGTCTGATGAACTTGAAACGAATAAAATAATAAAACCAGTGGCTAACAATGTATAACCGCAATTACGGCGGATTCGACTACGTCCGAATCCACTCGGAATTGCTAACGCTAGTGAATAAAAGAAAAAACAACTAATTTAACCCGCAACTGACGGTTATACGAAGCCGTTAGCAACAAGGCAAAAAAAACCAACTGATAAAAATGAAAGCAATCGGATTTAACTTCGCTAAGAATGAATTTAGTTTCGCAGTCCTGGAAAAAACAGCAACAGCACCATCTATAATTGAAAAAAATAAAATAGTTCTTCCAAACCTTGAAACTGACGAATTAATGGAATGGTTTGAAACACAAATTTCATTGATAATCGACAAGCATAAGCCAAATATTGTATCTCATAAAATATCAATAACACTATCATCACTTGACCAAATAAAAGCTTCTTGTTATCCTCAAGGAATTCTTAATCTTATTGCGAAGAAAAAAGGAATAAAAGTCAATTGCTTTTCATCACAAGGAATAAATGCAACTAAATTCGGTGAACCAAAGAAAACAGATGTTTATAAGTACATTGACCCAATAATTGGAATTCACAAACCTTATTGGAATAAAGCAATGAAAGATGCTGTTTTAGTAGCTTGGTTTAACATTTTATAATGGCAAAAGAACAAATAGATAAATTTCAGATAATTGACCACATTGGAAACGGACATTTTGGTAACGTTTTCTTGTGTTTTGACCCTTTTTTACAGAGAGAAATTGCAGTTAAGGTTATAAAAGTAACTGACCCAAATAAATTTGTTAATGCAGTAAAAGAAGGGCGAACTTTAGACGCTTGTAGACATAAACATATCGTTGATGTAAAAGATGTTGGAACGACAATTTTTAGAGGAGAGCAAGTAGTAACAATTGTAATGGAATATCTTGCAAAAGGTTCTATTCAAAAACGTATTGAAAAAAGATTTATAAGTACAAAAAGTGCGTGCCGAGTAATTCAACAAGCTTTATTAGGACTTGAACACGCACATAACAATAATATTTTACATCGAGATATAAAACCTGCAAATATTCTTTTCGGAGATAACGACGAAATTAAACTTTCTGATTTTGGTTTAGCTATAGACTATCACGCAGAATTGAGTAATATGCAAGGTTATAGACCGCACCAACCATTAGAAGTTATTGAGGGTAATCCAATGGATAAAATTTCAGACATTTATGCTACTGGAATTACTTTTTATAGACTTTTAAATAACACGAATAAATTAGACTTTACTTTTACAAGTATTGAGGAATGGAAAAAAGCTGTAAAAAGAGATAGATTTCCGCCAAGAGTTTTTTTGCCTCATATACCTGAAAAAGTGATTAAGATTTTAAAGAAATCAATCCATAAAAATAAAGGTACTCGTTATCAAAATTGTAATGATTTTCGACAAGCTCTTGACCGTTTGAATTTTGACATAGATTGGGTGCAAGTCAATGAGGACTATTGGACTGGACAATCAAATGGGGATAATTACGAACTCATAAAAGTTAAAAAAAGAAACGGTTGGACTATCGACTTTAAAAAGAATGGAATAAGAAAAACAGCCAACTGCTGTAAAAATGTTCCAGATGACAAGGTGGAAACAGAATTCTATGAGGTAATTAGAAAAACAACTTTGAGATAAAGCCCAGTTGCTAACATTGTATAAAAATAATAGCGATTTAATCGCTTAAACGAAATGAAATTTATAAATCGAACAACAGTAACAAACCGAAAAGTAAGTGCATAAAATCCGCTACTATTCTTATACGTTACCGTTAGCTATAATAAACAAAAAATGTCCATAATTTTAGATTATCTAAACAGAATAGAAACAATTGAAGAGTTTGAAAATTTCGTTTATGAATCTACTGAATTAGAAAAAATTCTTAACTCGGAACAATACCAAGCTCTCTTAGAGTTCAATTATAGATCAAAAGATTCTAATCAAAAGTTAGAGGACTTAATCAAGGAAAAAATTCTTTCTGGAGAGGAATTTGGATTATGGAAGTTAAATAAAGAGTTAATAAAATTTGGTTGGTATCAAGGGCGTCAATTTAAAATTGCAAATATTGACTCTGAAAAATATTCAGAAAAAGTAATAAATATTTTAAAAGAATATGGTGGATTAAAAATTGAAAAGACAGATAAGTCATATAGAGAAATCGAATTTTCAGACATACCTTTTATAGATGGAGACTTTACTTTTTTCGCAATAACAGAAAAGACATATGTTCATATCGGAATTAATTCTAAAAATGAATATTATTATTGTTTTGACATTACTAACGAATATAAATATGCAGGAAATTGTTTAAAGACTATTTTAGCCAAAACGTTGTTTGATGAAAAACCTTGGTAAAAATACTATAGCTAACATTGGCTATAATTAATACGGGTTTTAGTGTTTAATCCAAAGTTTAGTGTATTTTATAATGTCGTCAAATCATTTTGATTTGACTTTTGAACAAGAAAAAATTAAAAGCAAACAAAATGCTTCGTCTTAGTGCTTAATCGTGAAGCTATCGCTTCCCTATTCCCGCACTAATCATAGCCGAAGCCGTTGCCTACAATTATGAAAAAAATCCTGCTGACATTAATAATCTTGATTTCATTGACTGCTTGCGAATCGAAAAAAAGCAACTCAACTGAAAAAAATGTGGCGGAATCTGAAACAATAGCCTCTGATTCAGAAACTGAATTAACTGAATTAGAGAAAGAAGAAAAATTAAGGACTGAAATTAACGGCCAATATTTGGCTGAACTTTCCAAATGTTCCCAAAATGTAAATGCCGTAACTGACTTTAATGGAAAAACGGAATTTTGGCGGATTTGCGATACTGATAATGGGAAAAGAATTATACAAATTGACTCGCACGAAGAAACAGTTCTTTACGAAGAAGTTTATTACGAACAAAACGGAGAACTTATTTACGCAGAGGAATCAATAAAATATATGCCAATTAACCATTTCACTCTGCAGCCTTGGACTTGCCAATTTTACGCAGAAAATGGAAAATTAGTTTCACTAATGTCATTGGGACACGGAAAAACAGAAGATGACGAATGGAATCCTGAAATAATATTTGAAATGCATAAAAACAGAATAGCGGAATTGAATAAAATCGAGAATGAATAAAAATAACTGTAGGCAACAATGTATAACCGCAATTACGGCGGATTCGACTACGTCCGAATCCACTCGGAATTGCGAGCGTCAGTACTTAATCGAAAAATAGTAATTTAAAACCCGTAACTGACGGTTATACGAGACCGTTAGGTTTAATTAAAAAATACAATGCAAATAATTGACAAAGAAGTAAATATAAACACAGATTATTTGAGTCTTTCTTTTTTTGGAGAAATTGAAATAACTGAATTAGAGAAACTATGTCAATTAAAAAAGCTAACACACTTGAATCTATCAAGCTCTGATTTATTTGATAAACATCTTGAAATTATAGGACAATTAGAATCTATAAAACTGTTGGATTTAGATTTAACAGAAATAACAGATAATGGGCTTCAAAATTTGAAACCATTAAGGCAATTGAAAGAATTAAGACTCAAAGACAACCCACAATTGACTGATAAATGTATTGAGTTTCTATCTGACATTGAACAATTAGAATTGGTTCATATTGAAAATACTTCAATAACTATGATTGGATTGACAAAACTCCTTAACCAAAAAAAACTAAACTCTGTCATATTAGACTTTGAATTAGATAATGAGATTAATGAATTACTAAACCTTTCAAAAAAATATCCTAAACTTAAAATAATAATAAAAGGCAAAGGTGTAATATTAAATGGAAAACTGAATCAATAAAAAACTAAACCTAACAAGGGCTATAATTAATACGGGGTTTAGTGTTAAATCCAAAGGAAAGTGTATATTTACAAAGTCCGTCAAATCAATTTTGATTTGACTTTTGACAGAAAAAATAAAAGCAAAAAAATTGTTTTGCCTACGTGCTAAATTAAAAGTCTTTGGGCTTTCTATCCCCGTACTAACCATAGCCAAAACGTTGTAACACATTTGACCAAATCAAGAAAATGCAAGAATTCAAAGATTGGAAAGAGTTTATAAATCAAATTTTAATTGACAGCGGTCAATTTGAAAATCCAGCTACTGAATTTAAAGGAGAAGCGGAAATTGAAACTTATAAATCGACTAAGAAAAATTCTCTGACTGAAATAAAAGTTGGATATCTGAAAGACAACTTACTTATTTATTTGCAAATTTTCAATCCGACAGTTCCAGGTTATAACAAATATGTGAAAGGTGAATATTTCTATCAGCACGATTTTAGTGATGACGGAAAAACTTATGGAAATCCAGCATTGGAATTTAATGAACAGAATCGTTACGGAGTTCTTTCAATACTCAAAAACGGATTAAAAGGAAAAGAAGTTCAGTTTGTGAAAAATGAAAAAGTCTTAAAGTCGAAACTTTACATTTTGGAATTTGACTCGGATTTCAGCTATTCCTATGACTTTACAAAAAGAGGTTTTTGGAATAAAATATTCGGACAGAAAATTGATAAAATGGACGGAATTGAAAAACGTGAAATAGAACTGAATTCAATATTTAGTGGAATATAAAAAACGTGTTACAACAATGTATAACCGCAATTACGGCGGATTCGACTACGTCCGAATCCACTCAGAATTGCTTAAACTAGTAAATAACTAAAAACTTTTGGCTAAATTAGTCCGATAACTGACGGGTTATACGAAGCCGTTGGCAGCAATAATAAAAGAACTCTTAAAATGCATTTTACGCACATCAAATTAAAACCTACTAAAAAAATCAATAAAGATTTTAATCTGACTGATGCTGTAAAGGATATTGAAATACCAGAGGAAAGTAAACAAGATTCTAAGAAATTTCACAAAACAAATAAACTATCTGATGAGTTAGGTTGGGACTTATTAATTGAGTTTGAGGATTCAATCATTTATGCATTTGATTATTTGAATGTAAAGGAAAAAGTAATTATTCCTGAATTAAACCCAACAACAATTTTCTATTCAAATGCAATAATGTTTCATAGAAATTTAATTACGACAAAAAAAAATTTATTAGAAAAATCACCAACCCTAAAAGAATTACACAAACCTATTGACCCTAAGATATTTGGAAACTTTTTTCAATTTGCTACTAATTGTATCATAAACTTACAATCAACTATTGAAAGTTTTGCTAATAGACAAATTCCTGATAATTATTTTATTAACGAAAAAGGAGAAGAATATGATGTTTCTATATTTCATAAAATAGATACTGTTTTACCAGTAATAAAAGGAAAGAAATTCAAAAGGGAATTTAAACGAGATAACTTTAGAGTCCGAAAAGTTATTGAGTTAAGAAATGAAATAATACATCTAAAACCAATAAAGGATTCAACAAATACTCAATATAAAGCTACTTATAGAAAAATGATAAAGTTTGATTTCACGAGAGCAATTATAGCAGTTAAAAAATTTGTGAATTTTTATGAACCTGAACTTATAGAGGAATGTATTTGTGGAAAAGAATATTATTACGATTTAGAAATAAAAGAAAAGGAGGAATAAAATTACAGCTGCCAACAACGTGTATAATTCATTGCTTCTGATTTTCCTTTCGGAAAATCCTCGCGCTGAATTATTGCCTGTTATTTTTCACTAAATTAGTTGCTGAAACACGCAACGAAATCATACACAAAACCGTTGTACGCAAGCTGAAAACCCAACTGAATTGATAAAAAAAGCTATAATATTAACCTTAATTCTGAACTCAATAATTCTGATTGGAGTTCCTGCTGGACACGGTTACGGAATAATGATAATGTTTGAAGTTATCAGTATTCCAATGCTAATCAAAAACGGATTTGACTTCCAGAAAGAATATCCTATTGAAAGCAGTCTGTTTTTAATAGCTCTGATTTCCTTAATTGGGAAACTGATTTCAGTTGCAATATTATTTTCAAAAAATATTTTGAACAAACAGAAATGGATTTACATCGGACTGATTTTAATGCTGATTTCTTTTTTAATTGTCTGTTTCGGAGCGTGGAATTATGACAATT
>NZ_JBHTJR010000014.1:0-350681 GCF_042676005.1 Tenacibaculum geojense | reverse complement strand
AGCACCAGTCATACTCAAACCATTACGGTAGAAGACACGGTAGCGCCCGTTTTTAATGAATCATTACCTACAAATGTTACGGTCAGCTGTTCAGAAGTACCCACAGCAGTAACGTTAACCGCTACAGACAATTGTGATACAGACGTAGAGGTAAATTATTCAGAAAATATAACAGGTCAAGACGATGCATGCGGATCGAGTTATGTCATTGTACGCAGTTGGGAAGTATCGGATTGTTCAGGCAACAGCACCAGTCATACTCAAACCATTACGGTAGAAGACACGGTAGCGCCCGTTTTTAATGAATCATTACCTATAGATGTTACGGTTAGCTGTTCAGAAGTACCCGCAGCAGTAACGTTAACCGCTACAGACAATTGTGATACTGATGTAGTAGTAAACTATTCTGAAAACATATCAGGTCAAGACGATGCATGCGGATCGAGTTATGTTATTGTACGCAGTTGGGAAGTATCGGATTGTTCAGGAAATAGCACCAGTCACACTCAAACCATCACGGTAGAAGACACAGAAGCACCCGTTTTTAATGAATCACTACCTACAGATGTTACGGTTAGCTGTTCAGAAGTACCTGCAGCAGTAACGTTAACCGCTACAGACAATTGTGATATTGATGTAGTGGTAAACTATTCAGAAAACATATCAGGTCAAGACGATGCATGCGGATCGAGTTATGTTATTGTACGCAGTTGGGAAGTATCGGATTGTTCAGGCAATAGCACCAGTCACACTCAAACCATCACGGTAGAAGACACAGAAGCACCCGTTTTTAATGAATCATTACCTACAGATGTTACGGTCAGCTGTTCAGAAGTACCCGCAGCAGTAACGTTAACCGCTACAGACAATTGTGATACAGACGTAGTGGTAAACTATTCAGAAAACATATCAGGTCAAGATGATGCATGCGGATCGAGTTATGTTATTGTACGCAGTTGGGAAGTATCTGATTGTTCAGGTAACAGTACCAGTCACACTCAAACCATCACGGTAGAAGACACAGAAGCACCTGTTTTTAATGAATCATTACCTACTGATGTTACGGTCAGCTGTTCAGAAGTACCAGTAGCAGTAACGTTAACCGCTACGGATAATTGTGATACTGACGTAGTAGTAAATTATTCAGAAAATATAACAGGTCAAGACGATGCATGCGGATCGAGTTATGTCATTGTACGCAGTTGGGAAGTATCGGATTGTTCAGGTAACAGTACCAGTCATACTCAAACCATCACGGTAGAAGACACAGAAGCTCCAGAGCTAGTAACTGAATTGCAAGATATTTCTGTAACATGTGATGAGATTCCAGAAGTGCCTGAATTAGAGTTTACAGACAATTGTTCAGATACCATCATAGTAGATAGCTTTGAAGAGACTAATACATTTGATAGTTCTTCCAATGATTATGAAATTATACGTGAATGGATAGTAAGTGATACTTGTGGTAATTCGGCAATTTTCAGTCAAATTATTTATGTTTCTTCATCAAGTAGTATAATAGAATTTACTGATGAACGATGTATAGATGATGGTACTATTAACTTAAATCAATATTTAGTTAATGGTGAGACTGGTGGTGAATGGATTGTTAGTAGTGGAAATACTTCTGTTTCTGATAATATTTTTGATCCAAGTACAGGTGATTTAGGAATTTATGAATTTACATATAATACTTTATCAGGAGGTTGTACTTCCTCAGTTGTTGTAACTATAGATATAAATAATGATTGTTTAGTTCTACCATGTGGACAAGAAGATGTAGATATATCTAAAGCAGTAACCCCTAATGGAGATGAACATAATGAATTTTTTGAAGTAGCTGGCGTTGGTGAATGTGGATTTATTATTGATGTTCAAATTTTTAATAGATGGGGAGCAAGAGTGTATCAATCTAAAAATTATCAAAATAATTGGAATGGTAGATCAACAAACTCATCATTTGGAAGCCATAACTTTTTACCAGCTGGTACATACTACTACATTGTAACTTTAAAAAATAGTGGATTAAAACCTTTTACAGGAGCAATTTATCTTGGAACTAACTAAACTGAGCTATGAACTATTTAAATAAAACCATAATAATTATAATACTGTTATTTGTACAAGAGGTTTTTACACAACAATTACCTCAGTTTACACAATATATGTATAATACAATATCTATTAATCCGGCTTACGCAGGAAGCAGAGAAGTGCTAAGTGTTGTAGGTATTCATAGAAGTCAATGGAGTGGATTTGGTAGAGGTCCAGAAACACAAACACTATCTATACATTCTCCTTTAAGAAATGACCAGTTAGGTTTAGGTTTTTCATTTATAAAAGATGAATTGGGTTATGAAAATTTCACCTTTATGTATGCAGACTTTTCTTACACAATTAATATTGATTCAGACATTAAACTAGCTTTTGGTTTAAAAGCAGGTTTTACACAATATAATTTAGATGATGAATTGTTAAGAGATGAAGGCTTAGATCCTTCAATTTACGGAGTAAGAAATAGATGGGAACCTAATTTAGGGGCTGGTTTTTTAATGCATACAAACAAATGGTATGTTGGGTTATCATCACCTAGATTAATGAATGTAGATAAAAACTCTATAAGAATTGATGAAATTGATTACGCAGTTGTAGATAGGTTAGTATATTATTTAACTGGAGGCTACGTGTTTGATATAAATGAGTCTGTTAAATTTAAACCAGCCTTTTTGGTTAAGGCAACAAATGGAGCACCAATGTCTTATGATTTAACGGGGAACTTTTTATTTAATGAAAAATTATGGTTAGGAGCGGCTTATAGGATTAATGAAGATGTTGGCGCATTAGGAGCGTTAATAGATTTTCAGGTATCAAAACAATTTAGAGTAGGTTACGCTTATGAACATCCATTATCAGATATTAATACTTACAGTAACGGAACGCATGAGTTTTTATTAATGTTTGAGTTTAATAAAACAAGAAGAGTTAAATCACCAAGATATTTTTAGTATGAAATCAAAAATTACCTTTCTTTTTATCATAATATCCTCATTTAACTTAGTAGCTCAAAAAAGAGTTGCAAACAAATTTTACGATTGTTATGCTTATGATAAAGCAGCTGAATTATATAAAGTTGCTTTAAAAAGAGGTGATAGCAGTCAGTATATTTTAACAAGATTAGGAGATTGTTATTTTAATAAATCAAATATAACTCAGGCGGCTTATTGGTATAATTTTGCAGCTCAAAAAAACGATAAGTTAAGTAATGAAACAGCTTTAAAGTATGTGCAAAGTTTACGAAGTTTAGGTAAATTACAAGAGGCGGATTCATTATTAAGTAAACTTAATATACCAAGTGTTACAAAAGCTTTTGAAGCTTCAAAAGTTATTAAAAATAATGATTCAATTTTGTTTTATAATTTAGACTTAAATACAAAGCATTCTGATTTTGGTGCATATCAGTTTAAAAATACCTTATATTTTTCATCGGCTAAAAATAAAAACGGTAAGATATATCCGTGGAATAATCAGCCATATTTAGATGTTTTTCAAACTGAAGTTATTCCAACAGAGCAAGGTTTTACATCAGAATCAATAGAGCCAGTTTCCTCGAAAACAGTCAATACAAACTTTCATGAATCTAACTTAGCAATTACCAAAGATGGTAAAACTATGTATTTTACCAGAAATAATTTACGAAAGAATGAAAAGTTAGATTATGATAAAGGTGGTACCTCTAATTTGCGAATTTTTAGAGTAACAAAAAGTAACGGACTATGGTCTAAAATTGAAGATTTACCATTTAATGATGAAATGTATTCTAATGGACATCCTGCTTTAAGTCCAGATGAAAAGTTTTTGTATTTTACTTCAGATAGGCCCGGTGGTTTTGGAGGATCTGATATTTATAGAGTAACCATAAATGATGATGGATCTTTTGGAGAACCAGAAAATTTAGGAGAACATATTAATACATCAGGAAGAGAAATGTTTCCTTTTATGACAGAAGATTATACGTTATATTTTTCATCAGATAATTACAAAAACTTTGGATTACTAGATATTTTTAAAACTGAATTGTTTAAGAATAACAATAAACAAGTAATTAATTTAGGAAAACCATTTAATAGTAAAGATGATGATTTTGCATTTACCATGAATGCAAATTCAAATAAAGGTTATTTTTCTTCCAATAGAAGCGGAGGTAAAGGTGATGATGATATTTATTTTTTTGAAACCTATATTTGTGAACAGGTAGTTGAAGGTGTTACTTATAACGCAAAAACAAAGGAAATTTTATCCAATACTATGGTAACCTTACTAAATAAATCAGGAGTAGTTATAGATAGTATTTTAAGTAATAATCAAGGTTTTTACACTTTTAAAAAATTAGATTGTAATTCGAGTTATGTTTTAAGAGCCATCAAACAAGACTTTAAGGGAACCAATGATACCTTTGAAACAACTACTAATCATAAAGGTAAAACTACAAAAGACTTGTATTTAATACCTTTGATTAAAGATACTGAAATTGTGCTTAATCCAATTCATTTTGATTTTGATAAATGGGATATTAGACCCGACGCTGCTTTTGAATTGGAAAATATAGTTGATGTTTTACGTGCTAATCCTACCATGATTATTAAAATAGAAGGACATACAGACAGTAGAGGAGCAGATGATTATAATGAAATATTATCTGATAGAAGAGCAAAATCTGTAAGAGATTACTTGTTCTCAAGGGCTATTGAAAAACACAGAATTATAAGTGCAATTGGTTATGGTGAAAAACAACTTGTTAATAAATGTACTAATAATGTTAAATGTACAGAAGATGAACATCAAGAAAACAGACGATCAAAATTTATAATTGTATCACAATAAAAAAACGAGTGTTATTAAAACACTCGTTCTTAGGTTTGGGGATTGTGTGGGAAAACTAATTTTTTATAAAAATATTGGTATAATACCATTTACCTTCTTCGTTTTGCTGTGCTGTAACATTAAAATGTGTAAAATCACCTTCAATATTTTGTTTATGACCATCACTATTTAGCCATGCATTCACTACAGTTCTGGCAGATGTATAACCATAAGCTACATTTTCGCTAACATCAGAAGCATCTGTTTTGCTAACCAGATATTGTTTTCTTTCATAAAAGAAATCATGTGATAACTCACCTTTTTCAATCATGTATTTTGTATGAGCTTGGGTTTGTGATTTAATAATTTCAAGTTCACCTAACAAAGGCAAGTTTAAATTATTTCTGTGCTCATTAATTAAGTTTAATATTTCTGCTTCTATTGTTTTAGTACCTTCAATATTAATAGTATCATTTTGTGCTTCTATTTGTATTTGTTCTGAAGTACATGAGAATAATGCAAAACATAAAGTAAATACTAATAAGTTTTTTAAATAAGATTTCATTGTTATGGGGATTAATATTTTATTAATACACCTGCAATTTCTTTATTTTTTTAAGGTTAAGTTTAATATGTTAGCCGTATTGAGATAAAGTGTCGGTTACATGATATTTTTTGTAGATAAACTAAAACAAGCCAGTTTTACTAACCGTTCATCGAAATTAAAAAGTAAGTTAAATGGATACTAACAAGTAAAAAGTATTAAAAACAAAAAAACCGAGTGTTTAATACACTCGATTTTTGTTTTTAGGGATTTTTTGTGTGTAGGGAATAAAAAGGAGTTAATTTTTAATAAAAATATTGGTGTAAAACCAGTCTCCATTTTCATTATATTTTGCGGTAATATTAAAATGTGTAAAATCACCTTCTATATTTTTTCTATGTCCTTCACTTTGTAGCCAAGCATTAACAAGTGAACTAGCAGATGTATATCCGTAACCAACATTTTCACTAACTGAAGATGCATTTGCATTCTCAACTAAATATTCTTTTCTTTTATAAAAAAAGTCATGAGATAACTCATTTTTATCAACCATATATAGGGTATGTTCTTGAGTTTGAGTTTTAATAACTTCTAACTTTTTTAATTGATTTAAACCTAGATTTTCTCTATGATTATTAATTAATGTTAATATTTCAGACTCGATAGGATGTGAATATATGGCTTCTGTAGCAACATTATCTGGTTCTGTAAAAATTTCTTCAGACGTACATGAATACATCAAAATAATGGTGCACAAAGCTACCATTAACTTTTGGGGATAGTTAATCATAATCTTGGGGATTAGGGATTATTTACTAAAACGGATGCAAAGGTATAAATTTTTATCAGTTATACAAATAACTGTTTGTTTTTTAAAAGATTATGTATTTTGGTGAGCGCTGTTGTTTCTGTTTTATTGTAACAAAATAGGTCTATGGTCGTCATTTAAATAGTAAATAAAACATATTAACTATGAAAAAAAATAAAGAATTATTAGCAGTAACACATTTAAGTCAGTTGTTAGATTTTATAACGGGTCTGGGTGGTTTAATAGTGCCTTTTTTAATATGGGTTTTAAAAAAAGATGAAATTATTAACATGGATAAACATGGTAGAGCAATTCTTAATTTTAGAATAACCATGTTTATATACTTTTTAATTTGTATTCCTTTAATATTATTTTTTGGCTTAGGTTTTTTAGGTTTTTGCGTTTTAGGAATTTTCTATGCTATTTTCCCAATTTTAAATGCGATTAAGGCAATAAATGAAGAAGAGCCTAACTATCCGTTTAGCATTCAGTTTATATAAAAAAACGCCAATAAGGCGTTTTTTAAATTGCTTGTTTTATAAAGTCTTCGTATTCGTAATAAAAAAGTTCAAACTGTGTCATGGTTTCAACAAAAAACTCATAACAATCTCGCCAAGTATTTTTATTATGAATGCTAAATTTTTTATTGTATGGTACGTATATACGTTGAATAAATTTACCACTTTCTAGCTCAAAAAAATCATCAAAAATAACTTCAGGTAAGTATTCTGAAGCTAAAATATTCTTCAAAGATAAAAGTTGATCATAAAGTAATTGATTAGCAATTTCTTCTGGATGTTCAAAATCTAAGCATACAGAGGCTTTTTTTCTATCTGCTTGAAATTTAAAAGAAAACCCTTTAATACTAGTATTATACAATAGCCATTTTCTGGGAAATGATTTACCAAAACTAGTCCAAAATTCTTTTCGTAAACGTGCCGATTCTTCTTTTGAAAACATATAAATGTATTTCTAATTATTTGTACACATGTTATCCATGTACTTTGGCAATAGTACCTCTGTTTTGCATCATTTCTGCTTCAAAAGCTAATAAATCATTCCATTTTTTATCAACAATTTCACGGTTCATGTATTTACGTGCGTATCCTAAAAATAGCGTATAATGATTTGCTTCAGATATCATTAAATCATGATAAAATTTAGATAATTCTTTGTCTTCCATGTTATCAGCAAATACCTTAAAGCGTTCACAGCTCCTAGCTTCAATTAAAGCAGCTACAAGCAGTCTATGAACCAAAGCTTCAGTTCGGTTAGATACTTTTGGAAAAAACTTTTGAAGATTTAGTGCATAATCATTCTTTGTAGCCTGTCCCAGCGTCATTCCTCTCGCCACCATTACTTCATGTACCATTCTAAAGTGTTCCATTTCTTCAATGGCAATATCACTCATATCTTTTACAAGCTCAGTTTCTTCAGAATAATTAATAATGATAGATGTTGCGTTACCAGATGCTTTAATTTCTGCAAATGCATGATCAGTAAGTAATTGTTCTAATCCGTTTTTAGCAACATCTACCCAAGAAGTTTCAGTTTCAAATTTTAATCCTAACATAGTACTATAAATATGTTGCAAAAGTAAAAAATAATACAGGCTAAACCATTTAATTTCACAATTTAGTTACCTTTGGATGTACTTACAAAAAGAAAAAGAATTACTAATCATGAAAAAAACTGTATTACTATTGTTTACAAGTTTGTTGTTACTTCAAGCTTGTAAAAAAAAAGAGGATTCATCTGTTTCTACAAATAGCTTTAATAAATATGTTTCTGTATTTCCAGAAAAGCTAATTTCTGTGTATCCTACTTTTGAATTTTTTTTAAAAGAATCTGTAACCGTTACTACTTTACCAGACAATCTGGTAAGTATAAGTCCAGAGGTGCCAGTAGAAGTTACTTTAAATAATAAAACCTTATTGGTAAATCCTACAGAAAAACTTCAGCCCAATACCAAATACACTATAACATTACATGTAGATAAATTATTTACTAATGCAGAAGATGAGTTTAAAGAGTTTTCTTTTGTAAGTAAAACAAAGGAGTTGTTTTATACAGTAACGTTAGAGTCTCCTAGAGTTTATAATAAAAACTACAACTATATAGAAGGTTTTTTTAATGCGAGTGATGTTTTTGAAGTAGATAAATTACCTGAAGTTTTAAAAGCAAGTTATGACGGAAAAATAGTTCCAATTACTTTTAATACTAATACAGCGTTAGTCTCTAAAGTTACTTTTAAAATTGATAGTTTACAACGTTATGAGAACGATAAATCGGTTTTAGTAACTTGGAACGGAGCACCAATTAAATCAACATCAAAAGGTGATAGAACGATAGATATTGTTGGTAAAAATAACTTTAAAGTTTTAGATATCAATGTTTCCAACGGTTCTAGTCAAGAATTAGAAATTAGCTTTTCAGATCCTATTGCTAAAAATCAAGATATAAAAAGTTTGCTTCAGTTTTCTGAATATAATAGTTACAGTTACAAAATAAACAGTAATGTTTTAACTATTTATCCTAGAACCAGCTTTAAAAATAGTGTTGGGTTAGAAATTTTTAAAGAGTTAAAAAACACGGATGGTTTTGCACTGAAAGAAAATTTTAAAAGGTCCGTTTATTTTGAAGAACCTAAGCCAAGTGTTACTTTTATTAATAGTGGTGCTATTTTGCCAAACTCTCAAAATTTAAAAATAAATTTCAACGCAATTAATTTAAAAGCTGTAGATGCTACTATTTATAAAATTTATAAGGATAATGTTTTACAATTTCTACAAAATAATAATATTACCAATCAATCAAATTTAAAATATGTTGGTAGGCCAGTAGCAAAACATACTATTAATTTATCGGATCAAGGTTTACAGTTAGATAAAATGAATGCTTTTGCTTTTGATTTATCTGAATTAATTTCTGTTGAAAATGGAGCAATGTACCGTGTAGAATTATCATTTTTAAAAGAATATTCAAACTATTCATGTGAGGAATCTTCAGAAGAAACTACTATAATTTATGGTAAAAAAGAAGTAAATACCAATGGGTACGATCAAGCATCAAGTAGTTATTATGATGATGAATATTATGAAGATTATAGATGGAGTGATAGAGAAGATCCTTGTACCTCTTCATATTACTACAACAGTTCTGTAAGTACTAATATTTTAGCAAGCGATTTAGGATTAATTGTTAAAAAAGGAAATAATAACACCACATTTGTAGCAGTTTCTAGCATAACTACTACTGCACCAATTAACGGAGTAGAAGTTAAACTTTATAATTTACAACAACAAGTTATAGCATCTGCTAAAACTAATAAAGATGGTATTGCTAGGTTTGAAAATATTCCACCTTCATTTTTTGCTTCTGCAAGTAATGGAAATAGTACTACATATTTGAGATTGTATGATGGAAACTCATTGTCTATGAGTAAATTTGATGTGTCTGGAGTAAAACTTCAAAAAGGTTTAAAAGGATATATTTATGGTGAACGTGGTGTTTGGAGACCAGGTGACCAACTTTTTTTAACCTTTATTTTAAATGATAATGCAAACCCGATTCCAGAAAAACATCCTGTTAAGTTTGAATTGATTAATTCACAAGGTAAAATTGTAGACAGAACAATTCAATATAAAAATAAGCAAAACATGTATGCTTATGCTCCGTTTACTTCGCAAGATGCACTAACAGGTAATTGGCGTTTAAAAGTTAGTGTAGGAGGAGCTGTATTTAGTAAAACTATTAAAGTTGAAACTATTAAACCAAATCGTTTAAAAATAAAAATTAAAACTTCTGACGCAGTTGTAAAAGCTACAGAACCAATTAATGCAAACGTAGAAGTTAAATGGTTACACGGTGCCATTGCAAGAGGTTTAAAGATAGATATTGATGCAAAATTTAAACAAACTAAAACTAGTTTTAAAGGATATAATGAGTATAATTTTGATGATATAACTAGAAATTTTGGTACAGAAGAGTTTAGAGTATTATCTGGTGAATTAAATGATGAAGGAAAAACCAAATTTAGTGTAAATCCGTCATTAAATTCAAAAGCACCTGGTATGCTTCAAGCAGCATTTATTACTAAAGTTTATGAAAATGGAGGAGACTTTAGTACAGATGTTTACACACAAAAAGTATCTCCTTATCAAACTTATGTTGGATTAAAAAATGGTGTTGAAAAAGAATCTAAAAACTATTTATATACCAATAAAAACTACGATTTTAAGGTAGTTACAGTTAATGAAGAAGGAAAGCCTGTAGCCACTAACGGTTTAAATGTTAGCGTTTATAAAATATCTTGGCGCTGGTGGTGGAATACCGATGATCATGGTTTATCACAGTATGATGGTTCTCGTTATCATGAAACCTATGATTATAAAAAAGTTAATACCAATGCCAACGGAAAAGGTAGTTTTACACTTAAAGTTGATGAAAGAGATTGGGGAAGGTATTTAGTAAAAGTTACAGATCCAAAAAACAATCATACAACATCTAGAGTTGTGTATTTTGATTGGCCATCTTGGTACGGAAGAAAAAAGAACCAAAATCAATCTGAAGCAAATATGCTTGTATTTACTACAGATAAAGAAAAATATACTACCAAAGAAAATGTTACCGTAAAGTTTCCTTCTTCAGCAGGAGCAAGAGCTTTAATTACTGTAGAAAACGGATCAGAAGTATTAAATCATTTTTGGGTTGATACCACAGATAAACTTACAGCGTTTTCTTTTCCTGTCTTAGAAACTTATACGCCTAATGTTTACGTAAATATTACATTATTGCAGCCACATAGTCAAACTGCAAATGATTTGCCTATTAGAATGTATGGTAGTGTTCCTATTTTGGTAGAAAACCCAGACACAAAGTTAACTCCTCAAATTCAATTAAAAGATGAATTAGAGCCAGAGTCTACTGCAACTATCAGAGTTACTGAAAAAGATGGAAAACCAATGAGTTACACCGTAGCATTAGTAGATGAAGGATTGTTAGATTTAACTCGTTTTAAAACTCCAAATGCTTGGAGTACATTTTATGCAAGACAATCTTTAGGAGTTAAAACTTGGGATATTTTTGATGATGTAATAGGAGCTTATGGAGGTAAGATTAATCAGATTTTAAGCATTGGAGGAGATGAAGCAGAAGCTGGTAGTAAAAATAAAAAAGCCAACAGGTTTAAGCCAATGGTAACATTTTTAGGTCCGTTTGATTTAAAAATGGGAGAAACTAGAAATCATCAAATTAAAATACCAAAGTATGTAGGTTCTGTTAGAGCTATGGTTGTTGCTTCTAATACTAAAAAAGAAGCGTATGGTAGTGATGAAAAAACAGCTTTTGTAAGAAAACCTGTAATGGTATTAGCTTCTTTACCTAGAAAAATAACACCAAAAGAAACAGTAACCTTACCTGTAACTGTTTTCGCCATGAAACCCTCTGTAAAAAATGTAAAAGTTACTATCGAAGCTAATGAAGCATTTACTGTACAAGGAGAAAATACACAACGTTTAACATTTGAGCAGCCAGATGAGAAAATGGCTTATTTTCAATTAAAAATTAATGATTTTAATGGAATAGGAAAAGTTAAAATCTATGCAGTTTCTGGGAGTGAAAAAGCAAGTTACGAAGTAGAGTTGGATGTTTTAAATCCTAATCCAATAACTACAGAAACTTTAGATTTAGTTTTAAAAGGAAATGAAAGTGCAAGTGTAAATTACACGAAGTTTGGTACAAAAGGCTCAAACGAAACTACAGTTGAGTTATCTTCATTACCACCAATGAATTTTACCAAAAGGTTACAATATTTAATTCAATATCCTCATGGTTGTGTGGAGCAAACTACATCAAGTGTATTTCCGCAGTTGTTTATGAATGATTTATTTGATTTGCCTGAGGCTAAATCATCATCAATAGAAAGAAATATTAAAGCAGGAATTCAACGTTTATCAAGCTTTCAAATGTCAAATGGGGCAATGTCTTATTGGCAAGGTGGAAGTTGGATTAGTAAATGGGGAACAACTTATGCTGGTCATTTTATGCTAGAAGCAAAGAAAAAGGGTTATGTCTTACCTATTGGTTTTTTAGATAAATGGATTCAGTACCAAAAACAAGAAGCAAGAAATTGGCGTTATAAATCTTACAATAATGATGATGATTTATCACAAGCATATCGTTTATATACGTTGTGTTTGGCAAATAATGCTGATATAGCTTCAATGAATAGGCTTAGAGAAACCAGTGGGGTATCTAACGAAGCAAAAATTAGATTGGCCAGTGCTTATGCTTTAATTGGTAAAAAATCTGTTGCTAATGATATTTTAAATACCATTACCAACACTACATATCAAAAGAGTTATTACTATGGATATGGTTCTGAAACCAGAAATAAATCAATGTCTTTAGAAACATATGTGTTGCTTAATAACGATGTGAATGCTATTAAATTAGCTAAAGAAATAGCCGATAAGTTATCATCAAAAGATTGGTTAAGCACACAAACAACATCGTACGGATTATTAGCAATGGCTAAATACGCCTTACAAAATGGTACAACCAATGGTATTAATGCATTTATTTCTGTAAATGGCTCAAAGCAAAAAGCAACTACCAATAAATCTATGTATACTTTTACAACTAACAAGGTTGAAGATGCTAATACCGTGACTATAGATAATAAAGGTGCTGGAGTATTGTATGCAAGAGTATTTAATAAGGGGATACTTCCAGTAGGTTCAGAAAAAGAGATTC
Source organism: Tenacibaculum geojense (assembly GCF_042676005.1). Taxonomy (NCBI): domain Bacteria; kingdom Pseudomonadati; phylum Bacteroidota; class Flavobacteriia; order Flavobacteriales; family Flavobacteriaceae; genus Tenacibaculum; species Tenacibaculum geojense. The sequence continues at coordinate 337,713 of NZ_JBHTJR010000014.1, read as the reverse complement.
AGAATAATTTAGAAGTTAAAGTAAATTATTATGCTAAAAATGGAGATTATATTTCTCCTGATGAACTTTCTCAAGGAACCAATTTTAAGATAGAAGTTTCAATAAAAAATACTACAAATTCTAAAATAGAAAATGTTGCACTTACTCAATTTATACCATCTGGATGGGAAATTATAAACACTCGTTTTACAGATTTTGGTAATAATACATCATCATCTGAGGTAGATTATACAGACATACGAGACGATTGGGTTAGTAACTATTTTACACTAAGAGAATATCAAACAAAGACTTTTTCGGTATTAGTAAATGCTTCTTATTTGGGTACTTATTATTTACCAGGAGTTCAAGCAGAGGCAATGTATGATCATGATTACTTAGTTCGTACCCAAGGAAAATGGGTAAAAGTAGTTAAGTAATTTCTTGTTTAAATAAATCAAAAAAGACAGCTTCAAAAGGCTGTCTTTTTTTGTTGACTTCTTTAAGTTGTTAAAAAATTATATCCATACTAAAAGTATCTCTCTGATACTTATTTGTTAGATTGATTTTTTGAAGAAATATTCTTTAACGTCTAAAAACCATAGCCAAATAGCGTTTGATGATTCAAAATGCCTGTTAATTTCCCTTGCTAGAAAAAGCATTACTTCTTCATCATTAGTTATAGTATCTAATTGATTTTTTGTTGAAGAAATAGTTAAAGGTGTATTTGATGCAAGGTAGTTGTCAATAATTTGTTCATCAGATTTGTTGGTAAACTCAGCTTCAGGAAAATATCCTGCAAAAAAGTTTAAAACATCTGGTTTGTTTGCTATAAAATCGTTTAAAATCTTTTCCATAGTACTAAGAAACAAAAAAAATCTCTAAACACAGTTCAATTGTCTTTAGAGATTTGTTTTTTTTAATTAATAAGGATATGCTGTTACAATTCTAAAAGGATAGCTAGAACAATTGCTTTTGGCTAACACAACTTTTATGCTTTTAGATTCAAAAGTGCTGTAATTTCTATTCATAACTTTACCTAATACTTTATAATGCGTGTAATATAACACCAAATAAGAAGTACTGCTAGAATTTAACCAATCATTTACTCTATTGTAATTATTATTGTAGTAATAAATAGTATTGTAAATAATTTGTCCGGCTTGGTTAAAATTGTAAAATGTACTGGCTGCACTAATATTAGAGTTATTTAAGCGGTTACGTAAATAGCTGTCAGATTTTTCTATATGACGCTCAATGGTGTGTCCACCACAGTTTTCATGAGTTGGTAAAAAAGAGCTTGTGTACCTTGCACTATACGAGTCTTCTTTATCAGATGAAATTTCTTGAAGCGTTACAATGTCTGAGTTTGTAACAATTTCATCAGATTGACAAGCATTGAAAGTTGTAACAAAAAGTCCTAATAAAAAGAACTTAATAAGGTAATTGAATTTTAAAAGTTTCATAATAAATTAAGTTTGATATCCCATTCGGGGGTTAATTGAATGAAAATCAAAAATATATATAATATTCTATTTTGTTAAAATCAAGCGTGTTAGCTTTTGGTTATGTAATAGTTAATCAATTTAATTTTTCATTAAAAATTATACAAATTCGTTACATTTTTCGCTTACTTTGTTATTAAGTTTTTAGCTAAAAATTTGATTTGAAAAATAAAAAAGTACTACTATATTTTGCAATTTTACTAGGTGTTGTGTTTTATTATTTTAGTTTACCTAAGCAGTTATTTAAAACACCAACGTCAACTGTAGTAACCGCAAAAAACAATGAATTATTAGGAGCTGTAATTGCAGAAGATGGACAATGGCGTTTTCCGGAGTTAGATAGTGTTCCTTTAAAATTTAAGCATTGTATTTTACAGTTTGAAGATGCTTATTTTGAGTATCATCCTGGTTTTAATCCTTTGTCAATTGTAAAATCTTTAATCACCAACATAAAAGCTAAAAAAGTAGTTAGAGGGGGAAGTACTTTAACACAACAAGTCATTAGGTTGTCTAGAAACCACAAAGGAAGAACCTATTTAGAAAAAATTAAAGAGTTAATTTTAGCAACTAGACTAGAATTTGGTTATTCAAAAAAAGAGATATTAAATTTATATGCCTCTCATGCACCTTATGGCGGAAATGTTGTGGGACTTGAAATGGCTTCTTGGCGTTACTTTGGATTGCAACCACATCAATTATCTTGGGCAGAAACGGCTACATTAGCAGTATTGCCTAATGCACCATCGTTAATATATCCTGGAAAAAATCAAGAACGATTAAAAAAGAAAAGGGATAAACTATTATACAAACTGTATCAAAGAAATATAATAGACAGTTTAACCTATTCTTTAGCATTAGAAGAAAATTTACCTCAAAAACCATATAAATTACCTCAAATTGCTCCACATTTTGTACAAAAAGTACATAAAAACTATCAAGGTAAACGATTACAAAGTAGTATTGATATTTACTTACAGCACAAGATTAATAGTATTGCAAACAAACATTATCAGCAATTAAAACAAAATGAAGTGTATAACATGGCTATTATGGTGGTTGAGGTTTCTTCAAGAAAAGTACTGGCATACATAGGCAATTCTCCAACAGATAGTTTACATCATAACTTTGTAGATAATGTAGAAGCGCCTAGAAGTACAGGAAGTGTATTAAAACCCTTTTTATATGCTCAAATGTTACAAACAGGAGAATTGTTGCCAACACAATTAGTAGCTGATGTTCCCACAGAAATAGCAGGATACACTCCTAAAAATTTTAATTTATCTTTTGATGGAGCAGTTCCAGCAAACGAAGCTTTAACAAGATCGTTAAACATACCAGCTGTAAGAATGCTAAGAAGTTACGGGTTGGCAAAGTTTAGAGCTGATTTACAAGATTATCAATTAAAGCACATTACTAAACCAGCAGATTATTATGGTTTGTCATTAATTTTAGGTGGAGCAGAGGCCAGTTTATGGGATGTAACCAAATCCTTTGCTGCTTATGCTAGTATCATCAATCATTATGACTTGTCTAAATTTAGATATTATAAAAATGAATTTTTAAATCCATTTATTAGTAATGATGCTCAACCAGATTATGGAAAACTTCAAGAAGAATACGAAACAATAGATGCAGGAACAGCATACACAACATTAGAAACTCTAACTGAAGTTAACAGACCAGAAACTGAGGTTTCATGGAAATATTTTGATTCTGCTCAAAAAATAGCTTGGAAAACAGGTACTAGTTTTGGTAACAAAGATGCTTGGGCAGTAGGAACTACTCCTAAATATGCTGTTGGTGTTTGGGTTGGAAACTCTGACGGTGAAGGAAGACCAGAATTAACAGGTGTAGGAAGTGCAGGGCCTATTTTATTTGATGTTTTTGATGCTTTGCCTAAATCAGATTGGTTTACTATTCCTTATGAAAATCTAACAACTTTAAATGTTTGTAAAAAAAGTGGCTACTTAGCATTACCTATATGTGAATCGGAAGAAAAGTTAGTTCCAATTAACGGAATTAAAGCCTCTCCTTGTCCGTATCATCAACTTATACAAGTAGATAATAATGAGCAATATCGAGTTAATGCTAACTGTGTTTCGGCACACCAAATTAAATCAAAGCCATGGTTTGTTTTACCTCCTTTAATGGCTTTATATTATCAACAGCACAATTCTGATTACGTAGTGTTACCAAATTTTAAGCAAGGTTGCGAAGCCTTGTCAAATCACCAAATGGAATTTATCTTTCCTACAAAGTATAAATCTGAAATGTCATTAACTAAAAAATTAGATGGTTCAGAAAATTCAATTCTCTTAAAATTAACACATCAAAATCAACATGCTGAGGTTTTTTGGTATATAAATGAAAATTTTATCAAAAAAACTACTCAATATCATGAGCTTCCATTTGCGCCAAGTAAAGGTTTTTATAAGGTAACAGCTGTTGATAATTTTGGAAATGAAGAGGTTAGATTAATAGATGTTAAAAATTAGTTTAGAATAGATTTTAGTTTGTATTAAAATCTGTATTTTTAGGGTTTAAAATTTTAATATGGTAGAATTAGCAGGGATAATTATTTTAGGAATTTTAGCACAGTGGGTAGCTTGGAGATTAAAGTTACCAGCTATTTTACCTTTAATTTTAATAGGATTATTAGTTGGTCCTATAGCATCTCAATATTTTACCGAAGATGGTAGTAAATTAATAGAACCAATTTGGAATGGAAAAAAAGGATTATTTCCTGGTGAAGGGTTGTATTATTTTGTTTCATTAGCTATCAGTATTATTCTTTTTGAAGGTGGTTTAACGCTACGTAGAGGTGAAATTAAAAATGTGGGACCAGTTATTAGTAAATTAATAACATTAGGCTCTGTAGTTACTTTTTTTGGAGCAGGTATTGTTGCACATTATACTTTTGATTTAAGTTGGGAGTTATCATTTTTGTTTTCTGGGTTAATTATTGTTACTGGACCTACAGTAATTACTCCAATTCTTAGAAACATACCCTTAAAAAAGGATGTTTCTGCTGTTTTAAAATGGGAAGGTATTCTGATAGATCCTATTGGCGCCTTGGTAGCCGTTTTAGTATTTGAATTTATAAGTGTTGGTGGTGGTAGTGGATTTACACAAACTGCTTTAATAGAGTTTTTTAAAATATTATTATTCGGAACAACCTTTGGTTTTACATTTGCCCATGCTTTAATAGTAATAATTAATAAAAAATGGGTACCACATTACTTGTTAAATGTAGTTGCTTTATCTACAGTTTTACTTGTTTTTGTTGTTTCTGATGTATTTGCTCATGAATCTGGTTTATTATCTGTAGTGGTAATGGGAATGGTATTGGGTAACAGTAAGCTTAAAAACCTAAATGAAATTTTATATTTCAAAGAGTCTTTAAGTGTGTTATTAATTTCTATTCTTTTCATCCTATTGGCGGCTAATATTGATATTAAAGAGCTAATGCTATTATATAATTGGAATACCGTATTACTATTTGCCTCTGTTGTATTTATCATACGCCCGATATCAGTTTTTTTAAGTACACACAATTCAAACTTAAAAACGAATGAAAAGATGTTTATTAGTTGGGTTGGACCTCGTGGTATTGTAGCAGCAGGTATTGCTTCTTTATTTGGTTCAAAATTAATTAAACAAGGAGTTGAAGGTGCAGAATACATAACACCAATGGTGTTTATGATTGTATTGGGTACTGTATTATTAAACGCTACAACAGCACGTATTTTTGCAAAAGCGGTTGGTGTTTTCTTAAAAAGATCTAATGCTATTATGATTATTGGAGCCAATAGCTTAGGTAAACTAATAGCAGAATATTTAAAGCAACACAATAGGAGAGTAGTTCTAATAGATTCTAACAATCAGGCTGTTGAACAGGCAAAAAACGATGGTTTTGATGCTTACGAAGTAAACATTTATGATGATGAATTAACGGATAATATCGAATTAAATGATGTTGGATATTTAATCGCTTTAACAGGTAGTGATGCTGTAAACAAATATGCAATATCAAATTTTTCATCAATTTTTGGAGAGCAAGGAGCATACAGGTTAGCTAGCTCTCAAGAAATTATTACGGATGAATACGATGATGTAACTCAGTTATTTACTATTAAAGATGATTATATCAATTTAATGGAAACTATTAGAGATTATCCACAAATTCACGAAACACCTATCAACTCTATAAAAGAATATAAGCGTAAGATAGATAAGTTACATGAGGAGTTAAAGTCTGTACCAATTTTAGTAAAAAGTCAAACCAATGAGCTTTTATTGGTTAATGAATTTGAAAGTAAGGTAAAACAAGTAGAAAATTGGAAGTTAATTTATTTAGGAAAAGAGTTAGAGTTCTAAACCAAAAGTATTTTTAAGTTTTTCTAATAAAGGGTTTTTCTCTTTTAACTTTTCGTATTTTTCTAAAGGTGTGTAAACAAATTTCTTTTCTACAGTTTCACTTACCTCAATTTTAATGCTAATTCCGTAATTGTTTAATTTTTCTCTTAAAAATTTAAGTAATTTTGGTTTGCTCTTTTTAAGCTGATTTTTCATTAGCTTATTTGGAAGTGATATAGTAACTAAAAAACCTGAACTTAATACAGGTTCACCTGCAATTAAAATAGAAGCAATATTCTTTTCTCCAAGTTTTTGTAAATGAAAATAGTATTTTTTCCAAGTTTCTTTTAATTGCTCTTGGTTAAAAGGTGTACGAGGATGATTGTCGTAGTTTTCTTCTTCTACAGATACGTTTTTAAGTTCTTTTTTCTGTTGAATACTTTTTAAAGAAAATGCAGAGGTTCTTCTTTGTACATTTTTAATAGATGGAATTTTCTTTTCCTCAACAGGTGGAGTTACTCTGTTTTGAGTAGCTTTTACTTTTGTTTCTGTACTTTTTTGAACAGTTTTAACTTGTTGTTGTACTTTTTTTGATGGTGATAATGCCGTAAAAAAAGTAGCTGGAATTATGAAGTTGCTAGATTTTTTTTTTGCTCCATCAAAAGTGATAGAGGCTATTTGCATTAAAGTAAGTTCTACCAACAATCGTTGATTTTTACTTGCTCGATATTTTAAATCACAGTCATTAGCTTTATCGATAGCGGTGAGTAAAAACTGCATTGGAGCCTTAGCTGCCTGTTCTTGATATTTTTTCTTGGTATTATCTCCAACTTCTAAAAGAGGAATAGTAGCCACATCTTTTGCAACTAATAAATCTCTAAAATGAGAAGCTAGTCCGCTAATAAAATGTTGACCTTCAAAACCTTTTGCTAATACATCGTTATAGGCATTTAATACTTCCGGAATTTTATTGGTTAACAATAAGTCCGTCATGTTAAAATAAACATCATAATCAAGTACGTTTAAGTTTTGAGTAACAGCCTCTCTTGTTAGGTTGTTACCAGAAAAACTTACTACTCTATCAAATATAGATAAAGCATCACGCATGGCACCATCTGCTTTTTGAGCAATAATATGTAATGCATCATCATCAGCCGTAATACTTTCTCTTTCACAAATAGTTTTTAGGTAGTTTTTAGCATCTAAAACAGTTATACGCTTAAAATCAAAAATTTGACAACGCGATAAAATAGTAGGTATAATTTTATGCTTTTCAGTAGTTGCTAAAATAAAAATAGCATGCGCTGGTGGCTCTTCTAAGGTTTTTAAAAAGGCATTAAATGCTGCTTGTGACAACATATGAACCTCATCAATAATATAAACCTTGTATTTTCCTGTTTGTGGTGGAATTCTAACTTGATCTGTAAGATTTCTAATATCATCTACAGAGTTATTTGAAGCGGCATCTAACTCAAAAATATTAAAAGCAAAATCTTCCTCTGGATTGGTGCTGCTTTCTTGGTTAATTCTTTTTGCTAAAATACGCGCACAAGATGTTTTACCAACACCTCTAGGTCCTGTAAAAAGTAACGCTTGTGCTAAATGATTGTTTTTTATAGCATTCTCTAACGTATTGGTAATGGCTTGTTGACCAACCACATCTTCAAAGTTTTGAGGACGATATTTACGTGCAGATACTATAAAGTGTTCCATGTACAAGGGTTATTTTACATAGCAAATGTAACAAACAAGATAACTACAAACAAACAAAGTTGTAAACAATAGTTTTGCTTAATAGCAGTCTGTTTTTATAAGGTTTTTATTTAGTGGTTGTTGAAGGTTTTCTTTAGAAATTTGTTCTAAAGTTGTAAGTACACCGTTCATCATTTGTATACTACCACAAATAAATATTGCTCCTTGGTTTTTTAAAATTGAAGAGACGAGTTCTTTTTCTTTTATAAGCATGTCTTGCACATGCATTTTATTTTCTTCTCTGGAATAAGCGGTAAAAAATCCATTTAATGTTTTTTCTTGCAATGCACGGTTAATTATAGGCATGTAAATTTTAGAGGAAGTTGAAGTACGTACACCCCAAAATAAATACTTATTTGCTTGAGCTGAATTAATCATTCCTAAAAACGGACCAATGCCTGTTCCGTTAGCAATAAATAATACTTCTTTGTTTTTTTTAGGTAGATGAAATTCTGGATTTTTTTTAATGCGAGCTTTAAAAGTAGTTTCGATTTCTAAAGAGTTTAGAAAGTTAGAGCATATTCCAAATTCATGTTTCTTAATACTTATTATAGCTAAATTGTTAACCTTACCAATAGAGTAATAGCGAGGTATTGAATCTTGTTTTGGTGTAATTTCTAATAAATCTCCAGATTCAAATGATTTTTTAGTAGAAAGTGTCAATAAAAAAGTATCATCTGTATTGAGTTCTGTTTTATCTTTTACCGTAAATAAAGATTGTTTTTGTGTCTTTTTATGCTCTTGAACAATTGGAATATTTGTATTAAAATAATTTGATAAATCTAAAACCCAATCTTTAAAATCATTAAAAGATTGATTGTTAATAGTTTTTAACGGTATTATATTGTTAAAATTAGGATTGCTATTTAAAGTTTCATGAATATCAAAAGCAAATTTGCAGAAATGTTGATAAGCATATGAACCAAAGCCAACCACCGTAAAGTTTATGACGTTTTTATTATTAGTTTTTGGTATTTTGGATAAAAAATCTTTAGCGTTAGAAGGCGCTTCACCATCACCATAAGTAGCCGTTAAAACAATAAGTTCTTTCGCATTTGGATAATGGGTATAATTATTTAAAACATCCACAAATACTTTTTTATGGGTTTTTCTTAATGCTTTAATTAATGAATTTGCAAAACTATAAGTACTACCAGATTCAGATCCAACAAGTATGATAATTTCAGCTTTTTGTTTACTACAATTATTTTTAATTAATTGATGTTTTTTTCGATTGAAATAAATAGAAAAACCAGAAAAAATAAAATACAATAAGCTAAAAGTGCTGATAAGTAAAATAAAAGCCCAAATTAAAGAGCTATTTCCTGTGTGCAAGTCTAAACTAAGATTACTAGTTTTTTTAATCCAAGAAATATTTTTTTTGCTAATTATTGCACCTGTATATTGGTTTGCAAATATTTCAGCGTTATGTAATTGAATAATAAAATAATCTTCTTCATCAGAAGAAAAAGGAAACTCAATGTTTTTAACTTGATTTAAGGTAATTTCATTAAGAGCTGACTTTTTAGTATCTGAAGTAGTTTGTATTATATGGTTGTTGTTTTTTTTAGGTAAAACCTCAAACTTTTCTAACGATAAAAATATACCTGTTAATGTTATTACTAATAGCGGTATTAAAGTATATTTTCCTAAAATAACATGAAAGTATTGATGTGTATTTTCTTTTACAGTTTTTGAAAAAAAATTACGTATTCCACCTTGTCTTTTACTTATTAATACGATACCGCTAATAGTAATTAGTAACAGTAAAAACGTAAAGAAAGCAACTAAAAATCGACCAGTAGATTTTAAAAATAAAGATCGATGTAAACTTGTAGTCCATTTATAAAGCGTAGGACGGTTTTTAAGTTTTGTAATTTTTTTAGCAGTTTCAGGGTTGATATAAAAAGTATCATTATCGCCATTTTTGGTTATCACAGCGGCTTCAACAAAATTATGTTCATTTACTTTTACGGTTAATACTTCATCATATTCATTTTTAAGTTTGTTGATAACAGATTGAAGTGTGATTGTATGTAAATTACTTATAGATTGTGATTTGGTTTTATTTAAAATAGGCTCTGTAGCTAAAATAATACCAGTAATGGAAGCAATGGTGATAAAAACAAATGAAGATACAGCCAATATAAAGTGGCTATATCTCCATATAGATGTGATACTTTTCATAAATTATTGAGGCATTAATCGGACATATCTTATAAATCCAGCGCCTTCTGCTTTACCTTTTAAAGAAGCAGCTGTTAAATTAATTTCTACATCTTTTTCGTAGTATTCTTGATCTTCTACAGCTGTTTCAAAACGTAATTTATAACCAGCGTCAATATATGAATCATCAATTTCGATAACACTAATTGCTCTATTTCCGCCGCTAATAGTTTCTCCAGTAATAGCATCGATGTCCGATCTTACTTTTCCTTGAAAATTCCACCAACTAGTAATATCATGATACCATTCTTCATCATCTCCCTGAACGTATAAGGTTTTTTCATACAAACCTTCAGGATTAATTAATGAAATTACTACATAGGCTCCTTCACCAGTATAGTTTTTCATTTGTATCATACACTTGTATTTTTTACTAGTAGGTATTGAAAAAGCCATTAAAGTAAGCACTATGACTACTAATGATATTGTTTTTTTTATCATTTTATAAGGGTTTATTTTAAGTAATTGATATCGGTATTTTTTAAAGCTTCGTTTTCTTTAGCTAAATCGTACAAAGTTTCATCAAAATCTGTGGTAACTGATGTATTTGCTCCTTCTGCAATTAATAATTTAATTAGCTCGTGATTTTTACCTACCATAACAGCCAATTGTAAAGGTGTTAGTCCATCTTTATTTTTAGTGTTAATGTCTATGGCATACTTTTTAATAAACTGAATCATGCTTGTACTATTTTTTTCAACAGCTAAATGATATAAAGATGATCCGTTTTTGTTTATTGCTGCTGTTTTTAAACCATTTGCTTCTAATAATGTTAATTTTTTATTGAAGTCAACTATATTTTTATCATTGTATGTTTTAAACAGATGGTAAGCTAAATTGTATCCTTTTTTATCATTTACAGAAACTTCAGCTTTCTTTTGTAATAAAAACTCAATAACCTCTGGTGAATTTCGCATAGCTTTAGTTAAAGCAGAGTATCCACTATTGTTAGTATGATTGATGTTATCAGACTTTTGTACCAATAATTTTATAATTTCTAAAGAGTTTCTTGATGCAGCATTCAGTAACGCAGTGTTACCATCTTTATCAGCTTGATTTGTATTTACTCCTTTACTTATGAAATAATTATAAGAAGCTAGGTCTTTATTATTATAAGCTAAATTATGTAAAGGTGTAGTTCCGTTTTTAGTGGTAATGTTAGGTGAAATACCTAAGCCTTCTAAATATTTAAAAAAGTTAAGAGAGTTGGTATGTCTTCTTGCTCCTTTAGTTGCAAAAATCATGGCATTACCACCGTTTTTGTTTAATGATTGGTAAGGAACCCCTTTTTTTATTAATAAGTCTAACATTTTAGTGTTTCCTTTTTGAGCTACGTAATTAAATACTGTATTTCCATCGTTATCGGTACTAGTTATTGATAAACCTTTAGAGATAAAGTAATCAATAACCTTAAAATTGTCAACGTTTGGAGCTACTAAGTGTAAAGCATTTGCACCTTTAGGAGTTACATCTTTAGTAAGGTTAGCACCATTAGCTAATAATAAGTCATATAATTTAGTATTTGTAACACCACCAACGGCAGCAAAATTTAATACAGAATAACCTTTATCATCTAGAATATTAGTATTTGCTCCATTATTAATAAGATGTTTTACTAATTCGGTATTATTTTTATAAGCAGCCCAAAAAATGTATGTTCTACCGTCATGAGTTAGTTTATTAACACCATTTCCATTTTTGGTAAGTAAATGTTTAATGGTTTTATTATCAACATTTTCTAAAATAGCATAAACTGTAGCATCAAAATTAGCCCCATTAGCCTGTGAAACGTTATTACCTTCTTTTATTTTTTGATCAATAGTAGCAGTTGTAGGATTTGTTTTCCAGAAACTTCTGTCTAAAAACACATTTTTAACTTGTGCTTTTATTTGCATGGAACCCACAAATAATGTGATGGTTATTAATTTTTTTAGATATGATGAATGCATATTTATTGTTTTACAAAAGATTCTATTACTTTATTAATTTCAGGTTCAGTATCAATAGTGTCATCAAATAGATGTTTAAATAATACCTTATTATCAACTTTTTGTTCTAATGATAAATCTGTTTTTTTATTAAAAACCTCATTCCATTTAGTTCTTACAAGTTGCCATTTATTTTGGTTTTTAATCCACCAGTCTTGAGCAGCTTTACACTTTTCATCAGCAACTCTAACATAAGTGTTATATCCTTTTTCATGTGCTAAAATAAAATCTTTTTCCCCATCTTTTCTAATAATTTTCTTGTTATCCTGATCGTGTAACCAACCATAAGAAGTTATTTCATGTCTATTCCCTCTTTCAGTAATGTTGTAGTCACTTCTTTTAGTATATTCTCTTCTTGGTAATGGAGCATCAGTTGTGCTTTCCCAATAACTTTTACCATCAATATGTACCCAAGATCCCGATCCTTCGTAACGTGGACTATCATCTACTTGATATACTTTTTGAGTCCATTGTTTTTTTACTTCAGATTTAGGTTTCGTGATATATTTCCAACGATTATCTCCGTTAAACATGTAAAAATTTTGGTTTTCATACATCCAATCTTGTCGCCAATGTTTAACTATATGCGGATTAGCAGGATTGCCTACTTGTAATAAATGTTGAATAGAAATTTTTTCTTTTTCATCCTCAATTAATTGAGCCCATTCTAGTCCTTTTGATAGTTTGTTTTTAGAGGGTTTGTATAATGAATCTTTACTGTAGTTAAATGTTTCTGCAAAGTTAAAAGTAACCTCAAAACATCCGCACATCTCTTTAATTGCTGCATTGTCTTTTTTGTTTTGTGCTTGTAATGTGTTGATGAATGCTATCACACATAAACTAACCATAATATATTTTCTCATTTTTTAATTGATTTTTTATTATTCTACAAAAATATAAAATTTATTTAGATTGATTAAAAATAAATGATACATTTGCATCAAAATTATTAAGAATGTTTCTAAATAAGAAAGTAATATATAGTGTGTTTTTTTTCAATAGCTTTTTAATAGCACAAAGCAATGAACAAAAATTAGATTCTATCTTTAATAATGAGCTAGATAATGTTGTGATAACAGCAACCAGGACTAAAAGACAATTATCTTCTTTACCAATGCCAGTTACTTTAGTGTCTTCAAAACAAATAGCAGCTGTTGGTTCTGTGAGATTACAAGAAATATTATTAGAACAAACGGGTATTAACTACGTAAGTGATTTTGGAGGTAGTAAAGGAATACAATTGCAAGGTATGGATGCTGAGTATACTCTGGTTTTAATTGATGGTTTACCTGTTATTGGAAGAACATCAGGTAACTTAGATTTAAGTAGATTATCTTTGAGTAACATTAAACAGATTGAAATTGTTAAAGGTCCCTCCTCAGCTTTATATGGGTCTGAAGCTATGGGTGGAGTAATAAACATTATAACTAAAGAGCCAACCTATAATGCTACAAAAGCAACCATCAAATACCTAACTAGGTTTGGAGCTAAAGACGAATTAGATTTATCATCTAATGTGTTACATAAGCATAATAGACTCTCATTAAAAGCCGCCATTAATGCAAATTCTGCAAGTGCTTTTGATTTATCACCTGCAACCACAGCAAACACAGGATATCCATATCAAAACTTTACAAATAATATTGGAGTTACTTATGAAATATCAGACAATATAAAAGCTGCAATTTCGCAACGATATTTTACAGAACAATTTATTGAGCCACAGGGAAATTCTAAAAGAAACGATTTAAACTTAACAGGAACTATTAATCATACAATAAATAGTGATTGGAAGCTTAATTATTCTTTGTATTACACTAATTATAAAACATCAAGTATTTTTAATAATGAATTATCAGAGTTTAATCAGAGTTTATTTAGACCGGAGATTAAAACACAAATAGCATTTAAAAATATCGATTTAATTGGTGGTATTGGTGCTAATTATGATGCTTTAGATAGAACGTTTTTTGATGGCAAAGAAACATTTAACTCTCAATATGTATATGCTCAACTAGATACTGATTTATGGAAAAACACTAACGTAGTAATAGGAGCAAGGTATGATCATTTTAACAAATTTGCACCTGCTTTTAGTCCTAAAGTCTCTTTAAATCACAAACTATCCAATACTTTTTCAATTAAAGGGTCTATTGGTTTTGGATATAAAACCCCTGATTTTAGACAATTGTTTTTCAATTTTAGAAATACAAGTTCCGGTTATATTGTTTTAGGATCAGAAACAATAAAAAAACTATATCCTACTGTAACTGAAGTACAAAATTTAAAGTCTGAATTATCTCCAGAAAGTTCTATAGGCTATAATTTAGGTTTTACTATTAAACCTATTAAAAACCTTGAGTTAGGTATTAATTTATTTAGAAATGATATCAAAGACTTAATAAACACATTTTCATTAGGAATTATTGATGAAAATTTACCTAATACCAATGTCTTTACGTATGAAAATAGAAAAAGTGTTTTTACGCAAGGTATAGAGTTTGACACTTCATTTGATATAAACAATAAAGTAAAAATAGTGTTTGGTTACCAATACCTAGATACTGGTGATAAACAAGAGTTAGCAGCAATTAAAAATGGTAATATTTTTTTTAAAAGGAATACTAATGCTCCAACAGAAAGATTATCAAGCAGTAATTATTTTGGGTTAGCGAATAGATCAAAACATACAGCCAACGCAAAGCTATTTTATACCAATGACAAAAATGGAGTTTCTGGAAATATAAGAGTGCTTTACAGAAGTAAATATGCACTGTTTGATACCAATGGTAGTTCAGGAATTATAGATAATTATGATGCTTTTGTAAAGTCTAATACACAAGTTAATATGTCATTACAAAAAAAACTATTTAATAGACTAAGTCTTCAATTTGGTATAAATAATCTTTTTAATGATACAGGAATTGAAAATCATAATTATCAAGAATTTATGAATAACGATAGTGTTTTACAACTCGGTAGAACATTCTTCTCAAGTATATTATTAACTATTTAACATTATATATAAATCAAAATTTAATTTAAAATGAAACAATTTAAAACCCTAGTATTAGTAGCTATTATATCTTTAGGATTTGCATCATGTTCAGATGATGAAACTATCTCTTTAGTAGATCCAAATGTAAGTAGTCAAATGGTAAATTTACATGCGCCAGTAATTACAGATTATACTCAAAATCCGCCTGTAACATCAGGAGAATTTACAAAATTTAGTTTTTCAACAGGAGCGGTTGTAACAGGAGAAAATTGGGATGTCGCCTTTAGAGGTACTTCTATTATTGTTAATGGAGGATCAGAAATAGGTTTAACAGATGAGCCTTCAAGAACTGGAAATGGTGCTATAGCATTAGAAAATGGAATTTTTACTGAAGTTGTTACTGCTCCTTCTGATGAATTTTTTACTCAAGATGCTGCTAATACGTATGCTTTACCTACAGGTAGTGGAAATGGTTGGTATACCTATAACGGACAAACACATTTAATTTCTCCTGTTTTAGGCACCGTTATTATTGTAAAAACACATAACGGACATTATGCTAAGATGGAAATTTTATCGTATTACAAAGACGGTGATTCATCAGATTTAGACAATTCAAGATATTATACGTTTAATTACAGTTATAATCCTAATCAAGGAGATAAAAATCTTCAATAAGTAATTATTGAACTTTGTTAGTTTTTGTAAGAAAAAGCTATCTGATGAATTTCGGGTAGCTTTTTTGTTTGTTTTCGTAATTTTGTACGACCAATGCACTAAATACAAAACAATGAAACAATTTTTTAGTTTACTATTGGTATTAATATCATTACAAATGAATGCACAAAACAATAAAAAAGTAGCCTATTTTGCCAGCGGATGTTTTTGGTGTGTTGAAGCTATTTATGAACGAATAAAAGGTTTAGAAGAAGCAGTATCAGGATATTCTGGTGGGCATGTTATTAATCCAACCTATCAACAAATAGGAACTGGAACTACAGGGCATGCAGAGACCGTTGCAGTTTATTATAACCCTGAAAAAGTAACTTTTCAAGAGTTAGTAGACGCTTTTTTTGCATCGCATGATCCTACCACTTTAAATGGACAGTATCCAGATTTTGGCACACAATATAGATCTATTGCTTTTTATCAAACAGAAGAAGAAAAAAACATTATTAAAAATACCATTAATACACTAAATAAAGAGAAGTATAATGGTAAAATTGTAACAGAGGTAAGTAAGTTTGATGTATTTTATGTAGCAGAAGAATATCATCAAAACTTTGAAGAACGAAATCCTAACAACCCGTATGTAAAAAGCGTTTCTATTCCAAGATTAGAGCGTTTTAAAAAGAGTTGTCCGTTACTTTTAAAAGATTAAAAATTACAAGGAGCTGAAAAGTTCATTGTTTTTCCAGTTACAGGATGTTTACATGTTAGAGATTCTGCATGTAAATGCAATCTGTTAGCTCGTTTACCGTACAAATCATCACCAATAATTGGTGTATTTAAACCAAGAGGATGAGCGGTATGCATTCTTAGTTGATGTGTTCGTCCTGTAATTGGATATAAATACAAGCGTGTTTTATTGTTTTTTACAGATAAAACTTTAAAGTGGGTAGTTGCATTTTTTCCTTGTTTGAAACAAACCATTTGTTGAGGTCTGTTATGAAAATCTACTTTTAAAGGAAGCGAAATAGTACCTTCATTTTTTTCAAGTATTCCATCTAATTCAGCTAAATAACGTTTTTTAACGCTTCTGTTTATAAACTGCTCTTGTAATGCTTTATGAATACTTTTTTCTTTAGCTATTAATAATACACCAGATGTTGACATATCTAATCTGTGAACGATTAAAGGGCCTGTGGCTGTTGGATACTTTTGTCTTACAATACTATGTATAGAGTTTTCTATTTCAGTGCCAGAAACTGTTAAAAATTCCTCTGGCTTATTTATAACTAATAAAACGTCATCTTCATAAATAATGTCTAAATCAATTTTCATTGATAGTTTATTAGTTAATGGGTTATTGCTTACGTTAGTATTTGATAACATGTGTGATAGAATAGGTTTGCACTTACCAACACATGCAGGATAATAATTTTTATGTTTTCTTATAGATGTTTTTAAAGGTTTTCCCCACCAAAATTCTGCTAAGGCAATAGGAGAGAGGTTGTTTTTAAAAGCATACTGAAATAATTTAGGAGCACAACAATCACCAGCACCAGCAGGTATATTTGTTTTGTGTTGAGAAAAAATATCTTTTAAAGATTTTTCTTCTTTTTTAGCATTTATAAAGTTATAACTATCAAAGATATCTTCTTGAGCTTTAGCAGATAGCTTTTTACGCTTACTTAATACTTTATCTAAAGGTTGGTTATAAAAATCATAGGCTTCCTTTATAGGTTTTATTTTCTGATCAAGATAAATTTTATATTCATTCAAGAAAAAATCTTCATTTAATTTTTGTTGATTCATTTCTTGTTGAAGTTTTTTAAGTTCCTTACGATCAATTAATTGTTTCTTTTTTTTATAATTACTTCTTCTTATTTGTCGCTTTTGTTGAATTTTAATTTTCTCAGAAGCTAGTATTTGCTCATGTATATTGGTTAAATTTTCAAATTCAGCTTTAACCTTTATATACTCAGGATTATTAGTTATAGTTTCAATTTGATTAGTTATATCACTAATTTTATCTTCGGATTTTCTGTAAAAATTATAGTCAGATAAAATATTAGAAACTGGAGGCACAAAATAATTATGAACTTGCGAGTTATCTATTTTACCAGAAAAAGCAGCTAAATAACCTATTTTTCCTTTAGAATTTTGAACAACTAATACACCAAACATTTTCCCTAAAGCATTTTCATTATTATTTTTTATACCGAAGTTATGTTTAAAAACTATTTCGCTTTCTAAATAACACTGTAATTCTTCTGAAGCAACTTGTGCTATTTTATATGGAGTGTAATTGTAAGGGTAATTAATTGTTTTAGGTATTTCTAGGTTTGAAATATTAGTTTTAAAATCAATTAATTTATCCATGTGTATTTTTAATAATGCGCAAAAATAAAAAATCCGTAGAATTAACTACGGATTTTGTTTTATGCTCTATCGTACATTTTTTCGTACAAGTCTTTGTAAATTTCTTTGATGATTTTACGTTTCATCTTCATAGTAGGAGTTAAGTGTCCTCCATCTATACTCCACTCATCAGGAGTAATGGTAAAACGTTTAATTTGCTCCCATTTACCAAAATGTTTGTTGCATTCGTCGATCTCTTCTTGAATACGAGCTGTTAATTGCTCATTTTTAGAAGCTTCTTCTATACTATTAATTGAAGTTTTATGACGTTTTGCCCATTCTTTAACAAAGTCTAAGTTTGGCTGAATTAAAGCAGTAGGCATTTTCTCTCCTTCACCAACTACCATTACTTGCTCAATAAAACGAGATTGTTTTAATCTATCTTCTAATAAAGTAGGTATTACATATTTACCTCCAGAAGTTTTAAACATTTCTTTAATACGACCAGTAATGCTTAAGAAACCGTTTTCAACTTTTCCTTTATCACCCGTATGGAAGTATCCATTTTTTAATACTTCAGCGGTTTTTTCCGGATCTTTGTAGTACCCAATCATCACATTGTCACCCTTAACTAAAATTTCATCTTCTTCAGAAATTTTAACTTCAACACCATCAATCATTCTTCCTACAGTGCCAATTTTAAAACCACCATCTCTTTGATCGTTTACAGCAATTACAGGTGAAGTTTCAGTTAAACCATATCCTTCCATTACAGGCATTCCTGCAGCAGTAAATACTCTTGTTAATCTAGGTTGTAAAGCTGCACTTCCAGAAACCATAATTTTTAATTCACCACCTAAAGCAGCTTGCCATTTAGAGAAAATTAGTTTTCTTGCAACCGCTAACTTTTTTTCATATAACCATCCGTTTGCTCCGTATGGTTCATATTGTAAACCTAGTTCGATAGCCCAGAAAAATAATTTCTTTTTAATACCTGTTAATTCTGCTCCTTTAGCGTAAATTTTATCGTAAATTTTCTCATATAAACGAGGAACGGCAGTCATTACGTTAGGTTTAATTTCTTGAGCATTTTCACTTAGTTTATCAATAGCTTCAGCAAAATAAATTGAAACACCACAATATTGATATAAATACAAGATCATGCGTTCGAAAATGTGACATACTGGTAAAAAGCTTAAACCTCTTGATTTACCATATTCTAATGGTACACGTTTTTCACTAGCCAAAACATTAGAAACAATGTTTTTGTGAGATAACATTACACCTTTTGGTCTTCCTGTAGTACCAGAAGTATAAATTAAGGTTGCTAAATCATCAGATTTAACATTGTTTTTACGCTCTTCAACTTCAGCTTGATTACTTTCATCAGCACCTAAATCTAATAATTCAGACCAATTTGCTTCTCCAGTTATTTCATCAAAAGTATATACACCTTTTAATTGTGTATTACCTTTAATTTGATTCAATTTATCTATAATATCTTTATCTGATGCTATACAGTATATAGCTTCTGAGTGATTTAAGATATATTCATAATCTTCCTTTGAGATAGTAGGGTAAATAGGTACACTTTGTGCTCCTGTTTGTAATATACCTATATCGCAAATATTCCATTCAGTACGGTTATTAGTAGAGATAACAGCAATTTTATCATTAGGTTGTACACCTAATCTTAGTAAACCTCGGCTTACTGCATTTGCTTTATCTATATACTCTTTAGTAGATATAGATTTCCATTCACCATTATATTTGGTAGTAAGAGATTTTTCTAAATTGTACTTTTCTAATTGATAGTAGGGAAAGTCAAATAGACGTGTAATTTCAATCGCCATAAGTTCGTTTGTTTTGCGTCTGGCAAATTATAAAAATTATGTTGTTTTTACAAGTTAAGCTTATGTTTTGAATATCTGTTAATTATATATTTTATTATATAGTTTTTCATACATTTTTTTGATGATTTTTCTACGCATCTTCAAAGTTGGAGTTAAATGTCCTGCTTCTATTGTCCATTCATCACTAGTTATTTCAAAACGTTTAATTTGTTCCCATTTTCCGAACTTTTTATTGCAAATATTTATTTCTTTTTGAATTCTTTTTATTAATCTTTCATCAGAAGTAATATCTAAAATGGTGTAACGATGCTTTTTAGCCCATTGTTTAATAAAATCAAAATGTAATTGAATTATGGCAGCTGGCATTTTTTCACCTTCTCCAATAACCATAGCTTGTTCTATAAATCTAGATTTTTTTAATTCGGCTTCAAGAACAGCTGGAGCAATATATTTTCCACCTGATGTTTTAAATATTTCCTTTTTTCTATCGGTAATTTTCAAAAAACCGTCTTCATCTACCTCTCCAATATCTCCAGTATGAATATAACCATTAACGATTGTTTGGTTAGTTAGTGTTTCATTTTTATAATATCCTTTCATTACATTAGGACCTTTAACTAGAATTTCTCCATCATCAGCAATTTTTACACTAACATCATCTAAAACTCTACCAACAGTACCTAATTTAAATCCGTTATTTCTCATGTCACTCACAGATACTGCTGGGGATGTTTCGGTCATTCCATAGCCTTCAAAAACAGGAATTTTAGCTGCTGTAAATACACTTACCAATCGTGGTTGCATTGGTGCGCTACCTGCAAGCATAAATTCTAAATGATTTCCTAAGGCTTCACGCCATTTGGTAAAAATGATTTTGTTAGCTATTTTAAGTTTAAATTCATACCAAAAACCATTTTTTTTATAAGGTTGATATTGTTCGGCTAAATGTAGTGCCCAAAAAAATAATTGTTTTTTTATGCCTCTAAGTTCACTTCCTTTATCAACTATCTTATCAAATACTTTTTCTAGAAGTCTTGGTACAACAGCCATAAAATGAGGCTTAATTTCTTTTAAATTATCACCTAATGATTCTATACTCTCTGCAAAATGAATTTCAAATCCCATTTGTTGACAATAATAAGAGCTTGCTCTTTCAAAAATATGGCAAATAGGTAAGTAGCTAACAACTCTTTTATTAGTTTCATTTAAATTGATTCTCTTAGCAACAGAAAATACATTTTTAGTAATATTATCATGAGTTAGCATTACACCTTTAGGTGTTCCTGTTGTGCCTGAAGTGTAAATAATGGTAGCTAGGTCTTGAGGAGAAACATGTTTTTTTAAGTTTTCTATTTCATTAATGTTATTAGTAGTTGCATTACTTAAAAAGTGATTCCAACTGTAGTCTACATTTATTTCTTCAAAAGAAAATATTTTCTCTAATTGAGTTTTACCTGCTATTTTATGTGCTTTTTGATATAGTTCATCATCAGAAACGAAACAAAATTTGGCATCAGAGTGATTTAATATGTATTCAAAATCAGTATCTGAAAAAGTAGGATAGAGAGGAACATTAACAGCTCCAATTTGCAATACACCAACATCTAACATAAACCATTTATACTGATTGTTATTTGTGATCACTGCAATTTTATCATTAGGCTTTACTCCTAAGTTTAATAAAGCACTACTAATTTTAGTAGCTGTTTCTAAATACTCTTGAGTTGAAATGTTTAGCCATGCATCATGTTGCTTATAAACAAAACATTTTTCTTGTGTGTGGTTAGCCAGTTGATAATAAGGAAAATCGAAAAGGCGTTTAATATCAGATTTTTGCATGAGTTAAATCTAATAAAAAATCGGTTAAAAACAATTTTAACCGATCTTCCGTCTAATAGATAAATGATAAATCCCCTAACCCAACCTATTATGCATAATTATAACGCAAGGGAAGAGGGCATATTGTTTATTACTGATGTTAAAATTTCACAACCTTTTCTTAAATCTTCGTCAGAAATTGTTAAAGGAGGAGTAATTCTTACAGCTCTTTTTTCATATAATAACCAAAATAATATTAATCCTTTTTTCATACACTCTAAAATCACATAGTCAGCTATTGCAGGATTATCTAGAATTAAAGCTAACATTAATCCTTTTCCTCTTATTTCTTTAATGGCTGGATGCGTTAAATGCTCTCTGATGATTTTTTCTTTTCTTAGCGCCTCTTGCATTAACTCTGATTGAGTTATTTCATTTACAGTTGCTAAGCCAGCTGCTGCTATAACTGGATGCCCACCAAAAGTGGTTATATGCCCTAATTTAGGATTGTCTTTAAGACTACTCATTATTTCATGAGAGGCTATAAAAGCTCCAATTGGCATTCCACCTCCTAAACCTTTACCTGTAATAATAATATCAGGTATAACATCGTAGTTTTCAAAACCCCAAAACTTTCCAGTTCTACCTATTCCTGTTTGAATTTCATCAAGAATTAAGAGCGCACCAACTTCTTCGCATCTTGCTTTAATTTTAGCTAAATATCCATTGGTAGGCTCTATAAATCCACCACCTCCTTGGATTGTTTCTAAAATAACACCTGCGGTTTTATGTGAAATTTTAGCAATGTCTTTTTCAGAATTAAATTGAATAAATCTTGAACCAGGAACCAATGGGCGAAAAGCGCTGTTTTGTTGTTCAGCACCACAAACACTCATAGCTCCCATAGTGTTTCCATGATAAGCATTATTCCCAGCAATAATTTCTGATCTACCAGTAAATCTTTTTGCTAATTTTAAAGCTCCTTCAGTAGCTTCAGTTCCTGAGTTGACAAGATAAACAGCTTGTAGTTTTTCAGGTAGTGTACTAGCTAATGCTTTGCATAGGTTTAATTGTGGTTTTTGAATAAATTCTCCGTAAACCATTACATGTGTATACTGTGTTAACTGCTCTTGAATTGCTTTATTTACACTTGTGTGGTTATGACCTAAACTGTTTGCAGATACACCCGCTACAAAGTCTAAATAAGCGTTACCTGATGTATCAAAAATATAAGAGTCTTTAGCATGAGAGATTTCTATAGCTAATGGATGTGGAGTTGTTTGTCCTTGATATTTTAAAAAGTCGTTTATCACAGTTCTGTTTCTGGTGCTAATTTTCCTTTAGTTTTTGGTTTTCCTTTACGTAAGGCTTCTTTGTTAAATGTATTTTTAGCTTGATTAATTTCTTTACTAAAATGTTTTTTAACAGGAGTTCTGTCTACGGTTTTATCTTTTATAAAAATGTCTTCCATGGTTTTAGGTTGTTCATCTTCTCTCCATATAAAACCATTAAATTTTGCATTTTCTGTTGGGAAATCTGAGGGTGGAAATGTTTTACCTTCTGATTTTTTGAAATACTTAGTTTGAATTATTTCGTTATTTTCTAACGTAAATTCTATGTCACTAGCTATTAATTTAGTAATTGTTTCTAGTTTTTGAGTCTCTTCATTTCTATTGTAATACAAAGACTCAGCATTTCCTTTAACTAATAATACTTTTAGGTTGTTTTCTTCAAACTTACCGTAAATGTTTCTACCCTTTATTTGATTAAAATTATCATCAGATAAGCTGTCTTTTTGAATCATAAAAGCATTGTTATACACAAATAAAGAGTCTAGTTTATTGGTTGTTTTGTTAGATAAAAACTGAATACTATCACCTGTAATTTGGTTTTTGCCAGACCATAGTACTGGATTTCTATACATTTTAGTTAAACCTGTTTCTTGACTAGTATAAATAGAGTCGCATTTACCCTGTAAATCTTTTTTAAATATTTTTACGTTATGATATGTTCTTACAACTCTTTTTTCTGGTTTACCAGTAACCAAAATAGTATCTCCATGCATGTACAAAGAGTCTTTTTCCATTACAGAAATAGCTACAGGTTTTTTAATGATAAAAAGAGAGTCTAAATGCTCAAAAACTTCAGCATAATTACCTTTAATTACCATATTTTGAACGGTATCTATAACTTTAATATTATTAGTTGCTGATGCAAAACCTTTAGGTTTATCATAATATAAACTATCAGCTAAAATTGTTTTTTCTTTCAAAAATAATTTAGCATTTTTCACAAAGTAAGAAATATCTGTATTGGTATCATAAAAACCTTTTTCAGAGTATATTTTTGTACTGTCTTTTAAATTAGTAACTGTAGAAGGGCCGTATAAATAAGCTAATTGTGAGTTGGTGTAATAATCTAAATGATCGGAATCTAATTCATTATCTGGGTTAACAACATGAACGTTATTTTTTGCAGAAAACTTCTTTGAAGTTAAATAGTAAGTTCCTTTTTTACTAGTTAAGATATTTTTTTTATCAGTTATTTTTCCGTCGGTGGGATAATATAAGAGCTGCTCATTTCTGTCAAAATAAAGAGTGTCTGTTTTTAATGTCATCTCTTTATCATTAACTTCAACGTTTCCCCAAGATTTTGCCATTTTAGTATTACCATCATAGGTTGCAAAATCAGCGTATTGGATAATAGAGTCTCCTTGTTCAATTACAACTTCTCCAATGGCCTGAAATAAGTTTTTTTCTTTATAAAGTAAAGCTCTCTTACAATCTAAAGTAGCACCTTCATGTTTAATCTTTACATTACCAATTAAAATGGTAGCACCAGGAAATTTTTCTTCGTCTACAGTACTTAGTTTAGAAGATAAAATCTGAATTTTTTTGTTTTGTGCATTAAATACAGAAGTACTTAATAATATGAGTAAAAAGAAAACTTTTTTCAAAATATTGATTTTTAACTTGGCAAAAATAATGAAAACTATATGCCAAACTTCTTAAGTAATTGATAAAATTAGTAACATAAGGTTTTTCTATGCTTATAAAGATGCCTAATTTTGCATAAAATTAAATGATTTATATGAAAGGAAGGTTCGATTTATCGTTAGAAGAAATGAAAACCTATGGTTATAAAATTGTTGACTTAATTGCTGAACATTGGGCAACTTTAGAAAATAAAAAACCAGTAGCTACAGCCACACGTAAAGAAATGGATTCTATTTTTTTACAGGAGGCACCAGAAGAAGGAATGGAAGCTAATCAGGTGTTAGATTTTGTTATGGAAAACGTAATTCCTAATAGTAATGTAATATCGCACCCTAAGTTTTATTCGTTTGTACCAGGGCCTAGTAATTTTATTAGTACTATGTCTGATACCTTAGCAACAGGTTTTAATATATTTTCTGGAGGATGGTTAGTTTCTGCTGCTGCTGCTGAGCTGGAAATAGTAACAATGAATTGGTTGTTAAAAATGTATAATTTTCCTGTAAAGGAAGGAGGAGGTATTTTTACTAGTGGAGGTTCTATGGCTAATTTAACAGCATTGGTTACTGCTAGAAGACTAAAATGTGGTGATGATTTTTCTAAAGCGGTGATCTATTTATCAGATCAAGCACACTCATCTAACATAAAAGCAATTCGTGTTTTAGGATTTAAAAAAGAGCAAATTAGAATTATTCCGACAGATTTTGAATTTAAAATAGGTTTGAATAAGTTAAAAAACGCCATTGCAAAAGATAAACTAGAAGGATTACAACCTTTTTGCTTTATAGCTTCTGCTGGTACAACTAATACAGGTACTGTAGATCCGTTACATGATATTGCAGATATTTGTGAGGATGAAAATATGTGGTTTCATGTAGATGGAGCTTATGGAGGTGCTGCAATTTTATCTAAAAAAGGCGCTAGAGCTTTACGAGGAATTGACAGAGCAGACTCTTTAACAGTAGATCCGCATAAATGGTTTTATCAACCTTATGAAATAGGATGTTTATTAGTAAAAGATGCGTCGTGGTTAAGTAATACTTTTAGTGAAAAACCAGAATATTTAAGAGATATAGAAGGTAACGAATCTGAAATCAATTTTTATGATTATGGTATACAATTAACACGAAGATTACGTGCTTTAAAGTTTTATATGTCTATTAAAACGTATGGTTTAAAAGCTTTTAAAGAGGCTGTAACTTATAATATAGAGTTAACAGAAGAGGTAGAATCTCACATGAGATCGAGTAGGGAATGGGAGGTTATTTCACCAGCAACGTTGGCTGTTATTAACTTTAGGTATAACCCTATTGGTGCTAATTTATCTGAAAAAGAGATAGATACTTTAAATCAGCAAATTTCTCAGAAAGTAATGGAGTCTAAAGAGGCAGTTTTAGTAACTACAGTTTTAAATAAACAGGTTGTACTTAGAATGTGTTTGATTAATCCAAAAACATCTATGGAAGATGTTTTATCAACATTACAACAATGTGAAGAAATAGGTAGAACATTATTAACTTAAAAAAAAACCATCCTTTTGAGGATGGTTTTTTTTATGTTTTATTTTTTTACCTGTTAATGGTTTGTTTTCTGTCTGGACCAACAGAAACAATAGTAACTGGTATTTCAGTTTCTTTTTCTATAAACTCAATATATTTAACCAAGTTTTCTGGCATGTCTTCTTTATTGGTCATTCCTGTTAAGTCTGCTTTCCAACCTTTTATTTCGGTATATACTGGCTCTACATTTTCAGGTTCTATATTATAAGGTAAGTGACTTATTTCTTCACCTTTATATTTATAGGCAGTACATACTTTTAAAGTATCAAAACCAGATAAAACATCACCTTTCATCATCATTAACTGTGTAACTCCATTTACTTGGCATGCATATTTTAAAGCAACTAAATCTAACCAACCACATCTACGTTTACGTCCAGTTGTAGCTCCAAATTCATTACCAACTCGTCCCATTGTTTCACCATCTTCATCAAATAATTCTGTAGGAAATGGACCAGAACCAACACGAGTTGTATAGGCTTTAAAAATACCGAACACTTCTTTAATTCTATTAGGAGCAACACCTAAACCAGTACAAGCTCCAGCAGCAGTAGTATTACTTGACGTAACAAAAGGATAAGTACCAAAGTCAATATCTAATAAAGAACCTTGAGCTCCTTCTGCTAAAATTGATTTCCCTTCTTTAATAGCTTTGTTTAAAAACTCTTCGCTATCAATAAATTGAAGTGTTTTTAACTTTTCAATACCACGCGAGAACTCAGCTTCTAATTCATCTAAATCATAATCTATTTGAACTTCAAAAAAGTCAAGCATTTTAATATGCTTTTCTGTCAAAGCACGGTATTTATCTTTCCAATCATCTAATTCTAAATCACCTACACGCATACCGTTTCTCCCAGTTTTATCCATGTAAGTTGGACCAATACCTTTTAAAGTAGATCCAATTTTAGCTTTACCTTTAGAGGTTTCTGAGGCAGCATCTAATAATCGGTGTGTAGGTAAAATTAAATGAGCTTTTCTTGAAATTAATAATTTTTTAGAATAATCAATATTATGATCGTCTAAATTTTCTAATTCTTTTTTAAATATAACAGGGTCGATTACTACACCGTTTCCTACTATGTTTAATGCAGTTTTATGGAAAATTCCTGAAGGAATAGTGTGTAAAACGTATTTGTTACCGTCAAATACTAAAGTATGACCAGCGTTAGGGCCACCTTGAAATCTTGCAATAATATCGTAGTTAGAAGTAAGAACGTCAACTATTTTTCCTTTTCCTTCATCACCCCATTGCAATCCTAGTAATAAATCTACTGCCATTAAGTTATGTGTTGTTAAGTTTTGTTGTTTTATTTAGTGTTTCGTTTTGTTCCGTAGAAATATAATGAGTGGTTGTGAATATCAATATCAAAAACTTCTTCAATAGTTTTTTTGATTATTTGTATTCTAGGGTCGCAAAATTCTTTAACTTCACCAGAGTCTGTTAAGATTACATGATCGTGGTTTTTGTCAAAATAACTCTTTTCATAACGAGCCATAGATTGTCCGTCAAATTGGTGCTTACGTACCAATCCGCATTCTAATAATAAATCCATAGTATTGTAAAGGGTTGCTCTACTAACACGATAGTTTTTATTTTTCATTTTGATGTATAAAGATTCAATATCAAAATGTTCATCCGCTTCGTAAATTTCTTGTAAAATAGCGTAACGTTCTGGTGTTTTTCGATGTTTGTTGTCTTCTAAAAAAGAAGTAAACACTTTTTTTACGATTTCTTGATTTTCTGCAGAATTACTCATTCGGTTATTTTTTTGCGACAGGCAAATTTACGGTTATTTATTAATAAAAAAAGTAATTATTGGTAAAGATGTTTACATTGTATTAACACGATCTACTTTTAGTACACCGTCTACTTTTTTAATCTTTTCAACCAGTTTATTTAACTGTGTTTTGTTTTTAATAGTTATAGATAGTTTACCATCAAAAATACCTGCATTACCTGAGATATTTATAGAGTTAATAAACACATCCATATTACTAGATATAATTTTAGTTAAGTTGTTAACTATTCCTTTATTATCTACTCCAGAGATGTGAAGTATGACAGAAAATTCTTGCTTGGTAGAGTCAATCCATTTAGCTTTTATGATTCTGTAGGCATAATTAGATTGTAATGATATAGCATTGGGACAATTGTTTTTATGTACCTTAATTCCATCATTAATAGTTATAAAACCAAAAACATCATCACCAGCAATGGGTTTACAACATTGTGCTAAGGTATAATCTAAACGCTCTTCTTCTTTACCAAACACTAAAGCGTCATATTTATTTGTTACTTCTTCATTATCAGTAATATCTTTACCACCGTTTCTTTTAAATGGATTTTTTAAGAAATTCATGAAGGTACTTGAGCGCTGCTTAACAAACTCTTTTAACTGTGTATTGTCTATGGCACCGTTACCAATTCTGTAAAACAGGTCGAAGCTTGTTTTTAGGTTGAAATAGCTGGCAATTTCATGTACAATTTTCTCATTATACGTAATTTTTAAATGCCTTAATTTACGTGCTAAAATAGCTTTACCTTCTTCAGCAATATTTTTTTCTTCGGCTTTTAATGCT
This sequence comes from Tenacibaculum geojense, assembly GCF_042676005.1. NCBI lineage: Bacteria > Pseudomonadati > Bacteroidota > Flavobacteriia > Flavobacteriales > Flavobacteriaceae > Tenacibaculum > Tenacibaculum geojense. Next base: position 309,079 of record NZ_JBHTJR010000014.1, on the reverse strand, counting down.
GATTTAATTTTGGTTCTAGCTCTTGCTGTAATTACAAAGTCTAACCATCGAGTATTTGGTTTGTTGGTAGGCGAGGTTAAAATATCTACCTGATCACCACTTTTTAACTCGTGACTTAGCGGAACTAATTTACCATTTACTTTTGCTCCTCTACATTTTAAACCAACATCTGTATGAATAGCAAAAGCAAAATCTAAAGAAGAAGCACCTTTAGGTAATGATTTTAAGTCACCTTTAGGTGTAAATACATAGATTTCTTTAGCATATAGGTTTAGTTTAAAATCTTCTACAAAATCAACTGCATTTAAACTTTGATTTTCTAGCGTTTCTTTTAGTTTATTTAACCAACCCTCTAAACCTGTTTCTTTGGCGTCTCCTTGTTTATATTTAAAGTGTGCTGCGTAGCCTTTTTCGGCAATTTCGTCCATTCTTTGTGAGCGTATTTGAACTTCAACCCATTTTGCTTCTGGACCAACTACTGTTATGTGTAGCGCTTCATATCCGGTAGATTTGGGTTGAGAAATCCAGTCACGAAGTCGAGATGGATTGGGTTTGTAAAAATCAGTTACAATAGAATAGATTTTCCACGCATCAAATTTCTCATCTAAACTAGTTGGTTTGTAAATAATTCTTATAGCAAACTTATCGTACACTTCATCAAAAGAAACATTTTGCTTTAGCATTTTTCTTCTGATAGAGTATATAGACTTAAAACGTCCTTTTATTTCATATTCAAAATTTTCTTTGGAAAGGGCTTCTTTAATTTTATCAGTAAATCGATCAATATATTGCTGCTGATCTTCTTTACTCTCTTTAATTTTAAATAAAATGTCATTGTAAACATCAGGTTCTGTATATTTTAAACCTAAATCTTCTAATTCGGTTTTAATATTATATAAACCTAATCTGTGAGCAAGTGGTGCATAAATATATAAGGTTTCAGAAGCTATTTTTACTTGCTTGTAATTAGGCATAGCATCCATAGTTTGCATGTTATGCAATCTATCCGCTATCTTAATTAAAATAACCCTTACATCATCGTTTAGGGTTAATAACATTTTTCTAAAATTCTCTGCTTGAATAGAATAATCTTGCTCTTTTTTTAGCTTAGAAATTTTAGTTAAACCACTTACAATTCTAGCAACTGTTTCACCAAACAAACGTTCAATATCTTCAACAGTGTAGTGTGTGTCTTCAACAACATCATGAAGTAAAGCAGCAGCAATAGAAGTAGCTCCCAAACCGATTTCATATGCTACGATTTTAGCAACAGCAATTGGATGAAAAATATAAGGTTCTCCAGATTTTCTTCGTTGTTCGGAATGTGCCTCTACAGATACATCAAACGCTTTTCTGATCATTTTTTTGTCCTCTTCAGAAAGTGTTTGATAGGTTCCTTTTAACAGGTCTTTATAGCGATTTGCTATCTCTTTATTTTCCTCTTCTTTCGTTGCGCTGTAACCCATATTAAACAACCGTTTTATTTGTTTTTTTGTTGTAAAGTGAATTTAATATAAAGAAATGTATTTAACAAGTCTTTTATTTAGAGAGTGCAAATAGAAGTATTTTTTTATAATTATTATAAATAATCAACAAAAAAACGCAACTAATTAGTTGCGTTTTTAAATTTTATGTAAGTAAAAATTAGTTTTTTACAGATTTTTTAAATTTATCAAACTTATTTTCAGTTTGTTTAGGCCAGCTATTGTTAGAAGTATCAATATCTGCAGTTTCTAAATCTGGATCTACTTGGAAACTCTTAATTTCTTTGTCAGATGTATATACTTTGAATACTTTTTCATCATTTTTTCTCCATATTTCAGCAGGATACTTTTCACGCTTTTTCGTACCATCAGCATAGGTTAACTCTACAATTAACGGTAAAACTAAACCTCCTGGTTTTTCAAATTCAACTTGGTAAATGTATTTAGGTATACTTTTAATAGTTGCTTTTTTATCGGCAGGTAATGTTTTTAAATAAGTGTCAATTTTCCCTGTGTTAGCATCTTCTTTTTTATCAGTTAAGAATACTAAATCACCTAATGACTCAAAATAAGCTTTAGCTCTTGGGTTTGTTTTAATTAACTCTTTAACACGGTCACTTTGTTTGTCAGTAACATATAAAGTTTTAACTTCTTTAATTCCCATATCACTATAGTCAGTAGTATAGAACCATCCTCTCCAGAACCAATCTAAGTCCATACCAGAAGCATCTTCCATAGTTCTAAAGAAATCAGCCGGAGTTGGGTGTTTAAACATCCATCTTCTAGCATAAGTTCTAAATGCATAATCAAATAATTCAGGACCCATAATTGTTTGGCGTAACATGTATAAACCAGCAGCTGGCTTAGTATATGCATTAGGACCAAAGTTTTTAACGTAGTCTCCTTGTGACATGATAGGAGATAAACGTTCTTGATCTAAGCTCATGTAACGAACTATGTCTTTTGGTAAATTACCAGTATTAAAGTTCGGATCGTAATCTAATTCTGCTAAAATTTCAACAAAAGAATTAATACCTTCATCCATCCATGTCCACTGACGCTCATCAGAGTTAACAATCATCGGGAAGAAGTTATGACCAACTTCGTGAGTAATTACTCCAATCATACCATGCTTTACTCTGTCTGAATATGTTCCATCAGGATTTGGACGTCCGTAGTTAAAACAAATCATTGGATACTCCATACCTTGTCTTTCTGAATGCACAGATACAGCTTTTGAGTATGGATAATCAAAAGTCATTTTTGAATATTCCTCTAATGTATTAGCAACTACCCTTGTAGAGTGCTCTTCCCATAAAGGGTTACCTTCTTTTGGGTATAATGAAGTAGCCATTACAGTTTTTCCATTAATATTTACAGCCATTGCATCCCAAATGTATTTTCTTGAAGAAGCAAATGCATAATCACGAACATTATTGGCTTTAAAATGCCAAGTTTTTGTTTTATTAGATTTTTTCTTTTCGTTTGCTTCAGCTTCTTTTTGTGTAACAATAAATACTGGGTTTTTAAAAGACTTTCTTGCTTTCTCAAATCTAGCGCGTTGTTCTTTTGTTAAAACGTCTTTTTCGTTTTGTAGTTCACCAGTAGCTTCAACAATATGATCAGCAGGTACTGTTAATTTAACATCATAGTCACCAAACTCTAATGCAAATTCACTACGTCCCCAAAACTGCATATTTTGCCATCCTTCTACGTTATCATAAACACATAATCTTGGAAAGAATTGTGCAATAGTATAGTTTATGTTACCGTCAGGAAAAGTTTCTAACCCAGAACGACCGCCGTCAACATTAATATCATTAATTAAATAATTCCATTTAATTCTAAATTTAAATGTTTCACCCGGAGCAAGTGGAGTAGGTAAGTTAATACGCATCATAGTTTGGTTTATAGTGTGAGATAAATCTCTACCATCTACGTATTTAACTTCTTCAATTTTAAAACCAAAATCTTTTGCTTTCCCCATGTTGTCTTCAACAAATTTAGCAGGGCTTTGCCATCCGTTAGCTCCTTTAGATTCAGCTAATGGTGTTTGCGAGTCTGGAGCACGCATATTTTGGTCTAACTGTAACCATAAATATTCTAAATTATCTTTAGAGTTATTATGGTAAGTAATAGTTTCATTACCATATAGTTTATTAGTGTTTTCGTCTAAACGAAGATCCATTACATAGTCAACTTTTTGCTGTGTGTATGCATGACCTGGAGCACCAGCAGCATTTCTTTGGCTATTTGGCGTTGCTAATTGGTCTTTTAGTTGACGGAATTTATTATCATCCGTATGACCTTTTTGAGGCCCTTTTTGTGCAGGTTCTTGTGCGAAAACCGATGCAGAAATTAAAAGAGCTGAAAGTAGTAAGGTTGTTACTTTTTTCATTGTAGTTTGAATTGATTTAAAAAATAAGCTGAAAAATACAGAATTTATGGCAGTGTTGCTGTGATTTTATTAGAATTTTAACAAACCTTTATCATTTTTTTTAGAAAGAAATAAACTTTTTCTCTCTCCATTGATTTTAGCTTTTATTAAGTTTTGTTGGTCTGAAAAATGATTTGTAAGTATAGTGTTTTGAATATCAATTGTTTTTACTTCGGAGATATTTTCTATTTCTAAATAAAAATAGATGATATTGCCATCATACTCTTTACCAATGTAGTTATAGCTTTGTTGTTTATTGTTAATTGATATTTTAAAGTGTTTTTTTAGATAGTTAGTAAATAACTCATCCACATTTTTTAATTCTTCTTTAGAGGCCAATTTTAAATCAACATTATAATCGTTATTTATAGCTAATTCAAAATCATCCATAAACACATTCATTATCATTTGAACACTCTTATTTTCAATATTATGCTCAATTTCTGTAAGTGCTAAATAATATTTATGTGCTTTAAAACTAATTAAAGTTATACTTAAGAATAAAATAGCTGTTAATTGTTTCATATGATTTTTATAATCTAATTTGATGCCAAATTACTCTTTTTTAATAATATCTAAATAAGTTACGTGCTCTTGCCTTAAAATTTTTATTACCTCTAAGGTTTTGCCTTTTTTGTAAAGCTTTTCTATACCAAGCGGATTACAATATTCTAGAAAATGATAATACCGATCTACAGGTATTTTTAATTCCTCAAAAAAGAACTTTTCCCCTAATTCACTTAATAATTTTTTAGGCATACCTTCTTTAAAGGCAAGATCTTCTCTAAGAGCCCAAAGTTTTTCGGAGTTTTTCCAGGGTATGGTTGCTGCACCTCCAACTCCTGCAAATGCTGCGGTAGGATCTGTCATTAGACGTGAATCTGGTGCTTTTGTTCTTTGTATTTGATCTATGGGTTCTATTCTGGGCGCATCCATGTCAATATTTGAAAAATCCATAGTACTTTTTAAAGCTTTGGCTCTTCTGTCAACAGGTGTTTTTTTTTGATCAGATTCTAAATTACCTGTTAAATCATGTTTTTTAACTTCAACTTCATCTAATTCAATAGTAATTTTTTCTAAATTAAAATTGTTGTTTTGAATACTAAAGTGTTGATTGTTAACCTTTATTTTAAAGGTTTTATATCCAACTGAGCTAATATGAATGCTGTCATTTTCTTTAGCAGTTATTGTAAACTCTCCATTAATATCTGAATAAGCCCCTCTTTTTTGAGATTTATTGATAACATGCGCATCGGGAACAGGGCCTAATTTGTCTAATACAAAACCATGTAAAATTCGATTCTTATTTTGAGAATAGATAACTAATGATGTTAACAATAATAAAGTGGTTAGTAGTTTTATTTTCATGTTTATTTTTTTGTGATTCGTGTGCTATCTTTGTTTTGATTGTAATTAAAATATTTACTTCTTTCTACAAATACTGTAGTGAGTTCTAAGTATTTTTCTTGACTATAAAGTTGTAAAATCCCTTTACTGTAACAAAAGTCTAAAAAGTAATTAATTTGTTCTTTACTAATGTGTAATTGTTTTATGAAAAAGCCATCAGTATAAAAAGTTCTTATTTTATTTAAAACTTCTTGTTCCTTAGTAAGTTTTTGTAACAGTTTTTTTTGTTTGTTTTTTCCACTTAAACTATTGTAAACCCCATTAATATTAACTGTTAAACCAGATCTAATTTTTATGGTTTTTTCTTTGTCAGCCATTGATTTCGCATAAGGCAATTTTAACGTTTTGGCGTTTATTTCTGGTGAAAAATTAGTTTTAATGTCACTATCGATATCAAAAATTCCTTTTCTATCATTAATAACAACTTCATCTAAAAGATACGTCTTTTTTTCTAAAAATAAATTAATCAGTTCTGATTTAACATTTTGTTTAGTAATATTAAACTCTTGTATTTCATAGTTTAAATGTGAGATTAAAAGTACGTCACCTTCATTAGCTATTATTTGAAAAAAGCCTTTGTTAGATGAAGTAGTTCCTATTTCTTTAGTTTTATTTAAAATATGAACATCTTCAACCGGAATACTATCAATAAATACTGTTCCTTGAATAATTTTAGGTGTTTTTTGCCCAAATGAATAAAAACTGATAATGAGAATTAAAATGAAGCATAGTTTTTTCATGCTACAAATAAAGTTGCAATAGGTCTTAAAAATGTTTTAAAGCTGTGGTAAACTTTTGTTAATTTTGAAAAATGAAAAAAATAATAATAGCAAGTACATCTACTGTTCACGGAAGTGATTATTTATCTTATATTTTACCAACGTTGGCTACTTTTTTCAAAGAAGTATCTACAATTTTGTTTATTCCTTATGCAAGACCTAGTGGGATTTCTTATGATGATTACACTATTAAAGCAAAAAAAGCTTTCGAAAAAATAAATATAAAAGTGAAAGGGATACATGAATATAATAATCCTAAAGATGCAGTTTTAAAAGCTGAAGCAATTTTTACCGGAGGAGGTAATACTTTTGAGTTGGTTAATCAATTATACAAACAAGATATTATTAATAGTTTGCAGGAAGCGGTTAATGGAGGAACTCCTTATTTAGGAACAAGTGCAGGTAGTAATATTTGTGGAGTAACTATGATGAATACTAATGATATGCCAATTGTTTATCCACCAAGTTTTACTACACTAGGCTTTATACCTTTTAACATTAATGCACATTATTTAGATCCAAACCCAGATTCAACTCACATGGGTGAAACAAGAGAAACTAGAATTAAAGAGTATCATGTATTTAATACAACACCAGTTTTAGGTTTGCGTGAAGGTAGTTGGTTAGAAGTAATTAATAAAGATATTGTATTGCGTGGAGATTACACCGCAAGGTTATTTAAAGCTAATGAATCACCTAGAGAAATACCAAGTAACTCAAAAGTAATAGTATAAAAAAACCAACTTTTAAAAAGTTGGTTTTTTGTTTTTTATTAAGCTCTTCTTTTGTTAGCTAATAGTGTGTTTTTTAACAACATGGCTATTGTCATTGGACCTACACCTCCCGGAACAGGAGTAATGTGAGAGGCTTTTTCTGCTACTTCGTTAAAAGCTACATCGCCCACCAATCGATATCCACTTTTTTTAGAAGCATCAGCAAGTCTTGTAATTCCTACATCTATAATTACAGCATCTTGTTTAACCATATCAGCTTTTAAAAACTCAGGAATACCTAAAGCTGCGATAATAATATCTGCTTCTCTTGTTATTTGAGACAAATTTTTTGTTCTACTATGAGTTAATGTTACAGTTGCATTTCCTACTTTTCTTTTTTGAGATAATAGGATGCTCATTGGACTTCCTACAATATGACTTCTTCCAATAACAACTACATTTTTGCCTGAAGTTTCTATATTGTAACGCTCTAAAAGTTCTAAAATACCAAATGGTGTTGCTGAAATAAATGTAGGTAAGTTTAGTGCCATTTTACCTACGTTTGTAGGATGAAAACCATCTACATCTTTATCCGGATCAACAGCCATTAAAACTTTTTGTTCGTCTATATGATCGGGTAGTGGAAGTTGAACAATAAATCCGTCAATATCATTATCTACATTTAAAACTTCAATTTCGTTTAATAAATCTTCTTCAGAAATATTTTCAGGTAACCTAATTAATGTAGATTCAAAACCAACGCGTTCGCAGGCTTTTACTTTAGCGTTTACGTAAGTAACACTAGCGCCATTATTACCAACTATGATAGCTGCTAAATGAGGTACTTTTTGCTCGTTTCTTTTTAATTCAGCAACTTCTAAAGCAATTTCTTCTTTAATGTCTGCGGATGTTTTTTTACCGTCTAATAAAATCATTGTATGTGTGTTGTGTTGTATTTGTTGTTGTTACGTTTTCTTTTTAAAGCAAAAAGAGAAGCATAAGCTTCCCTTTTTTGTGTTTTTTATTTCATGCCGCGCATCATTTGCATCATACGTCTTCCGCCGCCACCTTGCATCATTTTCATCATTTTGCTCATTTGATCAAATTGCTTCATTAGTTGGTTCACTTCTTGAATAGTGGTACCAGAACCTTTAGCAATTCTTTTTTTACGGCTCGCATTTATTACAGATGGTTTACTTCTTTCTTCAGGAGTCATAGAATGTATTATTGCTTCTATGCCTTTAAAAGCATCATCATCAATATCAACATCTTTTAAAGCCTTACCAGCTCCAGGTATCATACCAACTAAGTCTTTCATGCTACCCATTTTTTTAATTTGTTGAATTTGACTCAAGAAATCATCAAAACCAAATTGATTTTTCGCTATTTTTTTCTGAAGCTTTCTAGCTTCTTCTTCATCGTATTGTTCTTGTGCACGTTCTACTAAAGATACAACGTCTCCCATTCCCAAAATACGATCTGCCATACGATTTGGGTGGAATACATCAATAGCATCCATTTTTTCACCTGTACCAATAAACTTAATTGGTTTATCAACTACAGATTTAATAGATAAAGCAGCACCTCCACGAGTATCACCGTCTAATTTGGTTAATATAACTCCATCAAAATTTAAAACATCATTAAAGGCCTTTGCAGTATTTACAGCATCTTGCCCCGTCATAGAGTCTACAACGAATAGAGTTTCTTGTGGTGTTATTGCTTTGTGAATGTTAGAAATTTCAGTCATCATTTCTTCATCAACAGCTAAACGTCCAGCGGTATCAATGATTACCACATTTTTACCATTTGCTTTCGCATGTTTGATAGCATTTTGAGAAATTTCTACAGGATTTTGATTTCCTTCTTCGGCATATACTTCTACACCAATTTGCTCACCAACTACTTTTAACTGGTTTATTGCGGCAGGACGATATATATCACAACCTACTAATAAAACTTGTTTTGTTTTTTTTGTTTTTAAGTAGTTAGCTAATTTACCTGAAAAAGTAGTTTTACCAGATCCTTGTAAACCAGACATTAAAACAACAGTAGGATTTCCACCAAGGTTAATACCTACGGTATCTCCACCCATTAATTCAGTTAATTCATCTTTTACGATTTTAACCATTAATTGACTTGGGTTTAACGTAGTTAATACGTTTTGACCAAGTGCTTTTTCTTTAACTGAATTGGTAAATTGTTTTGCTATTTTAAAGTTAACATCGGCATCTAACAAAGCACGTCTAACCTCTTTAATGGTTTCAGCAACGTTAACTTCCGTAATTTTTCCGTGTCCTTTAAGCGTATGAAACGCCTTATCTAATTTATCACTTAAATTATTAAACATCTGTGTCTACTTCATTTTTAGAGGCACAAATATAGCTATTTAATTGGTATTTTGTAAGTTCTATTAATTAATAGTTAATAATTTGTATGTCAATTATTTTAAGTTTTAAAATAACTTTATTAGGTTATTTATTGTCAGGAATAAATTTCAAAGCAGCTCCATTAACACAATGTCTAATTCCAGTAGTATTTCTAGGTCCATCATTAAATCTATGTCCTAAATGACCACCACAAGTTTTACACTTTAGCTCAGTTCTGGCATATCCTATTTTATAATCAACATCCAATTCAATATTTTCTTTAATAGCCTCGTCAAAAGAGGGCCATCCGCAACCCGCATCGTATTTACTGTCTGATTTATATAAAGGTGTTTCACAACCCGCACAAACATAAGTTCCTTTTTCAAAAAACTGATCAAACTCACTAGTTCCAGGGCGCTCTGTACCAGCCTCTCTCAAAACATGAAATTGCATTGGAGTTAATTTCGTTTTCCATTCTTGATTTGTTTTTTCTATTTCGTAATTTTTTTTATCGTTTTCCATTTTTTTGTTTTGTGATGCGGTTTTGCAATGTGTTAATAATAAAGTGATTAAAAGCAAGTAAATTGTTCTCATAAATTATTAATAATAAAATTAGCTACAGTATTCATAGTAGTTTTATCTCTTAAAATTTTAGTATGACCTAAACCATTTGTAATTAATAAACTACCATTTTGTAAATTTTGACGAATATTTATGGCACAACTTACAGCTACATCTCCATCATTTGCGTCATGAACAACTAAAACAGGAGTTTTTATGGCTTTTGCTTTTACGGAACTTGCATAATCATCAGCAGTCAATTTCATTTTTTTATTAAAATGATGGTATAATTTCTTTCCAATTTTGGGTTGTAAACCAATGTTTGTTGTGAAATTATTAATTATGGTACTTACTTTATCTCCTGCGCCTATGGAAACAAAATTTTTTAATCCAATTTCATTAGCAACATTGTAAAGTGTCATTCCACCAAAAGAGTGTCCTACAGCACTTTCAAAAGGTCCAAACTCTTCAGATAATTGCATGATAGTTGCAATAAATTCGAGCATGTTGGTTTGTTTTCCTTCAGATTTTCCATGAGCTGGCCCATCAAAAGATACCACCATGAAGCCTTTTTCTAAGAGTTTGTCAGCAATCATAAATAATTGAGTACTTCGGCCACACCAACCATGAACCAATAATACTTTTTTAGGTGAATAACCATAGGTTAACACATCTATTTCTTTATTTAATGCATTTATTTTTACTCTTTTTTTTTGAGCACTCTTCCACATGAATTTTTCTCTTTCTGGAACTTGGAAGTTAACAGGTGTCATGAATAATTTACCTGAAAATCGCATTGCTAAGTGATTAGATATAAATTGTATACCCTTAGCTGTGTTTTTTATAAATTTAGGAACAGCTAAGCTTGGTGGCATTGTATTTAAGGTGTTGAAATTAGCCATTAGTATATTAGAGTGTAACGTTTAAACTATAAAGATAGAAATTTGTATCTTTAAATTTTAGAAAAAGCTACATCTTTGTAGTGTTGATGATAACAAAAAATCAAGAAAGAAAATGAAGAAAATTTTAATTACCGCATTAGTATCTGCTTTTTTTATTCAGTGTAGTACAGTGCCAATTACAGGAAGAAAACGAGTAAATTTTGTTAGTGATGCTCAAATTTTACCCATGAGTTTTCAACAATATGATGGTTTTTTAAAAGAAAATAGTAGCAAAGTAATAAAGAACACACCTCAAGCAAAAGAACTTGTAGAAGTAGGAAACAAAATTGCAGATGCAGTAGATAAGTTTATGAGGGCTAACGGAATGACTTCAGAGGCAAATGCTTACAAATGGGAGTTTAATTTAATTAATGATAAAACAATAAATGCATGGTGTATGCCTGGTGGTAAAGTTGTTTTTTACACTGGAATTATGCCAATTTGTGCTAACACAGATGGTGTTGCAGCAGTTATGGGGCATGAAGTTGCACATGCCTTTGCAAAACATGGTCAAGAACGAATGTCATCTTCTCAATTACAACAATATGGAGGAGTTGCTGTGGCTATTGCAACAGCGAATGAAAGTCCTCAAAAACAACAACTATGGAGCATGGCTTATGGTTTAGGTTCTCAAGTAGGAGTTATGCTTCCTTTTAGTAGAACCCATGAAACAGAAGCAGATAAGTTAGGTTTGGTTTTTATGATAATGGCAGGTTATAAAGGCGAAGAAGCTGCAAAAGTTTGGGTAAGAATGAGTGAAAATGCTAAAAAAAGCGGACAAAAAGCTCCACCAGAGTTTTTAAGTACACACCCATCTAATCAATCAAGAATTCAAACACTTAGAGCTTACTTACCTGAAGCTAAAGCTTTGGCTGCAAAATATAATAAGCAAGCTGCTTCTGTAGGTTCATCAAAAAAGTAACAAAATACTTTTATTATATTGCAAACCGTTCTGTTTAAGAGCGGTTTTTTTTATTGTTAAAACAAACAATTCATTTATGTATAAAATAGGAGATAAAAAACTGATAAACAGTTGGGCTTTTTACGATTGGGCTAACTCAGTATATTCATTAGTAATTAGTACGGCTGTCTTTCCCTTATATTATGATGCTATAACAGAAGGAAAGATAGTTCAGTTTTTAGGGATTGACTGGTCACACCCAAGTAGTTTATACAGTTATGCTTTGTCTTTTTCTTTTCTAATAGTAGCTTTTATTTCTCCTGTTTTATCAGGAATCGCAGATTATACAGGAAGCAAGAAGAAATTCATGCAATTTTTTTGTTGGTTGGGTGGTTTGTCTGTTATGAGTTTATATTTTTTTAAAGACGTTGATACAGTTTGGATTGGAATTGTATTTACCATTTTAGCAAGTATTGGGTTTTGGGCGAGTTTAGTATTTTACAATGCTTATTTACCTGAAATAGCTTTACCTGAACAACAAGACAGAGCCAGTGCTAAAGGATTTATTTATGGATATACAGGGTCTGTAATTTTATTAATTATTAATCTAGTTATAATTCAAAAGCCTGAATTGTTTGGAATAACAAGTGGTTTAGCATCTCGTTTATCATTTGTAATGGTGGGTGTATGGTGGATTGGTTTTGCCCAATTCACTTTTAAAAAATTACCCGGAAATATTTACAATAAAAAACCAGCGGAAGATTATTTATGGAGAGGATATCAGGAGTTGCAAATGGTTTTAAAAGAAGTTCTAGGAAATCCAAGTTTAAAAAAGTTTTTAATGTCTTTCTTTTTGTTAAGTATTGGTGTGCAAACAATTATTTTAATGGCTGCTATTTTTGGCTCGTCTGAACTAGGTTTATCTTCTACTAATTTAATTATTACCATTTTATTAGTTCAAATAGTTGCCATTGCAGGCGCTTTCCTTTTTTCTAGATTGTCAGATAAATACGGTAATATCTATGCTTTAAAAACTACCATTGTTATTTGGATGTTAGTTTGTTTTGCCGCTTTTATGCTAGATAAAAATCAACCCAATGTAGGAATATATTTTTACGGACTTGGTGGATTGTTGGGTTTAGTGCAAGGAGCCATACAATCATTAACGCGTTCTACCTATTCAAAATTATTACCAGACACTGAAGACCATGCTACATATTTTAGTTTTTATGATGTTACAGAAAAAATAGCCATTGTATTAGGTACTGCTGTATACGGAGTACTATATGCAATTACAGATTCTATGCAATGGAGTGTATTATGTTTGGCTATATTCTTTTTAGCTTCTTATATTATTTTGTCAACTATGAAAAAAACAAAATACGTTCATTAACAATTGTTATCAAATTTATTTTAAAAGCCATCTAATTTTAGATGGCTTTTTTTGTTGTTTCAGGTATTTGATTTAAGTATCTGATTTAGTGTTTCTATAATATTAATTTATAGTGAAATAAATCTTAAAAATTAATCATTTGATTTTCAATAGTTAATAAAATTGTAAATTTGAAGTAGCTAAATTTTAAAACCAAATTAATCTTAATACATATGGAAAACTATAATAATTCTCACGAATCACAATCACAAGGAAAATGTCCTTTTGGTCATGAGTCTGAAAGAGGTGGAAATGGAATCTACCCAACTCAAGAAAGTAATAGAAAATGCCCTGTTATGCACGGGGGAAATACAACCTTAAAAAATGAAGTAACTGGATGGTGGCCGAAAAGTTTAAATCTAGATATTTTACATCAACATGATACAAAAACAAACCCATTAGGAGAAGCTTATAACTATCATGAAGCATTAAAAGACTTAGATGTAGAAGCATTGAAAAAAGATATGCATGCTTTACTTACTGATAGTCAAGAATGGTGGCCAGCAGATTGGGGACATTATGGAGGTTTAATGATTCGTTTAGCTTGGCATTCCGCAGGTTCATATAGAATTTCTGATGGAAGAGGAGGAGGAGGGACTGGAAACATACGTTTTGCTCCGTTAAATTCTTGGCCAGATAATGCAAGTTTAGATAAAGCAAAACGTTTATTATGGCCTTTAAAAAAGAAGTACGGTAACAAAGTTAGTTGGGCAGACTTAATAGTACTGTCAGGTACTATAGCTTATGAGAATATGGGGCTTAAAACTTACGGATTTGCCTTTGGTAGACCAGATATTTGGCATCCAGAAAAGGATGTGTATTGGGGGGCTGAAAAAGAATGGCTAGCTCCCAGCGACGAACGTTACAAAGATGTTGATGCTCCTGAAACAATGGAAAATCCGTTAGCAGCTGTACAAATGGGATTAATTTATGTGAATCCAGAAGGTGTTAACGGAAAGCCAGATCCATTAAAAACAGCAGCTCATGTAAGAGAAACATTCAAGAGAATGGCTATGAATGATGAGGAAACTGCTGCATTAACAGCAGGAGGACATACTGTTGGTAAAGCTCATGGTAATGGAAATGCAGATATATTAGGCCCAGAGCCTGAAGCAGCTGGAGTTGAAGAACAAGGAATGGGGTGGAGAAATCCAACCGGTAAAGGAAAGGGTAGAGATGCTGTAACAAGTGGAATTGAAGGAGCATGGACTAAATATCCTACGCAATGGGATAATGGTTATTTTGACATGCTTTTTAATCATGAATGGGAATTAAAAAAGAGTCCGGCAGGAGCATGGCAGTGGGAACCTGTAGATATTAAAGAGGAAGATAAGCCTGTAGATGTTGAAGATTCATCTATAAGACATAATCCAATCATGACAGATGCTGATATGGCAATGAAAATGGATCCAGTTTACAAAGAAATTTGTTTAAAGTTTATGAATGATCCAGCTTACTTTTCAGAAACATTCGCTAAAGCATGGTTTAAATTAACTCACCGTGATATGGGACCTAAGGTTCGTTACTACGGGCCTGATGTTCCAAAAGAAGATTTAGTATGGCAAGATCCAGTTCCAACTGGAAATTCAGATTATGATGTAGCAGCAGTAAAAAATGCTATTCTAAATTCAAACTTAACAGTTTCAGAGCTAGTTGCTACAGCTTGGGATAGTGCAAGAACATTCAGAGGATCTGATATGAGAGGAGGAGCAAATGGAGCGAGAATTAGGTTAGCTCCTCAAAAAGATTGGGAAGGAAATGAGCCAGCTAGATTGTCAAAAGTGTTAGGTGTTTTAGAACCAATTGCTGATAAATTTAATGTTAGTGTTGCTGATGTTATTGTTTTAGCTGGAAATGTAGGTATTGAAAAAGCTGCTTCTGCTGCTGGTTTTGATATATCTGTTCCGTTTTCACCAGGTAGAGGTGATGCTACAGATGAAATGACAGATGCCGAATCTTTTGAATACTTAGAGCCCTTAGCAGATGGATACAGAAATTGGTTAAAGAAAGATTATATTGTGAGTCCTGAAGAAATGTTATTGGATAAAACACAATTATTAGGTTTAACAGCAGTTGAAATGACTATTTTGTTAGGAGGTATGAGAGTTTTAGGTACTAATTTTGGAGGAACAAAACATGGTGTTTTTACAAACAATGAAGGGGCTTTAACTAATGATTTCTTTGTAAACTTAACATATATGGGGTATGAATGGAAACCAACTTCAGAAGGTTTGTATGAGATTAAAGACCGTAAAACTGGTGAAGTTAAATGGACAGCAACTAGAACTGATTTAGTGTTTGGTTCAAATTCAATTTTACGTTCTTATGCAGAAGTATATGCACAAGATGATAGTAAAGAGAAATTTGTAAATGATTTTGTTAAAGCTTGGGTAAAAGTGATGAATGCAGATAGGTTTGATATCGCTTAATATTATTCAATAATTTGATTTTTTATAAAGAAAAAGGATGGTTTTATAAACCATCCTTTTCTTGTTACATGTGTGTATGTTAGTTAATTATTCAGTTAATGTTACATCAAAAGAAACACTAGCATCTGTAGAACCTCCAGCATTAGTTATGTCGCCATTACTAACTCCAGCAGCATCTTTAACTGGCTCATGTCTTAAAGTAACCGTGATTGTTCCAGTTCCAGCTGTAGCAGCTGCATTATAAACAAAGGCTAAACCAATTGGGTTACCATTAGCATCTTCGTCACTGTAAGTAACAGTTCCTAAGTTACCAACTTGATAAAATACTTGGTGCTCATCAGCTTCTGCAGCAACTTCTTCAGTAATATCCTCAGCAGGATCTTCTGTTTCGTTTAAAAACTTAACCATACCATTGTACATAACCCCTGCTGTTAAAGTACCTTGAATGGTAACAACAGGATCATTTGGTCCATCACCATCTAAATCTGTACTAGTTAAAATAACTTGATCTGTAGTATCAGCATCATTAGTTAGTGTTACTTCTACTGTTGTAATTACTTCTTCTTCGTTAATCAATATTGGGTTGTCATCGTCTGAACATGCAGTAAAAACGGTTAATCCAATAAATAAAATTGATAATAATTTAATTGTTTTCATAATTTGAAAAATTTAATAGTTAATAATTAATTGTGCTTTAAAATTTCGGCCCAATTCATCACTATAAAAACGAAGTCTGTTTAGATAATTTCTATACTTTGTATTTAATAAATTATTTACTGAAAAATTCAAACTAAATTTAGTTTTATTTATAGTAAAGCTAGCTCCTGTCTTGATATTAAAAATACTATATGCTTTTGGAGTGCTACTAATGTCTACTAAAACTTCTTCTTGTCTGACAGGTAAAAAAGTATAAAAATTATTATCTGGATATCTATTTTGTTTTGAAACATAAATATTTTCAAACGTCAAATAGATATTTTTAATTTCTTCATTTCTATAGGTAATGCTATTGGTGATTTGGAATGGAGGTATATCTATTAAGGGTGTGTTATTTGTTAAATCATCACCAATAATAAATGAAGACTTGTTACTATAAATTACATTTTTTATAAAATTGTAATTTAAATTAGTGTCTACTCCATAAATAGCAGCATTTGTTTGCTGATAATTATAAACAGGAAATGCGCCTCTAGTGGTTTTTTCAGTTCCTGTTGGTGCTATAAAAATATAGTCGTTAATAAAATTAGCATAACCTTCAGCATTAAAGTTTAATGCTTTGTTGTTGTATCGATAGGTTAATCCAAATCGATTAGATTGTTCTTGATTTAAATATAAGCTACCAATTTCAATTCTTGATGCAGAATGGTGTAAACCTTCGCTAAATAATTCTGATGGATTTGGAGCTCTGTTTGATAAACCGTAGCTAAATGCTATACTTTGGTAATTATTTAAAGAATAATTAATACCCGCTGATAATGCTAGGTTGTGATATGAAAATACAGGATTTGTTAAGTATTGATTACCTTGTTCGTTGATTACAAAATTTGCAAAATTTTGATCATAACCTAATGATTCCCATCTAGATTTTATATAAAATTTCTTAGAATCATAATAATTGAAATCATATCTAACACCAAAATCTATAAGAAAATCAGATAAGTTTATATTGCTAATAGCAAAAAGAGCCAAATCATATTTGTTATAGTCAGGTATTAATCTTCTAACATCTGTTGCAGGATCCGCAAAATTGTTTTGATATTGTAAATTAAAACCAACCTTAAATACTTTGTTAGTATTGGCGTCAAATTTAAATATACTATTAAGTGTATGAGTTTTTAAGGCTAAATCTGAAGCAGGTTTAAACTTATTTTCTCCTATTCTTTTATCAAACTCAAGTCTTCTATTTTTTTGAAATGTGTAAAAAACGTCTAATCTACCTAATCCTTTAAATCTTTTATAACCAGCAAGTTTTGCAATTTGATGTGTTACTTTTTGTTTTGGATTATTTATGTCAAAACTAAAATCATCTATTATTAAAGGTTCATCAGCTTCTAAAGCAATCACTAAATCTTCTATATTCCCAAGATGCGAAGCACTTAAAATACCGATGTCATTTTTAACTTGAGAAAGCATAATATCAAAACCATATTCAAACTTTTTTAAACCAGTTTGTAATGTTAATGATGAAGATTGTGCTCCTGTATTTGTTAAAAAATAATCTGGAGTTTCTACATCGCCAGATTTTTTATATGTACCATAAGCAGAACCATACCAACCGTTTTGTGTGTATTTATGAACTTTTGTATTTACAGAAAATAATCTACCGTTAGTTTCTTGAGTTACTATTGTTGAAGCAAACAAGGTATCTTTTAAAATAACATGTTTAGGCTCAATGGTAACAACACCACCAATAGCATCTCCAGAAAACTCTAATGCGTTAGCACCTTTGTAAACCGTAATATTATTTGCATAGTTTACATCTACATTAGGAGCGTGCTCAACACCCCAATCGTGATCTTGTAATCTAACACCATCTACTAAAATAGAAACTCTACTACTATGCATTCCGTTTATTACAGGTTTTACTATAGAAGAACCTGTATTTAGCGACGATACACCTGAAACTTCTTTTAAAGCATCACCAAGATTACCACTACTGTAATTTTCTAGTGTAGAGGTTTTAATGCTTGTAGTTTGTTTAGTAGCTGTATTTCTTTCAGTAGAACTAACATGAACTTCATCTAAGTCTTCAGTATGGTGTTCTAACAAAAATAATTTATACGTATTTTCTGTAATAGTAAGTGAAATCTTTTTGTTTTCACAAGCTATGTGAGATATCTCAATTTCTAAAATTTGATCTTCGCAAATATCAGAAAACTTAAAATATCCATTTTCATCGGTTGTTGTATACCTTTTTAAGTTTTTAATATGTACAACTGCATTGTTTAAGAATGATTTTTCATGAAAATCTTCTACTTTTCCTTCAAAAACTAAGTTACAGTTTTGAGCTACAGTAATATTAATACATAGAAAAACAAGAGGTAATAAAATTCTATGAATCATTAATAAAATTAATAGTTTTAACAAATTTGTAAATAAACGTTAAACTATACTTCAGGTGGCGCTCTAGACGATTGATTAGAAGAATGAACAACCTTTAAAATTGATGGTTGTTCGTGGCTTTTGTCAATATAAAATTGTAGAGCAATAGGCTCATAATCATTATAAACTTCCGTTGAGAATACTTTTTGTAAGTAATGCAACTGTTCACAGTCAAGATTATCATTATCATGAAAATGAGGATCATTAATAGATACACAAACAGAATGTTCATGATTTTCAAAAACATGAATTACTTGTATTGCTAAAGGAGTTAGCAATACAAGTAAGCTTACAATGGCAATATGTTTTTTAAATGATTTCAGTTTTTTATTTTTTCTTGTTGCTTCTCATTTTCATGTTTAACATTTCAACAACTAATGAGAAAGTAATTGCGAAATATAAGTAACCTTTTGGAATTGCACCAATAGTTTCACCAAATAATTTTGCGTGTGATAAATGTGCACTTTCAGCAATTAACATGAAACCTATTAGTATTAAGAAAGATAACCCTAACATTTGAATAGTTGGGTGTTTGTTTACAAACTTTCCTACTGGGTTAGCAAACAACATCATTATAATCATAGATAGTACTACAGAAACAATCATAATTATCATGGCTCCCTCAACACCATTTGTCATTCCAACTGCTGTTAAAATACTATCAAAAGAGAATACAATGTTTATTAAGGTAATTTGTAAAATTGCTTGCGATAAGGTATGTTTTTTCTTTTTTGTTTCTTCATTAATACCTTCATCAAAACCACCTTCAACTTTATGATGTATTTCTTTAGTAGCTTTATAAAGTAAAAATATTCCTCCGGCAAATAAAATTAATGCTTGTCCTGTAAAACCACCTTCAAACCAAGACCAATTTACATGAAATAATGGGGCATTCATGGCAATTAATAACGATATACCAAATAGTAACGCTATACGCAATACCATGGCTAAAAACAAACCTATATTGGTTGCTTTCTTTTGCTGATTTTCTGGTAATTTGCTAGCAGCAATAGATATAAAAATAATATTATCTATACCTAAAACAATTTCTAAAAAAGTTAGTGTTACTAATGCTCCCCAAGTATCTGCTTGTAAGAATATTTCCATTTACAATTAATTTTTAATTTTTGCTAATATACACAGTTCCGCTATTTTTAAAATTAGAATAGCCAATTTTTGCATTAAAACTGTATGAAGTGTCCGTAACTTTGGTTATTTGAACAAAAATAGGATCTTTATCTAATGCTGTTTTTGGGTTTTTCATACGTAAAGTGTATGCAAAATTATTTTTCCAGGTTACAAATAATGTATCAATATGTACTTCTTCTTTAGTATAGTTAGCACTATCATTTGAAACGCTAATTAATTTTGTGTATTTTTCTATTTGTAAAGAATCTGTACGAGTAATTGTAGTTTTTCCATAACCATCACCTGCAGGAATTTCAAAATTACCTACTTTAAAGCGTTCAGGATTACCTTCAGTTTTTGGTGAACAACCGGTTATGATAAAAATTACTGTAAATATTGATAAAAAATGTTTCATATTGTTTTAAATACCAGTATAGTTAGCTGGTGTTATTTGTTTTAATTCGTCTTTGATATTTTCAGAAACTTCCAAAGTATCAATAAAATCTGCAATCGATTTTTGTGTAATTTTTGTATTGGTACGCGTCAATCCTTTTAAAGCTTCATACGGATTCGGATAAGCTTCTCTTCTTAATATGGTTTGAATAGCTTCTGCAGCAACAGCCCAGTTTCTTTCTAAATCTTCTTCAAATTTTTCTTGATTAAGCAACAGCTTATTTAAACCTTTTAAAGTAGCTTTAAAAGCAATAATTGTATGTCCAAACGGAACGCCAATATTTCTTAATACAGTACTATCAGTTAAATCACGTTGTAAACGAGATACAGGAAGTTTTGCTGCTAAATGCTCTAAAATAGCATTGGCAATACCTAAGTTACCTTCAGAGTTTTCAAAATCTATAGGATTAACCTTATGAGGCATTGCAGAAGAGCCTACTTCTCCTTTTTTTATTTTTTGTTTAAAATAATCCATTGAAACATATGTCCAAATATCTCTATCTAAATCAATTAAAATGGTATTTACACGTTTCATGGCATCAAATAAACTAGCCATGTGATCGTAGTGTTCTATTTGAGTTGTAGGGAATGAATGATGTAAACCTAAAACTTCCTCAACAAAATTAGTTCCAAAGTTTTTCCAGTCTATAGTTGGATATGCAACTTTGTGAGCGTTAAAATTCCCTGTAGCTCCGCCAAATTTAGCGGCATTTGGTATATTCTGTAAGAATAATATTTGCTGATTTATACGTTCTACAAAAACAAAAATTTCTTTACCTAATCGAGTAGGGGATGCAGGTTGTCCGTGAGTTCTGGCTAACATAGGTATGTTTTCCCATTCTTCAGACAATTCTGCTAGTTTAGATGTTAAACTGTCTAAAGTAGGGAAGTATACTTCTTCCACAGCATCTTTAATACTTAATGGAATTGCCGTATTATTAACATCTTGTGACGTTAACCCGAAGTGGATAAACTCTTTATAAGCACTTAAATCTAAAGTATCAAACTTTTCTTTTATAAAATATTCAACAGCTTTTACATCATGATTGGTAACACTTTCTATTTCTTTTATACGTAAAGCATCTTCAGTAGTGAAGTTTTGGTATATAGCACGTAAGCTAGGGAAAACCTCTTTATTAACATTTTCTAACTGAGGTAAAGGTATTTCGCATAAAGCTATAAAGTACTCAATTTCTACTTTTACTCTGTATTTTATTAATGCTTCTTCAGAAAAATACTTTGTTAAATCGTTAACTTTGTTACGATATCTACCATCTATAGGTGAAATGGCGTTTAGTGTTGTTAAATTCATTTTTGTTAGTTGTGTTCAAAGAAACAAAAATATCAAAAATGTAAGGTTTACCTACAGTTTTTTAGCATATATTTTTATCTTCACAATCTAAACAAAAAAATGTGCAGAGTATTACACTTCTTTATATAGTTTTAGCGGTTTTAATAGGTGTTATAATTGGTTATTTTCAGTATTTTTTTAAAGAGAAAAACACACCTAAACATACTGTAATTTTATTTTTCTTAAAGTCATTAAGTATTTTTTTTCTGATTTTATTATTGATTAATCCTAAGTTAATTAAAACAACTACGGAAAACTATAAGCCAGTATTGTCTGTTTTAGTAGATGATTCATATTCTATTAAGTATTTAAAACAACAAGAGTTACAACAGAAGATTTTAAACAGTTTTAAAGCTAATGCTACTTTAAAAGATAAGTTTGATATCCAGTATTTTAAATTTTCTGAAGCTATTTCGGTTGCTGATAGTATTGGGTTTAATGGAAAGCAAACTAATATTTATAATGCGTTATCTCGTGTGAAGTCTATTCAAAATACGCATAAATCTCCAATAATTTTAATTTCTGATGGAAATCAAACTATTGGTAATGATTATTCTTACATCAATATTAAAAATCCTGTTTATCCAGTTATTATTGGAGATACCACTAAATTTGAAGATATAGCGATTACTCAGTTAAATGTAAACAAATACAGTTATGTTGGTAATAATTTTCCGGTTGAAGTAAGTGTACTATATAATGGTAATAAAACAATTGATGCACAGTTAGGTGTTTATAAAAAAGGAGTTAAAGTTTTTAGTAAAGCTCTTAAATTATCACCTAATAATAAGTCAACTACTATTAATACTAATTTAACAGCTACTTCAAAAGGTATTCATTACTACAATGTAGTTGTATCTAAATTACCTAACGAAAAAAATACAGTAAATAACAGTAAAAGTTTTTCTTTAGAAGTTTTAGATGAGCAAGTTAAAGTTTTAGTATTAAGTAATGTTTTACATCCTGATTTGGGGGCTTTAAAAAAAGCTATAGAAAGTAATCAACAACGAAAAGTAACGATTGCAAAACCAACTGCTTTTAAAGAAAATATTGATAATTATCAATTTGTGATTTTCTATCAACCAGATAGAACATTTGCAAATTATTTATCTAAAAGAGATTCTAATTACTTAATTGTAACTGGTAAAAATACAGATTGGAATTATGTAAACAGGCTTTCTTTAGGATTTACGAAAAGTTACACTGGGCAAACTGAGGATTATAATGCAGCGTATAATGCTAATTTTTTAACCTTTTTACAGAAAGATATAGGTTTTGATGACTTTCCACCGTTAAAAGATGTTTTTGGAGCGATGAATTTAGAGGAACATCAAGCCTTGTTATATCAAAAAATAGGAGCTATTGAAACTGAAACCCCAATGTTAGCTTTTTTTGAAAAAGGAGAAAATAAATATGCTACGTTATTTGGCGAAGGTATTTGGAAGTGGAGAGCAGCTAATTTTAGGCAACAAAACTCATTTGAATATTTTGATGCATTTGTAGGTAATATTGTTCAATATTTATCATCTAACGAAAAAAGAAATAGGTTAAATGTATCTGTTAAAAACTTATACTTAGCGAATGAAATAATCAATTTTTCGGCATTATTTTTAGATAGTAACTATAAGTTTGATAATAGAGCTTCTTTAACTGTTAAAGTGACCAATACAAATACAAATACTGTTAAAGAATATCCGTTTTCATTAGCTGATAACTCATATCAAGTAAATTTAGAAAACTTAGATTCAGGAGAATATAAATATACGGTTTCTGTAAACGGGCAAAGCTTTAAAAAAACTGGAAAGTTTAAGGTGCTAGATTATAATATTGAAGAACAATTTAATAGTGCTAATTATTACAAGTTAAACCAATTAGCATTAAAAACAAATGGGAAATTGTTTTTTTCAAACCAAGAAGAAGAGTTAATAAATGGGTTAATTAATGATAAACAATATAAAATCACTCAAAAATTAATAACCAAAGAAGAAAGCCTTATTAACTGGAAATGGTTATTACTTTTAATAGCAGGTTTATTGGCCATTGAATGGTTTTTAAGAAAATATTTAGGTAAAATATGATGGAGTTAGAGCATTTTTTTCAATGTCCACATTGTTGGGAACAAATATCTATGATTTTAGATACCACAGTCTCATCACAAACATACATTGAAGATTGTGAAGTGTGTTGTAATCCAATTCAAATTACAGCCAATTTTGAACAAAATGAATTAATAAACTTTGACGCAAATAGCATAGAACAATGAAAAGATTTCATACAAGAAAATGGGTAAAACCAGAAGATTTAAATCCAAACGGAACTTTATTTGGAGGTAGGTTATTACAATGGATAGATGAAGAAGTAGCTTTATATGCAATAATTCAATTAGAAATTCCAAAAACTGTAACCAAATTTATGTCAGAAATAGATTTTGTGAGTTCAGCAAAACAAGGTGATATTATAGAAATTGGAATAGATGTAATAAAATTTGGAAGAACATCAATTACTTTAGGTTGTGAGGTTCGAAACAAAATTACCAGAAAAACCATTATTGCCATAGATAAAATAATTATGGTTTCTTTAGATGAAACAGGAAACCCTGTAGCGCATGGAAAAACAAAAGTAGAGTTTGTAAAAGATAGATTAGCCAACCAATAAATTAAATAAAATGTCAAGAAACCAAATAGATTTAAAATTTCCAAAAGCAGGTGTATTTATTATCCCTGTAATAATTTTCTTATTAATATTTATATCCAAGTCTACAGAAACAATATCTTCTGGTGAAGCAGGAGTCTTATATAAAACATTTGGAGGCGGAGTTGCTGTAGATGAACCACCTATGGGAGAAGGATTTCATTTTGTTTTACCATGGAATAAAGTTTATGTTTATGAGGTTCGTCAGCAAGAGTTATTTGAACAAATGCAAGTTTTATCTTCAAACGGATTAGAAATAAAATTAGAAGCATCAGCTTGGTATCATCCTCAAGTGGAAAAATTAGGATTATTACACAGAGAAAAGGGTGAAAGTTATTTAGACAGGGTAATAAAACCAGCTATTCGTTCTGCCGCAAGAAGTGTAGTTGGAAGATATACACCTGAACAATTATATTCTAGTAAAAGAGATGTAATTCAAGATGAAATTTACGCAGAAACTAAAAAGATATTAGATAAACAATACATTCAATTAAATGAGGTGTTAGTTCGTGATGTAGAGCTACCGCCAACTATTAAAGACGCTATTGAACGTAAATTAAAGCAAGAGCAAGAAGCTTTGGAATATGAGTTTAGAATTGCTAAAGCTAAAAAAGAAGCAGAAAGACAAAAAATTGATGCTGAAGGTAAAGCTGCTGCTAATAAAATATTAAGCGCTTCATTAACCGACAAAATATTACAAGAAAAAGGTATAGAAGCAACCTTAAAGTTATCTCAGTCTTCAAATAGTAAAGTTATTGTTGTAGGGTCTGGTAAAAATGGATTACCTATTATTTTAGGAGATCAATAGGCTCTTAAAGTATTGTTAAAGAAATAATAAACTGTAACAAATAAACTAACTGGTCGTCTATTATATAGATCACTTTCGTAAAGAAAGTTAATGATTAGTTAGTTTTTAATAGTTGATTGAAAAAAGGCTCGAGATGGTTATTTCTCGAGCCTTTTTGACTTTTTGTATGTTTTATTTTACTTACTTATTATTGAATAATAAGTTTTTTTGTAGTGCTATTTTTACTGTCAGAGATTTTTAACAAGTATACACCACTATGTAAATTAGTAATCTTTAATTTGTTATTAACAAACTCTGGTTTTTTATTATTATACACCTCTTTACCAATTACAGAGTAAATTTTTACATTTTTAATATCTGTGCTTTCTTTAACTTGAATAGTAACTTCACCGTTATATGAAGGGTTAGGATAGTATTTAAAAGCAATTTGATTAAAATCTGTGGTACTTAAGCTATTATCAAAAGTATGGCTTCCTATTCCATCAAAAGTGTTTTCTGAAAATACGTCCCATTCATTTGCATCATAAATATTATTTGGAGCACTAATACTGCTTTTTCTTCTTAATGTAACGTTTTGAGCAAATGTATTCCCACTTCCTCCATCTAAATTACCTACAACATCAATTAAAACCCCATTTTTAAATAGTCCGATAGGGTCATTACCGTTAAAGTTTAAAGGAGAGCCGTTATTAGTTGAGTTGTTACTGGCTCTTAATAAATCCGCTTCTTGAACTAAAGTAGCATCATCAGCTCCTTCATGAATAACTACAAAAACATCATTTGGAACAATAGAGGTAACAGTTCCCGATGCTAAATCAAAATCATCAATCCATCCACCAGCTCCGTTGGATTGTTTTCTTAAAGAGTAACCTGTTAAGTCAACAGTGCTTCCTGTTAAGTTTACAATTTCTATAGCTTTGTTATTACCTCCATTTGGTTCTACATATTCAGATATAAATAATTCAGTAGCTGCACCACCAGTATTACCGTCATTAGTAGTTATGTTAACAGCAATACTTGGGTCTGACAAGTTATCAGCTGCATCTTTAGCAACAACTCTTGCCGAATAGCTTGTTGATGGAGATAAACCAGTTATGTTATAAGTAAGATCTGTAGTTGTAGCATGAAAAGATCCATCTAAAAAGATATCATAACCCACAACAGCAATATTATCAGTTGAGGCATCCCATGATACATTAAATGAAGTATCAGTAATATTAGAAGCAACAACATTAGCTGGAGTAGAAGGAGCTTCATTATCCGCTAACGTAGTTCCATTTACAGGTGTACTTAATTCTGATTTATTATTGATTAAATCTTTTGCTAAAACTGTAAAACTATAAGTAGTATTACTACTTAAATCACCAATTGTTACCATAGTGTTTGTAGTAATAACCTCTAAAACGTTATTTACATATACTTCATAACCAGTAACTTCTACATTATCAGTAGAGGCAGTCCAAGAAACATCTATAGAAGTCATTGTAATATTACTTAAACTAACATCAGCGGGTACTGTAGGAGCTTCTGTGTCGCTACTTGTATAAATACCCCAAGTATCTTCAGCAGAATCACCTCCCCAAATTCTTGTAGCTAGGTATGGATTATCTATAAAAGGGTTTCTATTTCCTTGAGCATATTGATTATTGCTTTCATGAAAATCATTTCTAGCTCTTTCAAAATCAGAAACAGGATCTTCAACATTCCATTCTAAGAATAAGTCAATCATTTGGTCTGGAGTAAATTCGTCACTTCCAACACCAACGGCAGTTGGTAAACACTGTTCACCATATCTAAGATACATGTACATCATCATACGTGCAACATCTCCTTTCCATTCATCTCCAGGGTACCAAGCAGCGGTATTAGGTCCTTCGTTACCATCATGAAAATCAATAGAAGAAAAACCAGAATTTCCAGAGCCTCTTCCGAATTTTCTATTACTTCTACTAGAGTTTCTTGAAGGATCAGCAGGCCTTAAATGATGTGCGTCAGCACCAGGACCTTCAGTTCCAAGGTTAGGGTTTCCTAATGATCTTGGAAATACATGTTCTCTATTCCATTGTGTATTACCACCACCATTATTGTTAATTCCTCTTTGACGGTCATTTGTAATATCTTGATCAGTTCCGTTTTCGAAACCATAAACAAGTAGTACTTCTTGAGTGTTATCTGGGTTAACATCAGTTGCCTTACTTGCTTCCCATACCCCAGGAGTATATGTTAAGAAAGTTGTATGTGTGGCTGTGATTTTGGTAGCTAGTTCATTTTTTAATGCTATACCAGCTTTGGTTAAATCAACATCATCATAATAGGCTTGTTGTGCGCTAAGTATGAAAGAAGCTGATAAGAAAAGGGTTGAAAGTAGTTTTTTCATCATAAAATATTTATTTTCTTTCTAATAAAGCCATATAAAATCCGTCAAAACCAGATTTATGGGCTAATACTTTTTGATCTCCTGCAAAAGTAAAATCTTTTCCGTTATCTGAGGCTAAAAAAAGCTCAATTTGTTGCTGATTTTCAGATGGAAGTACTGAACATGTAGCATATACTAGCTTTCCGCCTGGTTTTACCATTTTAGAATAGTTTTGTAAAACTTCTTGTTGAACATCTCTAATGTTGTCTAAAAATTCAGGTTGTAATTTCCATTTACTATCGGGATTTCTTCTAATAACTCCTAATCCAGAACATGGTGCATCTATTAAAACCCTATCTGCTTTGCCGTACAATTTTTTAATTACTTTAGTAGAATCAATTACTTTAGTGTCTACATTATGCACACCATTTCGTCTAGTCCTAACCTTAAGTTTTTTAAGCTTACTTTCATAAATATCCATGGCTGTAATTTGCCCTTTATTTTCCATTAAAGAGGCTAAGTGTAATGTTTTACCACCTGCACCAGCGCAAGTATCTACTACTTTCATTCCTGGTTTAACGTCAAGATAGGCAGCTACAAGTTGTGAAGAAGCATCTTGAACCTCAAATAAACCGTTTTTAAAGCTTTCTGTTTTAAAAACATTGGCACGTTCTACTAATTTTAATGCATCTGGATATCCCTTTATGAATTCAGTGTCAATTCCTTCTGCTGCTAATTTATTTTGAAGTTTTTCTTTTGTAGTACGTAATGTATTTGTTCTTAAAATTACTTCTGCTTGTTTGTTAAGAGCAGCAATTTCTTTAGTCCATACTTCTTCTCCTAATTCAGCTACACCTATCTCATCAATCCAATCAGGAATAGATTCTCTATATTTTCTTATTTTAGATAGTTCATCAAATCTTCCTTTAATTCTTCTTGTAGGTGTAGGCTCTATTTGATTCCAATCTGGTAATTGAATTCCTCTTAAAACACACCAAACAGAGAACATTCTCCATAAATCTTGACGAGAATAAGGATCTTTCACATTTGCTATTTCAGCATAAAGACGCTTCCATCTTACAATCTCATATATAGTTTCAGCAACAAATTTTCTGTCACGTGCTCCCCATCGTTTATCTCTTCGTAAGGCAGTTTCTACTGCTTTATCGGCATAAACCCCTTCATTAAATATATCTCGTAAGCTATCAATAACAGCAAAAACAAGGTTTCTATGTAATCTCATTTGTTTAATTTAAGGCTACAAAGATAGTACGATTAATTGGCTTTTTGTATTTTCGTTTTCAATGAATTTAAATCAACCGGTAACATATGTTAAAGGAGTAAGTGTAGCAAGGGCAGAATTGCTATACAGTGAGCTTGGAATTAGAACGTGTAATGATTTATTGCACTTATTTCCATTTCGTTATATTGATAAAACACAGTTTTATACAATTAAACAGTTACAACAAAGTTCTGCTGAAGTTCAAATTGTTGGAAAAATTACCAATGTGCAAACGGTGAAACAAAAACGAGGTAGTAGATTAGTTGCTACTTTTTCTGATGCTACAGGTAGCATGGAATTAGTTTGGTTTAAAGGTGTGAAATGGATAAAAGACAGCTTAAAACTAAATACTCCTTATGTTATTTACGGAAAACTTAACTGGTTTAATGGCGTTGCAAACATGCCGCATCCAGAATTAGAATTAGTTTCTGAATATAAAAAGAAGCTTCAAACAGCAATGCAACCAGTTTACCCGTCAACAGAGAAGTTAGCCAATAAAGGCGTTTCACAAAAAATCATGCGTAGTATGCTTCAGCATTTATTACAGCAAGCTTTTAGTGGAATTCAAGACCCGTTTCCTGCGTATTTTTT
Source organism: Tenacibaculum geojense (assembly GCF_042676005.1). Lineage (NCBI taxonomy): Bacteria > Pseudomonadati > Bacteroidota > Flavobacteriia > Flavobacteriales > Flavobacteriaceae > Tenacibaculum > Tenacibaculum geojense. The sequence goes on along the minus strand of NZ_JBHTJR010000014.1, from coordinate 279,864 downwards.
AGATCAGCATAAGTTATTAGGTAAAAAAGAATCAATTTTAAATATTCATTATCCTAAAAATCAAGAATTATTAGCAAAAGCTCAGTATAGATTAAAATTTGAAGAGTTATTTTTTATTCAACTTCAGTTATTGATGAAAAAACTTATCAATAAAAGTAAAAATAGAGGTTTTGTTTTTGAGCATGTAGGTGAGCATTTTAATCATTTTTATAAAAATATATTACCGTTTGATTTAACAAATGCTCAAAAGCGTGTATTAAAAGAAGTTAGAAAAGATGTAGGTTCTGGTGCACAGATGAACAGATTGCTTCAAGGAGATGTAGGTTCCGGTAAAACTATTGTAGGTTTGTTAAGTATGTTGTTAGCTATAGATAATGGTTATCAGGCTACTATTGTTGCGCCCACAGAAATATTAGCAACTCAACATTACAACGGAATTACTGAACTCTTAGCTGGAACTTCTGTAAAGGTTGATTTACTTACCGGTTCTACCAAAACTAAAAAGAGAAGAGAAATACATAGTGGATTAGAAGAAGGTTCTTTACATATTTTAATAGGTACACACGCTATTTTAGAAGATAAAGTTCAATTTCAAAATTTAGGATTAGCAATTATAGATGAGCAGCATCGATTTGGAGTTGCTCAACGTAGAAAGCTTTGGGATAAAAATAAAAACATTCCTCCTCATATTTTAGTGATGACTGCAACACCAATTCCAAGAACATTGGCTATGTCTTTATATGGTGATTTAGATATTTCTGTGATTGATGAATTACCACCAGGAAGAAAAGAGGTTAAAACGGTTCATAGGTACGATAGTAACCGACTTTCAGTATTTAAGTTTATAAGAGATGAAATAGCTAAGGGAAGACAAATTTATATCGTATATCCGTTGATTCAAGAGTCTGCGTCAATGGATTATAAAGATTTAATGGATGGCTACGAAAGTATTTCAAGAGAATTTCCATCTCCAAAATATCAAATAAGTATTGTACATGGTCAGATGAAACCAGAGGATAAAGACCATGAAATGGATCGTTTTATTAAAGGAGAAACACAAATTATGGTTGCAACAACTGTAATTGAGGTTGGTGTGAATGTTCCAAACGCTTCGGTTATGATTATAGAAAGTGCTCAGCGTTTTGGATTAAGTCAATTACACCAATTAAGAGGAAGAGTAGGGCGAGGAGCAGAACAGAGTTATTGTATTTTGCTAACTAGTTACGAATTATCATCTGATGCAAAAACAAGATTAAAAACCATGGTAGATACTTCTGATGGTTTTAAAATAGCAGAGGTAGACTTAAAATTACGTGGACCAGGAAATATAATGGGAACACAACAAAGTGGGGTTTTAAATCTTAAAATTGCAGATGTAGTAAAAGATAGTCCAATACTATATCAGGCAAGGCAAGCTGCTATTGCGTTGTTAAATACCGATCCTGGTTTAAATTTACCTGAAAATAGCTCAATATTAAATCGTTATCAATTATTACAACGCAAGAGTGGTGTTTGGAGTAATATTAGCTAGATTTTATGTAGTTTTGAGTTAAGTTTTCTTCAAAAATATTTTATAAAACCCAGAACATTGGCAGCACATTATATAGATGTTATTTTACCCATTCCCTTACAAAAAACATTTACATATAAAGTAAATGAGTCAGAGGCTGAATTTTTACAAAAAGGAATGCGTGTTGCAGTAGAGTTTGGAAAGTCTAAAGTATATACCGCTTTGGTTGTTAATATTCATACGCAAGCACCACAACTTTATGAAGCCAAAGATATTCATCAAATTTTAGATGAGAAACCTATTGTTTCTCCTCAACAATTAAAACATTGGCAATGGATAGCTAGTTATTATTTATGTTCTTTAGGAGATGTTTATAAAGCTGCATTACCGTCTGCATTTTTATTAGAAAGTGAAACAATTTTATATAAAAATGAAGGATTTGGTGATGAGAGTATTCTAACAGATGAGGAGTTTTTAATATTTGAAGCACTTCAACATCAACCCCAATTATCGGTTCATCAAGTTGTAGATATTTTAGGAAAGAAGAAAGTATTACCAATTATAAATCAATTAATTCAAAAATTGGTAATAGAAGTTAGAGAAGAGATTTACGAAACATATAAGCCTAAAATGGTAAAATATGTTCGTTTACATGTTAATTATGAAAACGAATCTTCATTGCAAGTGCTGTTGGAAGAATTATCTAGAGCTAAAAAGCAACGAGATGCTGTTTTAACCTATTTTCAATTAAAATCTACTAAGAAACCAATAAAAGCTAAAGATTTAGAAAAGAAATCAAATGTTTCAAGTTCTATTTTAAAAGCCTTGGTGGATAAAGGTGTTTTTGAATTTTATCATTTACAAACAGATAGAGTAGCCTTTAAAAGTAATACTAACGGATTAAAACAACTGAACGAATACCAACAAACAGCCTTAAAAGAAATAAAAGAAAGTTTTAATAGTAATGATATAACATTACTACATGGTGTAACAAGTTCAGGGAAAACAGAAGTATATACACAATTAATTCAAGATACTTTAACCACAGGTAAGCAAGTATTGTTTTTGTTGCCAGAAATAGCATTAACAACACAAATTATAACACGTTTAGAGAATTATTTTGGAAATAATATAGCTGTTTTCCACTCTAAATATTCTGTTAATGAAAGAGTAGAGGTGTGGAATAATGTACTTCAACAAAAATCAAAAGCTCAAATTGTGTTAGGTGCACGATCTAGTGTTTTTCTTCCATTTTCTAATTTAGGGTTAATTGTTGTTGATGAAGAGCATGAAGCTTCATATAAACAGTATGAACCTTCACCAAGATATAATGCCAGAGACGCAGCAGTTGTTTTAGCAAAACTACATGGAGCTAAAATATTATTAGGATCTGCCACACCATCATTAGAAAGCAAATTTAATGCTGTTAATAATAAATATGGGTTAGTTTCTTTAACAAGAAGACATGGTAATATTCAAATGCCAAGTATTGAGTTAATCGATATAAAAGAAAAACACCGAAAGAAAGAAATGAAAGGGCATTTTTCTGATCGATTAATTAGCTTAATTAAAGATGCACTAGAGGAAAAAGAGCAAGTAATATTATTTCAAAATAGAAGAGGCTTTTCTCCAATTGTAGAATGTACTACATGTGGTACGTCTCCACAATGTCCAAATTGTGATGTGAGTTTAACATATCATAAATACAGAGGTGAATTAAAATGCCATTATTGTCATTATCAAAGAGCAATGCCAACAAGTTGTGGAGCCTGTGGAAATGCAACTTTAGATACTAAGGGTTTTGGAACCGAACAAATAGAGCTTGAGTTAAAAGAATTATTTCCTAAACATAATATAGGAAGAATGGATTCTGATACGACACGAGGAAAGTTTGGATATCAAAAAATAATAGAAGCTTTTGAAGCTCAAGAAATAGATGTTTTAGTAGGTACTCAAATGTTATCTAAAGGGTTAGATTTTAATAATGTTTCATTGGTAGGTATATTAAATGCTGATGCGATGTTAAATTTCCCTGATTTTAGAGCTCATGAACGTGCTTATCAATTAATGACTCAAGTTTCTGGAAGGGCTGGTAGAAGTAAAAAACAAGGAAAAGTAGCTATACAAACCTACAATCCGTATCATCAAATTTTACAACAAGTATCTACCAATAGCTATGAAGAAATGTATAAAGAGCAATTACAAGATAGATGGCAATACCATTATCCGCCTTATTATAGACTAATCAAAATTACGTTAAAACATAGAGATTATACTAAGGTTGATTCAGGTATAAATTGGTTAGCAAAAGCGCTTCAAAATGTTTTTCATGATAATGTTTTAGGTCCTTCTGCGCCAGCTGTTTCTAGGATAAGGAATCAGTATATAAAAAACTTAATAATTAAAATACCACCAAAACAATCTTTAGTAAAAACAAAAGAGCAACTTCAAAAGGTTAAAAATACTTTTGAAGCTATTAAAGATTTTAGACCCATCCGATTTATTATAGATGTTGATGCGTATTAATGCTTAAGCGTAAATATCATGTTAAATCTATATTAACAAGTGTTTTTCCTGTGTATAAGTATAATTGTAAATAGTAAATTTATAATGCAATTGATTTTAAAAAAGTATTTGTGTTTAACTATTGATTATTACGCCCCGGAATATCACTTATGTGGTTTAAGAACCTTCGGTAAATTGTATCGAAAGTTCTTTTTTTTATTTTTTTAAAACTTTAGGCAACCTTTTTTAAAACTATGTAGTCTATATATTTGTAAGACGATAAAAAGCCGTTGCTTTGAAAATTATATCCATACATACAAAAGAGAAACAACTAATTCAAAAAGCTCTCAAGCAAAATAGAGAAGCTCAGCAAGAATTGTTTCATTTATTTTCACCCAAAATGTTAGGGGTGTGTAGACAGTATGTTAAAGATATGCATCATGCAGAAGATTTAATGTTACAAGGTTTTTTAAAAGTTTTTACAAACTTAGCTGCTTTTAAACATGAAGGTAGTTTTGAAGGATGGATTCGTAGAATAATGGTAAACACTTGTATTTCTTATTTAAGAAAAAAACAACCTATTGAATTTACAGACGATGATTATGCGTTTAACGAGCAAGCTACAGATAGTTTAGAAAATACATCTGTTGAAGATATTCAAAAATTGATAGACCAATTACCAAGCGGATACAAAATGGTGTTTAATTTATATGCCATAGAAGGTTATAAACATTCAGAAATAGCCGAAAAGCTTCAAATTTCTGAGAGTACATCAAAATCGCAATTGTTTAAAGCCAGAAAATGGTTGCAAACTAGTTATGTAAAAATCAACGAGATTAAAAATGCAGACAAATAAATTTGACAAAGTATTTGCTGATAAATTAAAAGATAGAGAATTGACACCGTCATTATCAGCATGGGAGCGTTTAGAAACAAAGTTAGACGAAACTCCTGTTTTGCATAAAAAAAAGAATAAAATCTATAAGTTTATAGGTTATGCAGCTACAATTGCTCTTCTAGTAAGTAGCTTTTTATGGAAGTTTGATGTTGCTAAAGAATCAACTGAGCCAAGTGTAGATATTATTGTTGAGGTTCCTTCCGACTCAGAAGAAAATGGAATACATGTGTCTACTAAAATAAATATTGATGAGGTTGTTAAAAATGAAAAAAGAAATCTAGTTAAAGGAAAATCTTCAGTAAAAAAGAAAATAAATAAACTTCATCAAAACACTGATGAAAAAATAATTTCTAAAAAAAATACTGTTGCTTTGTTTGATGAACCGAATAATATCTCAGAATTAAACAATTTAAAAACTAAGGTTAAAGTAGCTAAAAAAGGTATAAAGGTTGATGCAGATTATTTACTGTTTGCTGTTACTCATTCAAGAGAAGAGGTAAAAGCATACTATGCAAAATATCAAATTAATAGAAATGATGTTTTAGACACTATAAAAAAACAGTTAATTAAATCTAACTTAAAAGTTGATGCAGAGACCATATTAGCTGAGGTTGAAAATGATATTGAAGAGGAAGATTTTCAGCAAAATTTTATGCAAACAATCAAAGGGAAATTATCAAATGTTCTTGTAGCATTTGCAGAAAGAAATAATTAAAAAGCGCTTACTTAATTATCGATAATTAAACTTTCCAAATTTTATTATTCGTTAAATTTTTAAAAACTTAAACATGAAAAGAATACTACTAACACTAGTGTTGTTATGCACAACTATTGCCTATTCTCAAGAAAAAACTTTTGAGAGTGAAGTTAAAAGGATATCAGATAAAATAGGCTTGATAACTCAGCAAGAGAAAGATAGCTTAAAAATAAAGGTTGAGAAAATAAACACGGCCTTAGATAATGGTTTAATTTCAATAGATGAAGCAACTCTAAAAAAGCAACAAGCAGCAAAATTACATGCGTCAAACATAGAAAATAGAGTAGGGGTTGAAGAACGAAAATTGCAACAATTAGTGCAAGATAAAACTAATGGTAAAATTGCGAGTGAAGATGTACATGAAGATAAAGTTTCATTTAAGGTATTTGATAAAGATATTACGGTGTTTACTATTGAAAACAATAAACCAAAGAACAACAGAAAAAGACGAAACAAAAGAACAACAACACAATTATTGTTTGCTATGGGAGTCAACAATGTGTTAAATAATCATGATATTGGTTCTTTAAATGATTCTCCATATAAATTTTGGCAATCTCATTTTTATGAATTAGGATTCACTTGGAAAACAAGGTTATCTAAAGAACCATCAGCTACTTATTTTAAGTACGGATTATCTTTTCTGTGGAATAATTTAAGAGCAGATGATAATCAATATCATGTAGTAACGGGTGATTATACTAATTTAGAATTGTTTCCAGAGAATTTATCAGAAAGTAGATTGCGTCATGTTCAAATGACATTTCCTATGCATTTAGAATTTGATTTTTCTAAAAATAAAAAATATGATGATGGTTTTATAAAAGATAAAACGCATCAATCTGTAAGATTAGGATTTGGGGGTTTTGTAGGTTTTAAATTAGGAACTCGTCAATATATAGAATATAAAAATGCAGAAGGAGTAAGAGTTGAACAAGTTCAGAAAGATGACTTTAATACCAACGTGTTAAATTACGGGTTGAGTGCTTATTTAGCTTATAAATGGTATGGTTTGTATGTTAAATATGATTTAAATCCACTTTTTAAAAATACTGATACAAGAAACATTTCATTAGGTGTTCGATTTGATATTAATTAAGGTTCGTTAAAATTAAAAAGAGCTGCTATTATTTAGCAGCTCTTTTTTCTTCCCATTCTTTTCTTAAATCATTGGATAATTTACCGGTTCCATCATGCTTCCAACCAGGAGGTTTTATGAAATATTTTAATTTATTAGTAATACTAGTTTTTGATGAAAATGCATCTTTAAACATATTAATCCACTCAATAAAAGCAACTTTTACAGGGTTGTAGGTTTCAATATTAGAAACTAAACCATAAACAGGTTTTTCAACCTCTGGCTCAAAAGTTCCAAATAACTTATCCCATATAATAAATATACCAGCATGGTTTCTGTCTAAATATTGCGGATTTGTAGCGTGATGAACTCTATGATGACTTGGAGTATTAAAAATAGCTTCAAACCACTTGGGCATTTTATCAATCAATTCAGTATGGATCCAATATTGATATAGCAAGCTAATAGACATTTGCATAACAACCATTATTGGATGAAAGCCAATTATAATGAGTGGTAGCCAAAAAATAAAAGTGTAAAAACTGCCGGTCCAAGTTTGACGTAGTGCGGTACTTAAATTGTATTTTTGAGACGAATGATGAACAACATGACTTGCCCAAAACAATCTGCTTTCATGAGCTGTTCTATGGTTCCAATAATAAGCAATGTCCTCTAAAAACAATAATAATAACCATGCCCACCATTCAAAACCAATAGTAAATAATCTAAATTGATACATAAACATAAAAGCTCCAAGTATAAGTCCTTTAGTAAGTAATCCTACAAAAACATTACCTAATCCCATTGTTATAGAGGTGGCACTATCTTTAAATTCATAATCTTCAAGTTTAACTTTTACGGTTAAAATAGCTTCTATAATTACGGTTATCACAAAAAAAGGGATTGCGTAATGAATTAAGTTTGGTAATTCTGGGGCTTGCATATAAATAATGTAAAATTTTAATTCAAATTTAATAAAAAAGAACTTCTAAATAAATATGCATACTAGCAAAATATTTGTATATTTGCAGGCTTAAAATAAATTTTAAATAATTTTATTATGAATCATTACGAAACTGTTTTCATTTTGAATCCCGTTTTATCTGAAGGTCAGATAAAGGAAACAGTTCAAAAGTTTGAGGACTTATTGACTAGCAAGGGTGCCGAAATGATCCACAAAGAAGACTGGGGCTTAAAGAAATTAGCTTACCCAATCGAAAAGAAAAAAAGTGGATTTTACCACTTATTTGAGTTCAAAGCATCAGGAGATGTTGTTGCGCCGTTTGAATTAGAGTTTAGACGTGACGATAGCATTATGCGTTATTTAACTGTAAAGTTAGACAAGCACGCTGCAGCTTGGGCTGAGAAAAGAAGAAATCGTGTTAAATCTGAAAAGAAGTAAGAAATGGCATCTATTGAACAACAAGCAAAAGGAGGAAAACAAGGAGACGTTAGATATTTAACTCCGTTAGATATTGAAACAAAAAAAGAAGCTAAATACTGTCGTTTTAAGAAAAACGGTATTAAGTACATCGATTATAAAGATGCAGACTTCTTAATGTATTTAGTAAATGAGCAAGGTAAAATTTTACCTAGACGTTTAACAGGAACATCATTAAAATACCAACGTAAAGTTGCACAAGCTATTAAAAGAGCTCGTCACTTAGCTTTAATGCCATATGTTGGTGATATGTTAAAATAATAAAACAGTACGATTATGGAATTGATATTAAAACAAGACGTAGAAAACTTAGGTTTTAAAGATGATATCGTAACTGTTAAGAATGGTTATGGTCGTAACTACTTAATCCCACAAGGATTTGCTGTTTTAGCTACTACATCAGCTAAAAAAGTATTAGCAGAAAACTTAAAGCAACGCGCTTACAAAGAAGCTAAATTAGTAGAAGATGCTAATAAATTAGCTGAAACTATTAAAGGTTACGAAATCAAGATAGCATCTAAAGTAGGATCTGGAGATAAGCTATTTGGTTCTGTTAACAACATTGATGTTGCAGAGGCTTTAGCTAAAGCAGGAACTGAATTAGATAAGAAATTCATCAAAGTAGTTGGTGGAAACGTAAAAAGATTAGGTAAATACAATGCATCTGTTCGTTTACACAGATCTGTAATTGCCGATATAGTATTTGAAGTTGTAGCAGAGAAATAAGCAACTGTTAAATATCTGTTAAAAAAAAGTTATACCCGTTCTAAATGAACGGGTTTTTTGCTTAATTTCACGCTAAACAAAAGCAATACAATTAAAAACTTAAAAATGAAAAAACTTTTATTTTTATCCTTTTTAATGTTGTTATCGTTTAGTGTAAATGCTCAGGTAACAACATCAAAAATTAAAGGAACTGTTTTAGATAAAGCTGGAGAGCCTTTATTTGGAGCAAACATTGTTGTACTTCATGTACCAACAGGAACTGTATCTGGTGCTGTGGCACAAGATAATGGGAGTTATACAGTACCTAACTTAAGAGTTGGTGGGCCTTACAAAGTAACATTTAGTTATATAGGGTTCAAATCTCAGGAAGTAGAAGGAATCTATTTAACTCTTGGAAAAACAACCAATATTAATGGTGTTTTAGCAGAAGATGGTGAACAACTTGAAGAGGTTGTAATTTCATCATCAAAAAGTAAAATTTTTAATAGTGACAGAACAGGAGCACAAACAAGTGTGTCTGCAACACAATTAAAAACATTACCAACCATTTCCAGATCTGCTTCAGATTTTACTCGTTTAGAGCCAACAGCAAGTAATGGTTCTTTTGGAGGTAGAAATGATCAATACAATAACTTTTCTTTAGATGGATCTATTTTTAATAATCCATTTGGTTTAGATGCCGCTACTCCAGGTGGTCAAACTGGTTCACAGCCAATTTCTTTAGATGCAATTGAACAAATTTCAGTTTCAGTAGCACCATATGATGTTACTTTAGCTGGTTTTACAGGTGCTTCTGTAAATGCTGTAACAAAAAGTGGAACTAATGAATTTACTGGGACTGTATATGGGTTTTACAGAAACCAAGACTTGACAGGAGGTAAAATTTTAAAGCAAGAAGTATTTAAACCAAAATTAAATCAAGCGCAATATGGTGCTAGTTTAGGAGGGCCAATTGTAAAAGACAAACTATTCTTTTTTGCAAACTTTGAAAAAGATGATAGAGTAGATTTAGGTTCAAACTTTCAACCTTCAACAGGGCAAGGAAGTATAAATGAATCTAGAGTTTTAGAGTCTGATTTAATAGCAGTTAGTAATATTTTAAGTCAGGTTGTAATTGGTCAAGATGCTCAAGGAAATGATATTTTCTATAACCCGGGAGCTTATAAAAACTTTACTTATGATCAAGAGTCTACAAAAGGTATTTTTAAATTAGATTGGAATGTTAATAAGAATCATAGATTAGCATTAATTTATAATTTCTTAAGATCATCAAAAGAAAAGCCAGCTCACCCAACAGCATTAGGGTTTAGAGGACCAAGCTTTCAAACATTACAGTTTGAAAATGCTGGTTACGAGATTAATAATAATATAGATTCATTTTTATTAGAATTAAACTCTACGTTTAATGAAACCACTACCAATAAATTACAAATAGGATATACTCTATTTGATGATTTTAGAAATCCATTATCATCACCTGCACCATCAATAACTTTATTAGATGAATTTAGTGGTTCTAACTATATTATTGCAGGTCACGAACCATTTTCTATTAACAATAAATTAGATCAACGAGTATTTCAATTAACAAACAATATGAACTTTTTTAAAGGAGATCATACAATTACAGTAGGTTTCTCATTTGAAAAATTCATGTTTGACAACTCTTTTAACTTAGGAGTTTATGGAGCGCAAGGAGTATTTTTCCCTACAGGTTCTATAAGTGATTTTAGAAATTTAGATGCAACTGCAGAAGCTAATTTAGTTGCTGATTATCAAGCGCAATTTAATTCAGCAATTGCTGCACATAACTCTTTAACAGCTTCAGGACAAGGAAATCCTGGTGGTTTCGCATTAGCAGAAACTAATGTTGGGCAGTTAGCATTCTATTTACAAGATGAATGGGAAGTTAATAATGATGTAAAAGTAACTTTAGGAATTAGATTTGATAAACCATTATTCTTTGATACTGCTGAAAGAGCTCAAGATGTTATTGATAACGCTTGTTGTTTTAATCCAAACGCAACGTATACGAATCCAAATTCAGGAGAGTCTGTTACTTTAGATAACAGAAACATGCCAACAAATGAGTGGTTAATTTCTCCAAGATTAGGTTTCAATTGGGATGTGAATGGAGAAGGTAAAATACAGTTAAGAGGAGGTACTGGTTTGTTTACAGGTAGGTTGCCTTTTGTTTGGTTAGGGAATCAAATCGCAAACCCTAATACATTCTTTTTACAAATGGTTGATCCTGACTTCCAATTCCCTCAGGTATGGAGAACAAACGTGGGTGTTGATTATAGATTAGAGGATGGATGGGTTTTAACTGGAGATATTTCTTATACAGAAGATTTAAATGGTGCGCACGTTCAAAACTGGGGATTAGATACTCCTTCAGGTTCATTAAATACCCCTTTTGATACAAGACCTATTTATACTGATATTGATAAAGCAGGAAATGCGGCTTATGTATTTACAAATTCAGATAAAGGAAGAACTTATAATTTTTCTGCAAAAGTTGAAAAATCTTTTGAAAACGGATTATATACTAATGTTGCCTACAGTTACTTAAATTCTAAAGATGTTAATTCAATTGAGGCTGAAATTACAGGTGATGCTTGGAATTTTAACCCATCTTTAGGAAATGTAAATAATGATGTTTTAGGTTACTCAAAATATGGTGATACCCATAGAATTATTGGTGTAGCTTCTAAAAAGTTTACTTATGGAACTAATGATAAATTTGCGACAACACTTTCTACATTTTTCGAATATGCTAAAGGTGGAAGATTTAGTTATACGTATGCAGGAGATATAAATAATGATGATGTAAACCCTGGAGATGGATCAAGAAATGATTTAATTTATATTCCTACAGATGCAGAAATTGATTTAATGAACTTTGATGGTGCAAACTATCCAGTAGCATTACAACGTGAAGGTTTAAAACAATACATTGCACAAGATGATTACTTAAGTGGAAGAAGAGGACAGTATGCTGAGCGTTACGGAGCTACCGCACCATGGAGATCTCGTTGGGATGTGAAAATTTTACAAGATTTCAATTTTAATGTGTCTGATAATAAGCAAAATACAATACAATTAAGTATTGATATTTTAAACTTTGGAAACTTAATAAACTCTGAATGGGGTCTTGTACAACAAATAGGTAATGTTCAACCAATAGGAGTTTCTGTTGATGAAAATACAAGCACACCAACCTATACATTTGATCCAAATCAAGTAGAGACTTTTGTTTATGACACAAGTTTATTGTCTAGATGGCAAATGCAAGTAGGTTTACGTTATATTTTCTAAACCTATTAATTAATAGTTTATAAAAAACCACTCTTTAAGAGTGGTTTTTTCGTTTAAATAATATTTTTAATAGTTAAAAAGGGGATTTTCCTCTGTGAATATTGGTTTAAGTATCAGATATTTGTAGTGTTAATAAAGAATAAGGGGACTTTATTAAACTTTATTTTAATATGATCTTTTGGGGATTGGATTATATTAGAAAAACTCTGGCTTAGCGGCCAGAGTTTCTTTTTTTAAATAACAATATCTTGATTTCTTATAATGTCTTCAAAAGTTTCACGTTTACGTATTAAATAATCTTTTCCGTCATGAATCATAACTTCGGCAGGTCTATACCTTGAATTATAGTTTGACGCCATTGAAAAACAATACGCACCAGCGTTGTAAAAACATAAAACATCTTCTTCACGTATTTCATTTATTCGTCTATTAGATCCAAAAGTATCTGTTTCACATATATACCCTACAATACTGTAAAAACGTTCTCTACCTTTTGGATTTGAGATGTTTTCTATTTTATGATAAGCATTATAAAACATTGGTCTTATTAAGTGATTTAAACCACTATCAATACCAGCAAATACAGTTGAAGTTGTTTGTTTAATTACATTTACTTTGGCTAAAAAATATCCAGACTGGCTTACCAAATACTTACCGGGTTCAAACATTAAGGTTAAATCTTTTCCATATTCTTTACAGAAATCATTAAATCTTTTACTAAGTTTTTTACCTAAATCAGAAATATTGGTTTGTATATCTCCTTCTTTATAAGGTACTTTAAAACCACTACCAAAATCAATAAACTCGATGTTTTTAAAATTTTTAGCAACATCAAAAAGTATTTCAGTAGCCATTAAAAAAGTATCAATATCTAAAATATCAGAACCTGTATGCATGTGAATTCCATTTATATGCATACCTGTATTTTCTACTACTCTTTTAATATGTGGAACTTGATGTATAGAAATACCAAATTTAGAATCTATATGACCAACAGAAATTTTACTATTTCCTCCTGCCATAATATGTGGGTTAATTCTAATACAAACAGGAATTTTAGGATGCTTTTGTCCAAATAATTCTAGTATAGATAAATTATCAATATTAATTTGTACACCTAGTTTAGCAACATCTTCTATTTCTTTTAAAGACACACCATTTGGGGTATAAATTATATCTTTTGGATCAAATCCAGCTAACAATCCTAGCTGAACTTCCTGAATAGAAACTGTGTCTAAACCACTACCTAACTGTTTAAAAACCTTTAATATATTAACATTTGATAAAGCTTTTACTGCGTAGTTAATTTTTACATTTTTAACTTTAGAAAAAGCGGTAGTAATGTTGTTATATTGATTTTTAATAGTATCTGTGTTGTACACATACAAAGGTCCACCATATTTATTGGTAAGCTCTAAAAGTTGATTTCTATCCATTTTATACTTATAAATTTTATCCAAAAGTATATAATGAATAAACGTTATAAAATTGTTTGAAAAATTATAACGAATGTGTAGAACCTTATAAAAAATTACACATTAGTTTACTATTTAGGGTATTTTTCCCCTCAAAAAGCATTGAAATTATATGCATATTTGTTGTGAAATAAAGATAAGGGGCTTTATTTTATTTGTGATATTGCTTTTAAGGGGTAGGTAATATCATAAAACCCTGGCTTAGGCCAGGGTTTTACTTTTTAAAAAGAATACTTCTCTTATTTTGCGAATTTAGTAGCTACTTTTTGGGCAATTCCAACTATTACCTCTGTAGCTTTTAAAATACTTTCTACAGGAACATATTCATAACGGCCGTGAAAATTATGTCCTCCAGCAAATATGTTAGGACATGGTAAACCTTTATAAGATAATTGAGAACCGTCTGTACCACCTCTAATTGGTTTAATTAATGGTGTAATACCAAGGTCTTTCATTACTTCTTCTGCAATATCTACAATATGCATTACTGGCTCAACTTTTTCTCTCATATTGAAATATTGATCTTTTATTTCAATTTCAATGGCTTCTTTACCTAATTTTTCATTAATATTTTTAGCAGCTGTTAACATGGTTTCTTTTCTTTTTTGAAATAAATCCATGTCATGATCTCTAATAATATATTTTAATACCGTTTGTTCAACTTTACCTTCCATAGTGTGTAAATGGAAAAAACCTTCATATCCAGATGTTTTTTCTGGTACCTCATTTGCTGGTAATGCATTAATAAAATCACTTGCTATGGTCATAGAATTTACCATTTTACCTTTTGCGTAGCCAGGATGTACAATTTTTCCGTTAATAGTTACTACGGCACCAGCAGCATTAAAGTTTTCATATTCTAATTCTCCAATTTGACTGCCATCCATTGTATAAGCCCACTCAGCACCAAATTTATCCACATCAAATAAATGTGCACCTTTACCAACTTCTTCGTCAGGAGTGAAGCAGATTCTGATTTTTCCGTGTTTAATTTCAGGATTCTGGATTAAATATTCCATTGCAGATACTATTTCTGTAACCCCTGCTTTATCATCAGCTCCTAATAAAGTTGTACCATCAGTAGTAATTAAGGTTTGACCTTTGTATTGAAGTAGATCTTCAAAATAAGATGGGGATAAAATAATATCTTCTTCTTTATTTAAAATGATATCTTCTCCATTATAATTCTCATGAATTTGAGGTTTTACATTAGCACCAGTAAAATCTGGACTAGTATCTATATGTGCTACAAAGCCTATAGTTGGTACTTCATAGTCTAAATTACTTGGCAAAGTAGCCATTAAGTAACAGTTTTTATCTAATTCTACGTCTTCTAAACCAATTTCTTTTAACTCTTTTTCAAGAACTTTTGCTAAATTCCATTGCTTTTCTGTACTAGGAAAAGCTGGATTATTTGGGTCAGATTCTGTATCAATAGTAACGTATTTTATAAATCTATCGGTAATATGCTGCTTGTTCATTGTGTGTTTTTATTTGATTTCAAAAATAGCCATTTCATTATTAAATAGTAAATACAAATCCTATAATTGTTGATTTCTGTAAGCTATTAATAAATCAACTACATAACTGTATGAAGCTATTCCGTTTTTTTGATTATTTGCTTTTAAATAGGAGTTATATCCTTTTTTTATATAGGGTTCAATTGGGTTTTTATAAGCCTTCCAAAAAGAATTGTTTAATGAAAAGTCTTTTAGAATACCTTTGTTAACCTTTGCTAGAACTTCTTTATATTTTTCAGGATTACGTTTTCTTAGTTCTCCAATACAATAAGCAAAAACCATTCGATAGCCAGAATAATTAAAATAAACATCATTGCTAAATGAAGTAGCTAAAAAGGCAATAAAATTAGCTTCATTTTCTGCAGACCAACCTAATTGATGTGCTATTTCATGACAAGCTGTAGCAGCATAACCTTGTTTAGGTATTTTAGCATTTACTTGTGCTTCATTAGTAATAGGATTAAGATAGCCAGAGGTTCCGTTGTAGGATTGTAATGTGCTAACTAATGAGTTTTTAACAGAGGGATATTGGTAATTAAATTGTGGATATTTATTGGCTAATAATTTATAAGCTTCAGAGGCTTTACTATAAATTTCTTTTCTGCTATAAGGTACCTTAATAATTATTGAATCATTATTTGTGATAGATAAATGAATAGTGTTTAATTTTTCTACAACCCAATTTGTCGTAGTTTCTAGTTCAGCAGTTGTATAGCTTCCATGTGTAAGCTTGATATTTTTAGATAATGGTTCTCTAAAATAGTTCAGCCCCCAAAAAAAATAAAAACAGAAATAAAGTAGGCTTGCAAAAGAAATTAACTTTAAAAAAATATTAATCGTGTTTTTAAACTTATTTTTTATAAGTTTATAAGCTTTTTTTAAAAATATGATAATGAGTGTTATACCTAGTAAATCACCAAAAGAAAATGGTAGCCAACCAAGTAATATTCTCAATAAAGAAGCTATGTAAGGGTAAATACCAGTAGCGTAGTACGTTTCTATAAAACGAGGTTTTGTACTTAAAAAATTTACGATTACAATTTGTAAAGGAAGAGTCAAAGCAAAAAATAAATACTTTTTAGAAACGTTCATTATATAAAAAATATGGTAAAAAATTTATCAACAAGTTTATAACAATAATATTCAAAAAATAGTTGATAAAGAAATTAAAAAACCCTTCTATAAAATTAAACCTAATAATTTACTTTTGCGGCTATGGAGAGAACACAATCGGTTAAAGGAAAAAAAATAGACAGAGCTCGTATCATCAGTCTTGAAAAAGGAAAATTGCCACCACAAGCTTTAGAATTAGAAGAAGCGGTTTTAGGTGCCATGATGATAGACAAGAAAGGGATTGATGAAGTAATTGATATTTTACATCCTGATGCTTTTTATGATAAGCGTCATCAAGAAATTTATGCAGCTATTTACGCATTGTTTCAAAACTCAGAACCTATTGACTTATTATCTGTATCTAATCAATTAAAAAAAGAAGGAAAGTTAGAGATAGCAGGAGGAGATTTTTATTTAATTGGTTTAACCCAAAAAGTAGCTTCTTCTGCACATATTGAGTTTCACTCTAGAATCATTCTTCAAAAATATATTCAAAGAAGATTAATTACAATATCATCAGAAATTATAGAAAATGCTTATGATGAAACTACCGATGTTTTTGATTTGTTAGATGATGCTGAAGGAAAGCTTTTTGAAGTAACTCAAGGAAACCTTAAGAAAGGAGCAGAAAACGCACAATCGCTTGTTCAACAGGCAATTAATAAGATTCAAGACATATCTAATCAAGAAGGAATGAGTGGTTTAGCTACTGGTTTTACTAAGTTAGATGCGTTAACTTCTGGATGGCAACCAACCGATTTAATTATTATTGCTGCTCGTCCTGGTATGGGTAAAACAGCATTTGTAATTTCTATGGCAAAAAACATGGCAATTGATTTTGGTCATCCTGTTGCATTGTTTTCGTTAGAGATGTCTTCTGTTCAGTTAATAACCCGTATGATTTCTTCAGAAACGGGCTTAACTTCAGAAAAATTAAGAAAAGGAAACCTAGAACCTCATGAGTGGGAGCAACTTAACGTAAAAGTTAAAAAATTATCAGATGCGCCTATTTATATAGATGATACACCAGCACTTTCTATTTTTGATTTAAGAGCTAAAGCTAGAAGGTTAGTTTCACAGCATGGTGTAAGAATTTTAGTTATTGATTACTTACAGTTAATGACAGCCGGTGGTGCAGGAGGTAACCGTGAACAAGAGATATCTACAATTTCTCGAAACTTAAAGGCATTAGCTAAAGAATTAGATGTGCCTGTAATAGCCTTATCTCAGTTATCACGTGCCGTAGAAACGCGTGGAGGAAGTAAACGACCTTTATTATCCGATCTTCGTGAATCTGGAGCGATTGAGCAAGATGCCGATATTGTATCATTTATTTATCGTCCAGAATACTATGGTATGACAGAATGGGATGATGATGACCATTCACCATGTGAAGGACAAGGAGAATTTATTGTAGCAAAACACCGTAATGGTGGTTTAGAAAATATTCGATTAAAGTTTACAGGACATTTAGCTAAATTCTCTGATTTAGAAGAAAGTTTTAGTAGTGAATTTCAATCTAGTATGAATAATTTTTCTGATGAAATTTCTTCTAACAATTTTGCTTCACCAGAAGACGCTTTTGGTCCAGCCGATACTGGAGGAGATGATGTTCCTTTTTAATCAATAATTTTAATAGGATATCTAAAATTTTATAACCAATTAAAAATTGGACAGAAAAATAAATTAATACACAATTACCCAAAGTAATTGTGTATTTTAGTTTTTACTATGAATAAATTAACTGTAACACTTCTGTTTGTATTAATTTCTAAAATAACATGGGCAACATTTATTTATGTACCTATGAGTAATGATACTCAAAAAAATCATTTAAAAGCTTACGGAATAGTTTATTATGCTTTAGAAAATGGTTTAAAAGCAAAATGGCTATTGAATTATGATGGTGGTGCTTTTTTAATAGAAAATAACGAGGATGTAATTAGAGAATGTAAAGTTAGGGGTGTTTCCTATGATGTGATTTCAGATGCTAAATCCGCTTTAATTTTAGAAGAAATTTCATCACCCTCTAAAAATCAAGAAGCTGTAACTCTAGAAAAAGCACCTAAAATAGCAGTCTATTCACCAAAAGATAAGATGCCTTGGGATGACGCTGTTACCATGGTACTTACTTATGCAGAAATTCCTTTTGACGTTATTTATGACGAAGAGGTATTAAATGATAAATTAATTCTTTACGAATGGTTGCATTTGCATCATGAGGATTTTACTGGTCAGTATGGAAGGTTTTACGGTTCTTTTAGAACTGCGCCTTGGTATATTCAACAAAAAAAGGATGCTGAAGCATTGGCTAAAAAGTTAGGTTATGCTAAAGTATCTGAAGAAAAAAGAGATGTAGCCAAAAAGATTAGAGATTATGTTGTTGGTGGTGGATTTATGTTTGCTATGTGTTCGGCAACAGATAGTTTTGATATTGCATTATCTGCCGATGGTGTAGATATTTGTGAAGCGATGTTTGATGGTGATGCATCGGAGGTTAATTATCAGTCTAAATTAAACTTTACAAATTCTTTTGCGTTTACAGATTTTGAATTGATTAGAAATCCTACTACTTATGAATTTTCGAGTATTGATATGACTCGTAAAAGAAGAATTCAAAAAGAATCTGACTATTTTGTATTGAATGATTTTTCTGCCAAATGGGATCAAGTTCCAACCATGCTTTGTCAAAATCATACACAAGTTGTAAAAGGATTTATGGGACAAACTACTTCTTTTGATAGCAAACATATAAAATCAACAGTTATGATTTTAGGTGAAAATAAAACTAACGGTGAAGCCAGATATATTCATGGAACCAAAGGAAAAGGAATGTTTACTTTTTACGGTGGTCACGATCCTGAAGATTATCAGCATAGAGTCGGAGACCCTAAAACAGAGTTAGATTTACATCCAACTTCCCCAGGTTATCGTTTGATTTTAAACAATGTATTATTTCCAGCCGCAAAAAAGAAAAAACAGAAAACTTAAGATTTTTCATTTAATTGTTTAATAAAATAAGAAGGTTTTAAATTGGTAAACTTATAAAAAGCTTTTGAGAATGATTCAGGATTTTTAAAACCTACTTCAGAAGCAATGGCTTTAATGGTGTATTTTCGTAAAAGAGTATCTTTTTTTAATTGATTTACAGCATAAGAAATTCGTAATTGATTTACATAGTTGCTAAATGACTGATTTTTAGTTTGATTAATTACTTTAGATAAATAATTAGAATTAGTATTAAAATCATCCGCTAATGATTTTAAATTGAGGTTCTTATTTAAAAAAGAATTATTTTTTTCAAATTCAATTAACTTTTGAGATAAATCTTGAACAATTTCTTCAGAAAGGGATGTTGAAGAGTTTTTAATATTTTCGGTTTGAGCTAATTTTTCTTGATTTACAATTTTTAAGAACTGTTTTTTATATTTTTTCTTTCTATAGATTTGATATAATAGAACGCTAATTACTATTAATATTGAAATAGCATACCAAAGTTTATTAAATAGTGCTTCTTGTTTAAGTTTTGCTACAATTTTATTTCGTTCTTCAATGAGTTTAGGTTTGTCGTAGTTTTCAGAGAGATTTTTAGTTATTTGTTGGACATTCAAATAATCTGTTTCTTTAAATTTAATTAGTTTATTGGTATAGTATAATTGTTTTTTTAAGTTTTTTTTATTTTTATAATATATAATTAAAGAGTTAAATACACTTTCTAACTTAGGGTTATTAATTTTGTAAATATTATGTAAAGAATCTGCTAGTAAATTAAATTTTAATGAAGCTAATTTGTTATTTGTTTTATTATGACTGTAACCTAGCATACAATAAGCATCAATTAAATTTTTATAGTTTTTATCTGCTTTTATATTTTTAATAGAACTATTTAAGTCAATAATCGTTTTATGAAAATTTTTAGATTCATAGTTTATTTTTGCTCTAATAAAACTTATTATATTGATGAAAACACTATAGTCAATCTTTTTAAATAAATTATAAGCTTTGTTATTGTATATGTGAGCAGAGTCATATTGTTTCAACTTCATATATCTCAAAGGTATATTAATTTGTAATGAAGCAAAAAGATTATTTTTATGGAAGTTGTTACATCTTAATATATATTTATTAGCACTTTTCATTAATTGTAAGGCTTCATTTTCTTTTCCTATATCACTTTTACAAAATGCTATATAAATTTTAGTTAATGCTTCTAAACTATCATTTTTATATTTACTCAGTATCTTTTTAGCCTTTAAAGCATCAAGTAAAGATTTACTTGTTTTATTTTTTTGTAAAAAATATTCCGATCTATCGAGAAGTATGTTAATTGCTATTTTCTTATTCTTTGTTTTCTCAAAAAAATCAATTGCTAAATTTCCTGCTTTATTAATAAAGACATCATTATTTGTTTGTAATGACAAAAATTTATTTCCGTAATAAATTTTAAGGGTATCTTTATCAGCTATACTTTTTTTAATATAAGCTAAGGCAAATTTTTTTCCATTTCCTGATGTTCCATAATTATCATAAAACCCATTTGATAATTCATCATAACTTAGTTTTATAAGAGAGTCTTTTTTTATATCATTTTGAGAATAAGTAATTTTAAAAAAGATAAAAAATAACAAGTTTAATATGTAAAAAGAATAGGGTTTCATCAATTATTTTAAAAGTAAAGGCACAAAACTAGTGTTTTTTTACAAAAAAACTAAAGTGGTTTTTTGTCTGATTTTTAGCGTCATACATATTTTTTATAACCTTGTTTTCATGAATGTTGGGTATAATGTGTTGTGTGAAAAGAGGAATAGTTATTTATTTGAACAACGAAAAAGAGTATCAAAATTGTTTAAATTGCTTCGGTGGGAAAATTAATGACTAAGAAAAAACAAAAGACCAATTTTATTGGTCTTTTGTTTTTCTATTAATATTCAGAAAATTGCTTCCAAAATGATTCCGGTGTTTCTTTGTTTTTTAAAGCTGTTTCAATTTTTTCATTCTCATATTGTTCAAAAGGAATTTCTTTTACATTTTCAAGTTCATGATCAAAAAGCCTACTTTTAACAATAAAATTTCTATTTATTTTTTTTCCACTGTTGTAATGATAATTTTTAAAAGTCTTATTTACAAAAGTGCTAGCATAGTATTTACCGTCGATTTTTGTGTTAAATAGCGCAGTTTTTTCATCTTTAATTAATATTGATGATAATTTCTTTGATATTTTTTTACTGTTGGTAAATAAATCCATTTCGTTACCCGTAAGCATTGTTTCCCATTTTTCGACAACTTTAGCTATAGAAAAATCTTTTTTCCTAATAAATACAGTTCCAAAGTATGAAGTTGGATATGTTTTATTAGTAAAGTTCCAATTTTTTTTATCAGTTTTAAATGCAATAATGTAGTACTCATCATTCTTTTCAGAATCTGAGGTTACATATGATATTTCAAACTTTTTATGTTTTCTTTTATGTAAAATATTAGCGTATTGTATAGGGTTTTCTCTAAAAGCAAAAAGTTGAGAGGTGTATTGAAAATGATTCTTTTTAGGCTCAACAATCCAATGTAATTTATCTAGTGCAAGCGTAGAAATATAATCTTGATGATACCCTAAATTACATTCATTCGCTAGTAATTCTAATTCAAAAAAAGTTTTAAAGTTGTCATTAGATGTAACTTTACTATATCGTTTGTAATTATGAAGACTTGTAGGGTGATTCTTTTTAATTTTTTTAATAGTCTCCAATAGTACAGATTCAGGACTTCTTTTTCCTGCAATTATTACTTCATCTAAGGTATTAAAAATAGGGTCAATATATACAGTGTTTTTAAGACGTTTAAGTGGTACTTTAAAAGTTTCTATATCAATACCGCTAAAAGTTATAGTATCGTTTAAATGTGTTTCTAAATATGGGAATTCAATTTCTCCATGATCATTAGTCACTCTAAAAATTCCTCTTTTTTCGTTACTAATATTAACAAATGGTAGTATTTCTGATGTTTTTTTATGTTTGGTAGTAATAGGTTTATATTGATAAGTTGTTTGTTCAGATTGTTGATTTGTTTTTTTTGTAGAAAAGTTTTGAGCCGAAATAGATGCAGATACCAACAAGCTAAAAAGTAATAGTTTTTTCATAGTTTTATGTAATTAATTGTCAGTACAATACTATAGCAGTCGTCTAAAAAAGGTTGTTAATAAAAACCAAATTAACAATACTTTATAAAGTTTAAGTTTTTTTTAATTCTCTAAGTTGATTTTGTACATTTGCTCGCATAAACAAAACATAAAATGCCAACAACACAACAATTACAAGATTTTACACAACAAGTTCGTAGAGATATCTTACGAATGGTTCATGCCGTTAATTCTGGACACCCTGGAGGTTCTTTAGGTTGCGCCGAGTTTTTTACTTGTTTGTACCAAGAGGTAATGGATTATTCTACAGAATTTACGATGGATGGTAAAAATGAAGATTTATTCTTTTTATCAAACGGGCATATTTCACCAGTTTATTACAGTACATTAGCACGTAGTGGTTTCTTTCCTGTTGAAGAATTAGCAACATTTAGAAAGTTAGATTCTCGTTTACAAGGTCACCCAACTACTCATGAAGATTTACCAGGTATCAGAATTGCCTCTGGATCTTTAGGGCAAGGGATGAGTGTGGCTATTGGTGCTGCCGAAGCTAAAAAGCTTAATAATGATGATAAATTGGTATATTCATTACATGGAGATGGTGAATTACAAGAAGGTCAAATTTGGGAAGCTGCTATGTATGCTGCTGCCAAAAAAGTTGATAACTTAATATCTACTGTTGATGTTAATGAAAAACAAATTGACGGAACAACCGATGAAGTTTTAGCAATGGGTAGCCTAAAACAAAAGTTTGAAGCTTTTGGTTGGGATGTTTTAGAAGTTAAAGAAGGAAATAATGTAGAGGCTGTTTTAGCTGGTTTAGCAGAAGCTAAACAAAGATCAGGTAAAGGCAAGCCAGTATGTGTTTTATTATACACAGAAATGGGTAATGGAGTTGACTTTATGATGCATACACATGCTTGGCATGGAAAAGCACCTAATGATGAGCAATTAGCTAGTGCATTAGAACAAAACCCTGCAACTTTAGGTGATTACTAATAATCAAAATAAAATTATAATAACGCTGTTACGAAAGTAATAGCGTTTATTTTTTAGGAGTATAATTTTTTTACGACTAAGCTTATATCAAAATCAAAATACATGAAAATAGGGATTGTTTGTTACCCAACATTTGGAGGTAGTGGAGTAGTAGCTACAGAATTAGGAATGGCTTTGGCAGATAAAGGTCATGAAGTACACTTTATTACTTATAACCAACCTGTTAGGTTAGATTTTATTTCTCACAATTTACATTTTCATGAAGTAGTTTTAGAAGAATACCCGCTTTTTCAATACCAACCTTATGAATTAGCCTTATCAAGCAAAATGGTTGAAGTGGTAAGAAAATATCAGCTAGATGTTTTACACGTTCATTATGCAATTCCGCATGCCTATGCAGCTTATATGGCTAAAAAAATGTTAGCAGAAAAAGGAATTAACATTCGTGTAGTAACAACATTACATGGTACAGATATAACTCTTGTTGGAAGTCATCCAACTTATAAAACGGCGGTTGAATTCAGTATTAATAAATCAGATGTGGTTACAGCAGTTTCAGAGAGTTTACGAAAAGACACTTTACGTTTATTTACTATTGAAAATGATATTGATGTTGTTTACAACTTTATAGATGCTTCTAAGTATAATATTCAACAACATGAAGGATGCCAAAGAGCAGCACTAGCAAAGCCAAATGAAAGAGTATTAACTCATGTTAGTAATTTCAGACCAGTTAAAAGAGCGGAAGACG
The DNA here is from genome assembly GCF_042676005.1 of Tenacibaculum geojense. Lineage (NCBI taxonomy): Bacteria > Pseudomonadati > Bacteroidota > Flavobacteriia > Flavobacteriales > Flavobacteriaceae > Tenacibaculum > Tenacibaculum geojense. The sequence goes on along the minus strand of NZ_JBHTJR010000014.1, from coordinate 255,643 downwards.
TTGTTAAAGTGTTTTATGAAGTACAAAAAGAAATTCCTTCAAAGTTATTAATGGTGGGCGATGGACCAGACAGAAAAAAGGCTGAAAACCTTGTTAAAGAGCTTGATATTAAAGACAAAGTTTTATTTTTAGGTAATAGTAATGAAGTAGCAAAAATTTTATGTTATTCAGATGTCTTTTTATTACCATCTGCTACAGAAAGTTTTGGTTTAGCAGCATTAGAGGCTATGGCGGCTAGTACAGCTGTAATTTCATCTAATAGGGGAGGATTACCTGAGGTTAATATTCATGGAGAAACAGGATATTTAAGTGAACTAGGTGATATAGATGATATGGCAAAAAATGCTATCAGTCTATTAAAAGATGACAGCATTTTAAACCAATTTAAGGCAAATGCACTAAAAAGAACAAAAGTTTTTTCTTTAGAAACTATTTTACCTCAATATGAAAAACTATATGAAAGTTGTTATGCTAAATAATAGTTTAAGCTGTCTATAATTTCATTAGGAGTAGCCCTACAATCTAATTGAAAGTTTTCATAATCGTTTAATAAAACAAAGTTAACCTCACCGTTAACATTCTTTTTATCATGTTTTAAATACTCCATGATTGATGAATAATCATCTGAAGTAAAATCAATTTTTCCATAAATTTCTAGAATAGCATTTTTTACAAAGGTTACATGTTCCATCGGCATATTTAATATGACGTTAGATAAGTAACTTTCACATACCATTCCAATAGCAATTGCCTCACCATGTGTTAAGCTTTCTTTTTCAGAACTATCTAAAAAATAACTCTCAATAGCATGACCAATTGTATGACCAAAATTTAAAACTTTTCGAATATTTTTTTCAGTAGGATCCTCTAAAACAACATTGTTTTTTATCTTAACCGATTCGTAAATCAAATCCTTGATATCCAGTTTTTTATTGTTGTTTATTTCATTAAATAGTTTAATATCAAAAGTTAATCCGTATTTAATGATTTCAGCGGTTCCGGATCTAATTTCTCTGGCAGATAATGTATGTAAATATTCAGGATCTACAATTACCATTTCAGGATTAGCAAATAAACCAATTTGATTTTTTAGAACTCCTAAATCAATACCTGTTTTTCCTCCAACAGAAGCGTCAACCATAGATAATAAAGTGGTAGGAATATTAATAAAATCAATTCCTCGTTTAAAAGTAGAAGCAACAAAACCACCTAAATCAGTAATTACTCCACCTCCCAAAGTGATTAGCAAACTTTTTCTATCGGCACCTAATTCTGTCATTGCATTCCAAACACCAACACAAGTTTCTAAGTTTTTAAATTCTTCACCGGCATCAATTTGTATAACTTCCATGCTATTATTGGTGGCAAAATTTTGCATAAATCTTGGATAGCAACAATCCAATGTATTATCATCAACCAATAAAAAGATTGATGAGTAATTTTTACTAGTAACAAAATCGGTTAGTTTTTGGTAAGCTTCATCGTAAAAATGAACAGGATAAGTTGCTGCTTGTATTGTTTTCATTTGCTAAAAATTTAAGCGAAAATAAATAGAAATTATTAAAATATTTAAACCGCTAAACTTATATTTGTTGGCTATATTGAAATTTGAAATTAACATTCAATGAATCTTTTTGAAAATACTGAAATAGCTTTTAAATTAAAGTCTGATTCTGAGTTAGAAAGAGCTTATTTTTTGTTCCGATTAATTCAAAGTCAGCCAATGGTTAAAATTGGTACTGCAGTTACTAATTTTGCATTAAAAGCGCATTTGCCCGTAGAGGGTTTAATCCGATCTACGGTTTTTGATCACTTTTGTGGTGGTGTTACCGAAGAAGACTGTTTACCTAAGATTGAAAAAATGTATGAAGAAGGTAATGTATGCAGTGTTTTAGACTATTCTGTAGAAGGAAAAGAAGAAGAAGCTAGTTTTGATGAAGCTTTAGAAAAAATTATAAAAATTGTTCAATTTTCCGAAGAAAAAAAATCAATTCCATTTGCTGTATTCAAACCAACAGGTTTTGGTCGCTTTGCTTTATATCAAAAAATAGGAGAAGGTAAAGAGTTAACAGAAAAAGAACAAGCAGAGTGGCAACGCGTAAAAGACCGTTTTCACAAAGTTTGTAAATTGGCTAAAGACAAAGATGTTCCGTTACTAATTGATGCCGAAGAAAGCTGGATGCAAGATGCAGCTGATGATTTAGTTGAAGAATTGATGGCTACTTACAATAAAGACAAAGCTATTGTTTTTAATACGCTACAAATGTATCGTCATGATAGAATGGAGTATTTAAAAGAACTTCATCAAAAAGCTTATCAAAAAGGTTTTCATATTGGTATGAAGGTTGTTCGTGGTGCTTACATGGAAAAAGAAAGAGCTAGAGCAGAGGAAAAAGGATATCCATCACCAATTTGTAAAGACAAATACACTACAGATCAAAATTATAACGAGGCAATTCGTTACATGATGGAACATAAAAATATGGCAATTTTTGCAGGAACTCATAATGAAGAAAGTTCATTTTTATTAATGCAATTAGCCAAGCAATACAACATTGCAAAAGACGATATTAGAATGTGGTTTGGTCAACTTTATGGTATGAGTGATCATATTAGTTTTAATTTAGCTGAAGATGGCTATAACGTTGCAAAATATGTTCCTTTTGGACCTGTTAGAGATGTTATGCCGTATTTAATTAGAAGAGCTGAAGAAAACACTTCTGTAGAAGGGCAAACATCAAGAGAATTAGTTTTGATAAAAACCGAAAAACAACGTCGTAAATTATAATGACATCTGTAGAGGAAATAAAATTATTACTACAAAAAAATAAAGCTCGGTTTTTACAAGAGCTTCAAGAAAGTAAAGAATTAATTTTTTTGCTAAAAAAATCTATTACTACCTCACTAACAGATGAAGAAAAGAAAAAGGTAAAAGAACAAACATTAGATATTTGTAAAGGTATTCCAGCTTTTACAGTTTTTATGTTACCAGGAGGGGCACTTTTGTTACCTTTGCTTATAAAATTGATTCCCACAATTTTACCTAGTTCTTTTAGAGAAGATAATTCAGATAAATTTAATAACCCAGAGTAATATTTGGGACAAAACCAACAACAATGCAACAAGATCATTTAATTTTTGATTTAATTCAAGAAGAGAAAGAAAGACAAACAAACGGTTTAGAGCTTATTGCTTCTGAAAACTTTGTAAGCGAACAGGTTATGCAAGCGCAAGGATCTGTTTTAACTAATAAATATGCAGAAGGTTACCCAGGTAAACGTTATTACGGAGGATGTGAAGTAGTAGATGTTATAGAGCAAATAGCAATAGATAGAGCAAAAGAGTTATTTAATGCAGAATATGTTAATGTACAACCTCATTCTGGAAGTCAGGCAAACACAGCTGTTTTTGCAGCTTGTTTACAACCAGGAGATACTATTTTAGGTTTTGATTTAGCTCATGGAGGTCATTTAACTCATGGATCACCAGTAAATTTTTCTGGAAAATTATACAATCCTGTATTTTACGGGGTAGATAAAGAAACTGGTTATATAGATTATGATCATTTAGAAAAGCAAGCAAAAGAACATCAACCAAAATTAATAATTGCTGGTGCTTCTGCGTACTCTAGAGATATGGATTTTAAACGTTTTCGCGAGATTGCAGACAGCGTTGGAGCTATTTTAATGGCAGATATTTCTCATCCAGCAGGCTTGATTGCCAAAGGAATATTAAATGATCCGTTACCTCATTGTCATATCGTAACTACAACAACTCATAAAACATTAAGAGGACCTCGCGGTGGTATGATTATGATGGGTAAAGATTTTGAAAACCCATTTGGATTAAAATTAAAGAATGGTAAACTAAAAATGATGTCTACTTTATTAAATTCCGGAGTTTTTCCAGGAAACCAAGGTGGGCCATTAGAGCATGTTATAGGTGCTAAAGCGGTTGCTTTTGGTGAAGCTTTATCTGATGAGTTTTTAGAGTATCAAATTCAGGTAAGAGAAAATGCAAAAGCTATGGCGGCAGCATTTGTTGATAAAGGGTATCATATTATTTCTGGAGGAACCGATAATCATATGATGTTAATTGACCTACGTAACAAAAATATTACAGGAAAAGATGCTGAAATTGCTTTAGGTAAGGCAGATATTACTGTAAATAAAAACATGGTGCCATTTGATACTGAATCACCTTTTGTAACCTCTGGTATTCGTATTGGAACACCAGCTATAACAACAAGAGGTTTGGTTGAAGAAGATATGGTTACGATTGTAGATTTAATAGACGAAGCTATTCAGAATGCAGAAAATGAAGATAAATTATATGAAATAGGAGAGAAAGTGTATGATTTAATGCACTTCAGAAAGTTATTTGTAATGTAAATTCTAACTTATAATAAGAAAACCCCGATTGATTATTCAATCGGGGTTTTTATTTTATTGTTTAATAATTTTTAAAGGTGATGCTATTTGAATATCATCTAACGTTACATTAATAATAAATAAACCTTTATTTGAGAAATCAGAATCAGATAGAGGTATCTTGTGAAGCCCAGATTGTTTTTTTTCGTTAACAATAACTGATGTTTGTCCTAAAATATTAGTTAAACTCACTTTTAAAGTTCCTTTTTTATCTGTGCTGATATAAAGGTTAGCATTTGATATAATAGGGTTAGGTGCAAGGTAAAAGTGTTTATTAGTATTGCTTTTAGGTGTTATAACATCATTTTTTGAGCTGTTACAATTAGTAGGACAATCTTGGGTCCATATTCCTGTATATTTACCATTAGTTTGATCAGTAATTCTAAACCATCCATCAGTTCCTCTGCTTAAATCAACTGTTTGTTGTCCGTTACCGTTATTAAATACTACACCAATATTATTTGGTGAAACTCCATTTGGAAGATCAAAAGTAATGTTAGACCAATTTGAATTATTATTCATTTTTTCTCCAGGCCAGTTAGAAGATCCAGTAAGTGTAGTGTTTGTATTTTTATCATATAAATAAACATTTGCTGTATTACCCCAAGAAGAAGTTCTTAAAAAGTTAAAAGTTACTGTTGAATTAGATGGAGGAGTGTTTGTACAGTTAGACGGACATGAATTTGACCATACTCCCATATCATACCATCCGTCAGAACCTCTTCTTAAATCATCTGTTTGATTATTACCATCATTAAAAATCAACCTTATGTTATTAGTTGATGTCCCAACTGGAACGTTTAAAGTATATTCATACCAAGGGGTTCCTGAAATTCTGGTCATAGTTTGTCCTGGCCATTCAGAAGTTCCTGATATTGTACTATTACTAGCTGAATCAAAAAAATAGGCATTAATATTTGTATTCCAATTATTAGGTTTTTTAAAACGAAATGTAATTTCTTCTGATGGTGGAGGAGTTCCCCCTTGTGTCCAAACAGCATAATCATTTCCTGATGTTCTTAAAACCCAATTATTACCATTAGGAGACCAGTTTCCACGGCCTAGTTTCATTGCAATAGTACCGTTTCTACCATCTATGTAAGCCGCATACAAATCGTTTCTGGCTTCTGCTATATTTATGGTTGAACCTGCAAAAACTCTAGCTTCTTTTCGAATACTAATTAAATCTTTTATAGCATTTTTAACACCTGTTGGAGCATCAAAATAATGTGTCCAAAATACCATTGGGTTTCCAGGATGTGTTAAAATGTAGGCATAACCTTTTCTAAGATTGTTTTCATCACTTGGAAAAACATAACCAGATCCGCAGCATTGTTGCGCTGCTCCTGTATCGTGATTATCTAAAAAGGTAACAGATTTAGTAGGATTAATTCCTATCATACCAGAAGGTTTTCCATTACCATCTCTTAAATATGATAAATTGTTGTCTCTTAATGCGTTTTGTAGCGTAACTTTAGTATTAAAATCAAAAGCTGAAGATGATTGTTGAGTAAAATTTATCCAATTATTTGTTTGAACTCTACTACTTTCTAATAGTTCACCTACAGCAAAGTACGGATTTGTAGCATCATTATACTCTTTGTTGAATATAGGATCATAACCATGAACAAAATCATATCTCCAGCCATCAAAACCAAGATCGTTTTTTAAGAAGTTCATCCAATTTTTAATTTCTTGACGAACAGCTGGGTTGTAATGATCTAAATCTCTTGCTGGTCCATAAGTTCCGTTAGATCCATCAGCTTTCAAGGCTGTTCCAGGAAAATAATCGCCATTTATACTAAATTCTACAGGATAATTAACAAAGTTTCTACCTTCATCATCTGCGGTAATAAAAGTTGTTGGCCAAGATGGGTTTGTAAAAGTTACAGCATCGTTTGTACCTACACGATGATTAATAACAATATCTCCTATAACTTTAACATCTAAGTTGTGATAGGTATTAATTAAATTTCTAAGTTGACTTTCTGTACCGTATGCACTGTTAAAATTATAAAGTTCTCTTGGTAAGTAGCCTTGTGGTGCTCCAGAATCACTTACGGGTGGAAGCCAAATCATGTCAAAACCAGCATTACTGATTTCGGAACTATTCTGAGTTACTACATTAAACCAAGTTTGACCAGTTGGTTGATTTTGCACATTCCAATCAAACGCTTGAAATAGTACATCTTCGTCTTGTGCACTTATATTTATTGCATTGATAAACAATAAAGATAAGAGCAATTTTTTTAGGCATTGCTTCATCATAATTAAGTTGTTTTTGGTTAAAGCTTAATGAATTGAAGTTACATTGATTTCGGGGGTGAAAATTGTATACTTCTGTTTTTTATTAATAAAAAAATGAATTATTAATAATTTTTATCTAATTTATTGATAATTCCTTAGTTTAAAAAAGATAAGAAGTAACTACATCGTTTTCGTGTTGATAACTATTTGATAATGATCTGTTTTGATGTGCAAAAGATGATAATAAAAAGCACTTCGGTTAAGAAGTGCTTATTATTAATCCTCGTCTTGAGCTCTTTGTATAATACTTTCGGGTAGTGCTTTTTTAGCTTTAGCTCCCATTTTTTTAAGTTTTTCTACACTCGTTATTAAGTTTCCTCTTCCTTCTACAAGTTTGTTCATTGCAGCAGAGTAGTTAGTTTTTGAAGTTTATCTTTATTACAACTGCTTATTTGTAAATATGTCTTTTTAGAATCTGGAAACGTATGAATTGCAAGATGACTTTCTGCTAAAAGCCAAACAGCTGTATAACCTTTTATAGGAAAATGATGTTCAATAAAATTTACGATAGTAAACTTACTTTTTTCTAGTATTAAAGCAATTTCTGTTTTTAATTCTTCAGGATTTGATTGATTAATCCATAGATCAAAATGAAACATTTGTGCATCTAAGGCTATATATTCTTCTTTTCTTTTCATAATTAATAAATGTCCCAGTTTCCTTTGTTATAATAATGATATAATACAGGATTACTGATTTGATTCGTTTCAAGTGAATCTAACTTAGTTTTACTGTAAAAATCCTTTCCAAATGATGTAATTAAACGCATACTTGAAGTATTCAACCATTTGGTAGGAATTGAAGCTTCATCAAAGTTTCCTAATCGATTAATCATTTCATTTTTTGAAAGCATTGTTTTTGTTCCTAAAATCCAACCCCATTCGCCCATAGATAATACTTGATTATGAATTGGTAAAACACTAAAGTTAGCCTGATTCATGGTTTGTTCTATGCATTTATAAGCATATGGTGTATAATACGGACTTCCTGCTTGTGTAATTAAACCACCATTTGGAGTTAATTTTAACCTACATAACTCATAAAATTCTTTAGAATATAAGCGCGCTAATTCTACATTTCTTGGGTCAGGTAGGTCAATAATTATTAAATCAAAAAAGTCTTGAGTTTCACTTACATATTTAAAACCATCTGTATTTATAATTTGTACTTTCGAATTCGTTAATGAGTTATTATTAATTTGAGTTAGTTCTGGTTCATTAACAAATAGATCTGTTAATTTCTCGTCCAAATCAACCAAAGTAATCTTGTTGATAGATGGATATTTCAAAAGTTCTCTAGCAGCACAGCCATCACCACCACCAAGAATAAGTATGTTCCTTGGCTTGTTTAGAATTTGCATTATTGGATGAACTAATACTTCATGATATAATGGTTCATCAAATGTTGAAAATTGTAAATTATCATTCAAATACAGCCAGTAATTCTTTTTCCATTTGGTAACTACTATTTTTTGATATATCGATTGTTCTTGAAAAACAATTTTGTCTTTATATTTTGTTTGTTCACCGTAAAGAATGATTTTATTAGAAAATATAGTACCGATAATTAAAAGTGTAATTATAAATCCAGCCGCACTATATAAAGTATTTTTCTCCTTCTTTTTGAGTTTATTTTTAAAGATAAAGAGTAGTAAAATGGCAACCATTAAATTGATGAAACCAAGTATAAATGGAGTATGAGATAAGCCTAAATAGGGTAAACCAATAAAAACAAAAAATAACCCTCCAATTAAACTTCCGTAATAATCTTTTTCCAGGATATTAGCCACGTTTAATTTTAAAGACTGAAAATCTTCATTAAGCCTCATAGCAAGAGGTAATTCCATTCCTATTAGCATTCCCGTTAGAATAGCCATTGAATAAATGTAAATGGAAATATATTCAACCTGAGTAGCTAAATAATAAGTTGTAACAGCAGAGAACGAGACCAAGATAGATAATGCAAATTCGGTATAAATGAACAGTTTAAATACATTTCCATCGAACGATTTAGTAATTCTGCTACCTAATCCCATGCTAAAAAGCATCAATGAAATTATAATAGACCATTGTTTTACAGAATCGCCAATGAAATAGGTAGATAATGTAGCAAAACAATATTCAGCCACAATTCCAGATAATCCGGTTGCGAAAAGAGCAAGGAATAAAATTCGTTTTTTAAGCTTGGTTGATGCCATTTTACATACAGAAACTAATGATTATTGCACTTCCGATATAGGCAAATGCTTCAAGTAAAGCTACTCCTTTATTCGGGATTTCTTGATTTACAATTTCTTTTGTAAGATTACTTTTTGGAAGTATAACTTTTTCAATAAAAAGTCTAGACAACGGTAAAAGAATTATAGCTAAACCAAGATGGTAAGCAATATCTTCAAGAGTCGTTTCCCATGAATCTATATCTCCTTTTGAGGCAAATGAATACAAAAAAGCTACAGATATTAGAATACTAGCATATACAATTCCTATGGCATTATTATCTTTTTGGATTTCTTTGATAAAATCATAGGAAACAACTTTTTTGTACACTTTTAGGAAGGTAAAGATGATGATTTGACCAAGAGCCCAGAAAAACAATAGGCTTAAAAAATCTGATGTATAATGACCTAATTCTCCATGTTCTGGAAATAGATTTATATTCCTTCCAGAAATGGCCCCGAAAATAATTAATCCAGATCCTATAAAATTTGCAGCTTCAATAAATCCAGTTCCAACGTTTTCATCAAGAATTACTTCACGGTAAAATTTGAACTTCTTTCCAAAGACAATTTTTTCATTAATTATAGATGATAAAATCAATAAAAAATTTCCAAAAATACTATAAAATAATATAAGAATAACATCTGTAAGTAAACCATGAGATTCTCCATGTAGAACACCTAAAAATATAATGGTAGTTCCTATAAAATAGCCTGTAGCTGTTACTGCAAAAGCTACATTATCCTTTATTGTAAGTTCGTTTTCAATATTAATTTTTCTATTCTTAAGCTTGAAGAATAATTTAGCAATTACAAACGAAATATAAAATAGTGTAATGTAAGTAACTGTATGTGTTAACCAAGTAATTGTATTTTCTTCCATAATTTTTTATTTACCAAATCCTCGTGAACTTCTTCCTCTGTAATAATTATTACTATTTCTGTAAACCTTTGTGGAATCATTAGGATCTCTATTACCATCCCAAGAATTACTAGAACATTTGTTCAACAAAAAGGTCATTAATAAGAATAGAGTAAATATTATACCAACAAAATATTTACTTATAAAGTCCCAAACAGAATCGCTAGATATGAAGGAAGTTCGTTCTTGAATGTTGGAGATTTGAGATTTTAAAATACTTATTCCTGTAGAAATTTCAATTTCGTCATCCCATAACTGAATAGCAAAGAATTTACTATCGTCAGCATTTGTATAATCTAGAGAATTTACGCGTTCAGTTTCATAATCATAATGACATGTACCATCGCATCTTTCATCGAAAGTATAAGTTACATTCTTGTACTGAAATTGTTTTGGGAATTTTGCACTACCAATAGAAACAAAGTCAGATTCTGTTTTAGAGATTGTTTTTAGAAATTGATTGATGTCTGCAATCTTTTCCCAAAATGTAAAGCTTGTTTTTTGTTTACGAACAAACTCTAACATAAGGTAACGAACTTCTCCTTTTTTATTTTTTACTTGGTATTCAAGTGTTTTTGAGCCATCGTTCCATTTAATTTCATAAATATTGGTTACTTTCCAAGTTTGATTTTTATAATCAAATAAATAACCTCTTTTTAACTTTTCCATTAAGCATATGTCTTTTTTAATCCTCGTCTTGAGCTCTTTGTATAATACTTTCGGGTAGTGCTTTTTTAGCTTTAGCTCCCATTTTTTTAAGTTTTTCTACACTCGTTATTAAGTTTCCTCTTCCTTCTACAAGTTTGTTCATTGCAGCAGAGTAGTCTGTTTTTGTGGCATCAATTTTTTTACCAATATTGATTAAGTCTTTTAATAACCCATCAAATTTATCATATAGTGCTCCTGCTTGGCGAGCAATTTCTAAAGCATTTCTTTGCTGTTTTTCATTATTCCACATGGTGTCTATTGTACGTAAAGTAGCTAATAGAGTAGTTGGCGTAACAATTACTATATTTTTTTCAAAAGCTTTGTTATAAAGTGTATTATCTTCACTTAATGCGACTGCAAAAGCAGGTTCTATAGGAACAAATAGTAAAACAAAATCTGGAGATTCAATTTTATAAATATCTTCATATTTCTTTTCACTTAATTGTTCTACATGTCGTTTTAAAGAGTTTACATGTTCTTTTAAAAACAATTCTCTTTGTGAATCATCTTCGGTATTTACAAATTGCTCATATGCAGTTAAAGATACTTTACTATCTACTACCATTTTTTTATTATCAGGTAAATGTATAACTACATCAGGCATAATACGTTTACCTTCATCATTAGTAAAGGATTGCTGAACAAAATACTCTCTATCTTTTTCTAAACCAGATTTTTCTAAAACACGTTCTAAAACTAATTCACCCCAATTTCCTTGTGTTTTACTATCTCCTTTTAAAGCTTTGGTTAAGTTTAAAGTTTCTTTACTCATTTGAGCGTTCAGTTCTTTTAAACCAACAATTTGTTGTCTTAAAGCAGAATGATAATCAATACTTTCTTTATGTGTTTTATCTACTTTATCTTCAAACTCTTTTATTTTTTTCTCTAAAGGGTCTAAAATAGTTTTGATGTTTTCTTTATTTTGAGAGGTAAATTTTGTTGATTTCTCTTCCAAAATTTTATTAGCGAGATTTTCAAACTCTTTGGTAAATTTATCTTGTAATTTTTCTACCTCACTTTTTTGTTCGTCTAGTTTAGATTGTAAGTTTTTTAAATCTACATCTTGACGAGTATTTACCTTTATTAAACTTTCTTTTTCTGTTTGTAAAAACTTTAATTCATGTTTTAACTCTTCTAGAGCTTTATCAGCATTGGCTTTATACTCAGTTAAGGTATTATTTCTTTCTTTTAAAGTATCTTTTTCCGATTGTATATTTTGAAGAGAAGTTTTTAGCTCTTCAGATATCTGCTCAGCATTAATTTTATGCTCTTCTAATATGGAAGTTCGTTCTAATAACGATGCTTTTTCACGTTCTACCTCGTTAGTTTTGTTTTTTTGGATAACATAGGCGATTAAAAAACCTAAAATAGTACCAATAAAACCTGTTAATAATAAATAGATTAGTTGTTCACTCATTGAATTAAAATTGAAAAGTAAAATTATTGTTTTAAAATGAATTTTTTTAAACTATTACTAATTAAAATTAATGATTTGATATCCGTTTGATTGGTATTCAACTAAGGCTGTTAATGCGGAAAGTGATAATTGAACACTAGTAGCTAAATGTTTTCTTTTATAACCATAAGCTTCAAATGATTGACCGCAAACAAAAATTTCTACACCTGCTTTTTGTAAGGCATCCATTAAGTTTAAATTAGGGTTCTTAGTTTTGTATTCTTTTAAATAATACTCATTATTCAAAGTGTTTTTGGTTGCTTTACCGTGCAAAACCAGCGCTATTTTCATATTTTCTTTAGGTACACCTTGTGCTGCATGCATATTTAAAAATCGGGCTACAGTTTCTATGTGTTTATTTATTTTTTTAGGACTATTACTATCCGTATAAACATCAAAAATAACCTTATAAGTTTTGTTGGTGTTTAATAGTAAATCAACATTTTTTACTGTAAACGTTTTTCCATAATTATTTATGATTGGTTGTAAGTTTTGAGAAGTAGCGAAAAGACTAATAAAAAATAGCGTTAAAAAGATACTTTTTTTCATAATTGTTAATTTAAAGTAGTAAATTACAAATAACTACGAATAAAAGTAGATTTTAAGTTATTGTTTTATGAAAAAGATGTATCATTGGCAACCTTTAAATTTTCACTTTTTAAATGAAATTACTCTCAAAATTTATATTTAAAACCATTTTAGGATGGAAATTAGTAGGAAGTTTTCCTAAAAACGAAAAAAAGTATGTTTTAATTGGAGCACCACATACATCATGGAAAGATTTTATGATTGGTGTTTTAGTACGATTTGCTACTGGTGAAAAGTTAAATTTTGTTGGAAAAAAATCACTATTTAAACCACCTTTTGGATTTATTTTTAAATGGCTTGGAGGATCACCTGTTAACCGACAAAAAAGTACCAACTTAGTAGATGCTATTATAAATGTTTTTAATGAAAACGATGAATTTAGATTGGCAATTTCTCCAGAAGGTACTAGGCAATATGTAGAAAAATGGAAAACAGGATTTTATTACATAGCAAAAGGAGCTAATGTACCTATTGTAATGTTTTCTTTTGATTTTGGTAATAAACAAGTTGAATTATCGGAACCTTATTATTTAACGGACGATATGCAAGCTGATTTTAATCATTTCTATCAATTTTATAAAGATATTAAAGGAGCAAAACCATCGCTTTTTAACAACAAAAACCTGCTATAAAGCAGGTTTTTTATTATTCTGAATTATGTGTAAAAGATTATCCTTTATAAAAAGGTAATTTTACCACTTTAGCAGGAATTTGTTTTTTACGTATTTGAATAAAAATATCAGCGTCTAATTTAGAGTTTTCAATAGTAACATATCCTAAGCCAATACCTTTGCTTAAACTAGGACTCATTGTACCTGAGGTAACTTTACCAATAATAGTTCCTTCACTATCAACTATTTCATAGTCTTTTCTTGGAATACCTCTTTCCGTTAACTCAAAAGCAACAAGTTTACGAGAAACACCTTGTTCTTTCTGTTCTTTTAAAGCTTCTGCATTTACAAAGTCTTTAGAAAACTTGGTAATCCAACCTAAACCAGCTTCTATAGGAGAAGTAGTGTCATCAATATCATTACCATACAAACAGTATCCCATTTCTAGTCTAAGAGTATCACGAGCAGCCAAACCAATTGGTTTTATATTCCAATCTTTACCAGCTTCAAAAACTTTATTCCAAAGTTGTTCTACATCTTCATTTTTAACGTATACTTCAAATCCGCCAGAACCAGTGTAACCAGTAGCAGAAACAACAACGTTGGGAATTCCAGCAAATTCTGTAATTTCAAAAGTGTAGAATTTAATGGTTGATAAATCTACAGAGGTTAAAGATTGCATTGCTTCAGCAGCCTTTGGTCCCTGAATGGCTAGTAACGACCAGTTATCAGAACGATTTTCCATAACAACGTTTAAATCGTTGTGTTGTGAAATCCAGTTCCAATCTTTTTCAATATTAGAGGCGTTAACCACCAACATATATTCGTTTTCGGCAATCATGTAAATTATTAAATCATCTACAATACCACCATCAGCATTAGGCATACATGTGTACTGAGCTTTTCCAGGAACAAGTTTAGAGGCATCATTAGTAGTTATTTTTTGAATCAAAGCCAAAGCGTTTTCACCCTTTAAAAAGAATTCCCCCATATGGCTTACATCAAAAACACCTACACCATTTCTAACAGTTTCGTGTTCAATGTTAACTCCTTCATATTGTACAGGCATATTATAACCAGCAAACGGAACTAATTTAGCGCCTAAAGCTTCATGAATATGCGTTAATGCAGTATTTTTCATTATAGTTTGTTTGTTTTTTTAGATGTTCAAAAATATTGAAAATAGATGAAATTCTTTTTGTTTATCTGCAATATTTAAGTGTACAAACTCTAATTTTTTGTTAATTACTAAGTATTAATCATAAATAAATTTATTTTTGATAGAAATAACGAAATGTCAAAATCTATGAAGCTTAAATTATTAGTGTTATTATTAACTATAAGTTGTACCAACTTATTAAAGTCACAAACTCCAACGGATTATTTACCAAAAGAATTTCATAAAAAAAGAAGAGAAATTTTACGTAGTAAAATGCCCTCAAATTCTGTGGCCGTAGTTTTTGCAAATCCATTAAGAAATAGGGCTAATGATGTTGATTATGTTTTTCATCAAGATCCTAATTTTTATTATTTAACAGGATTTAGAGAACCTAATGCAGTTGTTTTAATTTTCTCAGAAAACCAAACAGATGCTAACGGAAATTCTTACAATGAAATTATTTATGTACCTAAAAGAGATCCACGTTCTGAAATGTGGAATGGAAAAAGGTTAGGAGTAGCCGGAGCTAAAGAAGAATTAGGTTTTACAATGGCTAAAACATCAGAGGAATTTACTATGGAATCTTTAGATTTTAAAAAGTTTGATAACGTACATATTGTAAAATTTTCTGATGACTACAGAAACAATTCAAGAGATAAAGGTGAAACATACGATTTGGTAAATGCTTTTAAAAATAAATCGGGCTATCATAGTATGAAAATTAAAAACCCAAATGTTCAATATATTCATAAAGCTATAGCCAATGTGCCAGACGCTAGATTAGAAGAATTGGCTAAAAATTTATCTAAAAGTCTAGAAATTTATCCAGAGTATAAAAAAGATCCTTTAATTAATGAATACATAAGCGCAGATTCTGATATTTTAAGAAAAGAATTAAAACAAAAAATTAAACTATCACTTAATAAAAGAGAGTCTAACATCGATTTTAAATTACTTCCAGAGGTATTAGCAGAAATGAGAGAGGTAAAAACGCCAGAGGAATTAAAATTATTAACAAAAGCTATTAGAATTTCTGCGGTTGGTCAAATTGAAGTAATGAAAGCCATGCAGCCAGAAATGTCTGAAACAGAAATTCAAGGAATTCATGAGTTTGTTTATAAAAAATACGGAGCAGAATATGAAGGTTATCCATCTATAGTAGGAGCAGGTAACAACGGTTGTATTCTACATTACATCGAAAACAATAAAACGAAAGTTGGTAAAGATTTAGTTTTGATGGATCTAGGAGCGGAATATAGAGGTTATACAGCTGATGTTACAAGAACGATACCTGCAAATGGTAAATTTTCACCTGAACAAAGAGCTATTTATGAGTTAGTATTAGAAGCTCAAGATGCTGGAATTGAGGTTTGCAAACCTGGAAATCAATTTTGGCAACCAGGTCAAGAAACTAAAAATATCATTAATGAAGGTTTA
This sequence comes from Tenacibaculum geojense, assembly GCF_042676005.1. Lineage (NCBI taxonomy): Bacteria > Pseudomonadati > Bacteroidota > Flavobacteriia > Flavobacteriales > Flavobacteriaceae > Tenacibaculum > Tenacibaculum geojense. Next base: position 239,810 of record NZ_JBHTJR010000014.1, on the reverse strand, counting down.
GCAGCTTTAGGTATCATAAGTTCACCATCTGCAAAGCATAATTATTTTCCACATGGTACATCTCACCACATTGGTTTAGATGTTCATGACCCAGGAACTTATGGTGCTTTTAAAGAAAATATGGTAATTACAGTTGAGCCTGGTATTTATATTCCTGAAGGAAGCCCATGTGATAAAAAATGGTGGGGAATTGCAGTTAGAATTGAAGACGATATTTTAATTACAAAAAATGGTCCTGTAAATTTATCTGGCGAAGCACCAAGAACTGTTGAGAATATTGAAAAAATGATGGCCAAAAAAAGCATTTTAAATGATTTTGTATTGCCTAATTTAGATTAATGATAATAATGTCACATTATCAGCTTTTTATATCATTATTTTTGTGATTTTTTAACTTGAGAAGTATCTTTGCATTGGGTGGCTATTAATTTTAATTAATTTATAAATTTAACCTAATCCCATGAAAACAAAGATTTTAATTGTAGCCTTTTTTCTAATTTCTCAATTTAGTTTTACACAAACCGAACAAGATTATGAAGCGGTTGTAGAAAACGTCACAAAGCTATTCAATAATAAAGAAGCTACTACTATATTCGAATTATTATCGCCTTCTTACCAAGCAAAACTTCCTGTTGAAGCTATGAAAGCTAAATTAGATGGTATGCATGATAGTTTGGGTAAAATAACATCTTATGAGTATTGGATGGAAGGAGAACAAGGAGTAGGGTATACTTTAGAGTTTGAAAAAGCAACCATGATAATGCTTATTAAGTTAGATGAAAATAAAAAGGTAGATAATATGACCTTAGAAGAATATTAAAAAAAGCTCCTTAATAGGAGCTTTTTTTATTTCGAACTTAAAAAAGAAACATTGTAACTTATACCAAAATTACCATACCAGCTACTTAAATTTCCTCCTCTAGCTTTTACATATCCAACACCAGCTCTAATATTAAGTTTATCAGTGATATGATACGTTAATCCAGTACTTGGTTTAACAATCAAACCCTGTCCTGTACTAATTCCACCTCCACCTGCAGCTCCTCCTAAAAGTTGTAGATAAGTACTTAATTTATTATTCAAAAAAGAATTTGATTGTATTCCTAAACCAACAATACCTTCAGCATAAGCGCCTGCATCTCCAAAATTAGCAAATGAGGTTTGTCCTGCACCGTATATATGTTTATTGAAGAAGAAGTTAATTTGCAAAGATATTTGATGCATGTCTTGTTCAAAACCACCATCTCTAGCAGCATCCATATACCAATCTTGTTTTATAATAGTTTCTAAACCTTTAAATTTAGCAGTAGTATAAGTTCTTTCTTCAGAATTTATACCTTCTTTATCTACATAATATTTTAATCCAAAACCAAACGTTGATGCTTTAAAATGAGCATCAGGAGACATTAAATATCCTTTGTTTACTGAAGCATACACATTGCCAAATAACTTTTGCTCAATAGAAAGATCAGGATAAATTAAAAAACCTCCTTTTGTATCAACTCCACCGCCACCTCCAGCACCAGCACCAAACTTTGCTAAGATATTGGTTCTGTTTTTATTCATAGAAAAATGATAACCAGCTCCCAAAATAATATCCATGTAACCAGCTTTAATACCGTGGTATGCACCATCAGCTTTTATAAAATAAAACCAGTTTTTGTTAAGGTAACTATTTAATTCAAACCCAGCGAGTCTTATAGTTTTTCCTTTTAAAGTTGTACCGTTTGCAAAAGAAGGTGCATCACTTTCTACTTTTAAATTATTAGCATGTACAAGTAATGATACTCTATTGGTAGTTTTATTCCATTGTGTATTTTCTAAATCGGCAATTTTAAATTCTTTTTCTTTTTGATTAAAATTTGTAAAATCAAATGATAAAGGTATTTGTGCAGCTACATATAGTTGATTACTATTTATTGCACCACCATCAAAAAAATTAACATAACTCCAACCAGCTGTTAATGCCACTTTTTTTAAATCATATCCTAAATTAAAATGAGGTAAAATAAAAGCACCACCTCCATCAGGAGCAGCGGCACCACCTCCACCACCAAAGTGGATTCCTGTATCTACAAACAAATTATTTGTAATAGGATATTGAATTCCCGCATTAACACCTAATGTAAAAAAACCTCCTCTAATGCCTCCTATTGAACCATAAAATCCTACACCAGCATAGCTCCAGTCGTTTAACTTTAAATTATAATGGATTCCCGCATAATCCATATTAACTTCGTTATTAGGCATTTTAATAGATAGAAAATCTATTTGACCAAAGCCGTTTTCTGTGTTTTTTACTGGGGTGTTTTGTGCTTTTAAAAAATAAACACTCATAATTGAAATAATTATGAGTGCTTTTAATGATAAACGTTGTATCATGTGTTGTATTTATTAATTTGGATTATGAATCTGTTGACGAACACCGTTAATGTACGAAGCCACAAAGGCGTCCTCAAAACCAATGCTTACTAATTCTTGTCTAAATTTTTGTGCTTCAGGTAATGTTTTAAATAATCCAACAGAATATTTAAACAAATTACCTCTAGAAGCAGTTCCTAAAAAGGTTTCTGATAATAGGGGATGCTTTCTTTTGGTAAAAACACCTATTTGAACAGAGTATATCGTTTCTCCATCCATTTGATTACTAATTTCTGTAGCGCCTTCTTCTACAGAAAAAGATGCAACTTCTTCAGAAGAATTTGAATTTTCAGCATACACTGAAGATAAGCTGTCAATAACACGTTCTGCTTCCATTCTTTTAACTTCAGCAACATCTATATTAGATACAGTTTGATTAGCGTAAAAGTAATATGCTAAACAACCAGCTACACCCAAAAGTACACTAAGTACAATATTTTGATTTCTTGCTGCATGTTTTACATCTAGAATCTTTTCTTCTTTTTCTTGAAGTTCATTTTCTAAATTCTCACTTTTTGCATTTGCTTCATCAATTTCTTGACGTAGATTAGCTAGCTCTTGTTCGTCTAAAAAAGGCATATTTAATTAGGTTTAAGGGTTTATCGGTTGCTAAAAATACAAATCTTTTTTAATTATCAATTTTTTCCACTGTAATAACCACAGTTTTGGATGCTGGTGTATTACTAATTTTTGCTTTATTTTTTATAGCTACCAATACATTAGCTTCAGGAAAATAGGTTGCCATACATTGTTTTGGAATGCTGTAAGGTAGTGCTATAAAACCATTAGCTACTCTTTTTTCATTATTAAAATTGCTAATAAGGTTCACTTTATCTAGTTTTTTAACCCCTAATTTTAGCATATCATCAGAATTCATAAACACAACTCTGCGCTCATTTAAAACACCTCTATACCTGTCATTTAAACCATAAATTGTGGTGTTGTATTGATCATGAGTTCTAACAGTCATTAACATAAATTCATTATCGTTTAAATGTATGTCTGAGGGTTTGTTTAAAGTAAAATTAGCTTTTCCAGTTGATGTTGGAGAAAAGTTATTGTCTCTAGCATTATTAGGTAAATAAAACCCTCCTTTTAATCTAACTCTTTGATTGTAATTTTCAAAACCGGGTATTGTAGCTTCTATTTTGTTTCTAATTAAATCATAATTAGAAATAAGTTTTTCCCAATCTACTTTAGAACCATTAAGTGTTGCCTTAGCGATACCAGCAACTATTGCAGGCTCACTCAATAAATGATTAGAGCATGGAGTTAAATGTCCGTTAGAACTATGAACAACTCCCATTGAGTTTTCAACAGAAACAAATTGTTCTCCAGACTGTTGAATATCTTTTTCAGACCTTCCTAAACAAGGGAGTATTAATGCAGTTTTACCGTGAATAAGATGACTTCTGTTTAGTTTTGTTGAGACATGAACTGTTAATTCACAATTGCGTAGGGCAGAAGCTGTATATTCTGTATCTGGTGTTGCAGAAACAAAATTACCACCCATTCCCATAAAAACTTTTGCTTTTTTATGATACATGGCTTCAATGGCGTTAACAACGTCATAACCTTCTTTAGTTGGTGGTGTAAAATCAAATTCTTTAGCTAATTTTTCACCAAATTCAGGTTTCAGTTTTTCCCAAATACCAACCGTTCTATCTCCTTGTACATTAGAGTGACCTCTTACAGGACAAGTTCCTGCCCCTTTTTTACCAATACTACCTTTTAAAAGAAGTAAATTAACAACTTCTCTAATATTGTCTACAGCATTTTTGTGTTGAGTTAAACCCATGGCCCAACAAATAATAATTTTATCGTTATTAATTATTAGTTCTGTAGCTTTTTCAATTTTACCTAGAGTTAATCCTGTTTGAGGTAATAAATCTTCAATTGTATATTGATCTAAATCATTTAAAAAATCACCAAGTCCGTGTGTTTTTTCATTAATAAATTGATGATTAAAAACGGCGCCTGGATTTTCATCTTCTTTAGCTTTCATCAATTTTAAAATAATTTTAAGCAAGGCAACATCACCGTTTATTTTAACTTGTAAAAACAAATCGGTTAGTTCTTGTCCTTTACCAAACCATTCTAATGGGTTTTGTGGATCTACATAACGCATTAATCCAACTTCTGGTAGTGGATTTACAGTGATTATTTTTCCACCATTCTTTTTAGTTTCTCCCAATGCAGTCAGCATTCTTGGGTGATTAGTACCAGGGTTTTGCCCCATAACAATAACTAAATCAGCGTGATTAAAATCATCAAGAGTTACAGATCCTTTTCCAATACCAAGTGTTTCAGATAAAGCAGCGCCACTACTTTCATGGCACATATTAGAACAGTCTGGTAAATTATTGGTTCCAAATTGTCTTACAAATAGTTGGTATAAATATGCAGCTTCATTACTCGTTCTACCTGAAGTGTAAAAAATAGCTTCGTCTGGTGAGTTTAATTTATTAAGTTGATTTGCAATTAAGTTAAAAGCTTTTTCCCAACTTATTTCTTTATAGTGAGTATCACCTTCTTCTAATACCATTGGATGTGTAATTCTTCCACTTTTACCAATTTCATAATCTGACCATGAAGAAAGCTCTTCAACAGAATGAGTGGCAAAAAACATAGGTGACACTTTGTTTTTTGTAGCTTCTTCTGCAACCGCTTTAGCCCCATTTTCACAATATTCAGCTAAAAAAGCTCTTTTTTCATCAGGGTCAGGCCATGCACAACCCGGACAATCAAACCCGTAGGTTTGATTTAAGTTTTTTAATAAACCAATACCTTTTAAAACTCCTGTTTCCTCAAAAACATGTGAAAGAGCAGATTGAATTGCTTTGGTTCCTACAGCTTTTTGAGGTACCTCTGTAAGTTGTATTCCTGTTAACTTGTTGGGTGGTTGTGCGTTAGTTTTTTTAGTACTCATAGTTTATATATTGTGGATTGGCGTAAATGGTCATTTTATGGTTTCTGCTAAATCCAATAAGACAGATTCCAAATTCTTTAGCATAATCTATAGCTAATGATGAACATGCAGAAACTGCAATAATGATAGAGATTTTTGCAAAAAATGCTTTAGATATTATTTCATAAGAAACTCTTCCGCTAACAAGCATAATTTGAGCTTCTGATAGCTGATTTTGTGTTAATAATTCACCAATGCATTTATCAACCGCATTATGTCTTCCAATATCTTCTTTTAAAATTACTAAATCTTTATCAGTATTAAAAATAGCACAAGCATGGCTTCCTCCAGTAATTTTAAATGTATCTTGATGCTTTTGCATTTTTGCAAATAAACCAGAAACTAAATTTTGATTTAAACGAAATGTATTGGCTAATTTATTGCCTTTTATTGCTATATGATCTAGTTCTGTTTTTCCACAAATTCCGCAAGAAGAAACAGATAATAAAGTTCGTTTATTTAAATATCCTTTTCCTAATAGTTGCTGATCAATATTAAAATTAATAACACCCGCATAATCGTCTTCAACAGTTAATATATGTTTTGGTGTTTCAGAATTTTTATAAATATCTTCAGCATATAATAAACCTAAACTTAATTGTAAATCGTCTCCGGGAGTTCTCATTACTACAGTATAAGGTTTGTTATTAATGTTTATTTGTAAAGGAGCTTCAATAACAATTGCATCATCAATTTTGTTTGATGAATGATTTGTTATTTTGATAGCATTGTAGTTGTTGAATTGCACATAACAAACTTACTAAAAAAGAAAAAGCTTCGGAAACAATTCCGAAGCTTAAACAAAATGTTTCTACCCCCCAGTTGAAACACTTATGCATTTCCGCAATTAAAAACATTCAAATATACAGATTCAAATGTTGATGATTTTTGGGTAATTGTATAGATTACACTAATTAATATATTTTTTACAAATTATTGCACATAGTTTACTGTTTATGTCTGTTGTTAAAAAGATAAACAAATCACCGCCATCTTTTATTTTGGTTTCTTTTCTTATTTGTGCAACAGTTTTTGGAAAGTTTCTAGTGGTAATATTTGCTTTACCATTACTTATTTTTCTTAATTCTTTTTTATTGTAGTTTGTTACTTCTATAATTTTAAAAGACCTCCCAGGAAAGTTGTCTTTAAACTCTACAGAAGTATATAAATGGGAGTGTTTGTGTAGTTTGTTTATTTTTAATTTGTTAGAAACAGTATTAAATCCTCCAGATTTTAATATAGCTGCATTTGGTTCATATAAATATTCTTGAGGCTCACTATAGCTAGGTTCCAATACATCATCAAAAGTAAAATTAAAAACCTCATTATTATTGTTTTTACCTAGGTTTATAGTTTTGATGAAAATATGTTTATCATATCCTTTTTGTAACAGAAACAATAATTCTTTTACTTCATTTTGTACAGCAACGATATGAATTTCTTTTACAAATTTTAATTCGTTAATTGTTGCTTTGATGTCTAATAAAGGAGAGTTCTTTAATAATATTATGTGTGATTTTGAAAATAGAAAATCTAAATTTTGAGGTACATTAGGCAAACAGTCACTTAATAAAAAAACTTTACCTTTTATATCATCTCTTCTGGAAGGATCAATATATATACAATCGTACGTTTTATTATTTTTTTTAAGGTGTTCCAATCCACTACCAGCAATTGTTTTTATGTTAGTAGCTTTTAGTTGCTGTAAATTATGATTAACAATGTTGGATAGCTCCTCATTAATTTCACAATGTGTTACCTCTGTAAAATTCTTGGCAAAATAATAAGCATCAATACCAAAACCACCTGTAATGTCAATAAGAGAATTTCCTGAAACAATATTTGACTTATAATTAGCTGTAATTTCAGAAGAGGTTTGTTCTATCGAAATTTTAGGAGGATAGTATATATTTTTGGTTTGAAACCAAGTAGGTAATTTTTTTACTGATTTCTGCTTCGCAACCACTTGGTTTATTAATTCTTGTGTAGATATTTCATTAAAAGGACTGCCTTTTAAGGCTAGTTTGGTTATATTTGAAGAGATATTATCTATAATAAATTGCTGAACCTCAGATTGTAAAATTTTAGTATTCAAAAAAGCGTAATTTTTTTACATAATTTTATCAAAAATACTGATAAAATTTGCGAATTTCGTGACGAATCAATAATTAATTTAACATAATAAAAACAATGAAAAAAATTATTTTAGCTGGAGCTTTTTTATTAGCTACAGTAAGTGTAAGTGCTCAAGATTTTTATGCGGCATTTAGTGCTGGAGCAACAGGAGCAGCTTCACAAAAAACTTTGAGAACTGGTGGTGATTTACAAGGAAGTTATGGTGATGGTTACCAGGCTCATTTAAGAATGGGGTACTTATTCAATAAAACTTTTGGTGTAGATTTAGGAGTTGGTTATTTATATGGTAACGATCAACAAATTGCTGAAGGTGGTGGTTTAGATGTTGTTGGTAGAGCAAGAGCTTTTGGTATTTCTTTAGCAGGTGTTGTAAACTTATCTGAAAACGTTTATGTAAGAGCAGGTTTATTATCTAAATTAGGAGGAAGAACTGATATTGTTGGTACTTTAGAGCAAGGCGGTTTAAAAATTGATTTTGAAAGAGACAATAAAGGAAGTTTTCCATTAGGATTTAATGCTGCTTTTGGTGTTAAGTTTAAAGTTGCTGACAAATGGCAAGTATTTGCTGAAATGGAATACCAAGGTATTAATGTTGATGCAGAAAAATCTGTATTAGATACTTACACTGCTTATTTAGGTGGTCAAGAAATTAGTGCTGAGCAATTAGGTGCTGTTTTAGCTACGTTACCTTTAGAGTCTCAATTACAAATAGGTGGATTAATTGCTGATGAAGTAACATATGTTGATAATCCAACATTAGGTCAGCCTGAAACTGAATCTATCCAAGCGCCATATTCATCATTTGGATTAAATATTGGTGTTATTTATTCTTTTGATTGGTAAGATTTATCTATTTAGAATATAAAAAAAAGCGGCTTTAGCCGCTTTTTTTATGCTTATAAACCTTTGGTTTCTTTTGTTACTGATAGGTTTAAATTTATATTTCTAACAGTGGCTTCGGTAAAATCTGCACCTGTCAGGTTTGTTTTTGTAATATTAGCATTGGTTAAGTCTGCATTGTTAAAAAAAGCTTCAATAGCTTTACCGTTTGAGAATTGAATAGCTTTTAAATTCGCGTTTTTTAAATTAGCATCATTTAAATTACTACTATTTAGTTCACAGTTTTCTAAATTAGAGTTTTCTAAATTTATACCAACCAAATATTTTTGAGATAAATTGGTGTTACGTAAATCACAATGTGAAAAATCTGCAACACCATATATTTTTTTTAATGAATTAGTGCTAATATCAGCGTTAAGTAAGTACAATAATAATTGCGTTCTCTCCGGACTATAAAGTTTGGTAGATAAACCATCTTCTTCTAGAATTTTATAAGGTTTTAAGCTACTTGTAATACCAACTATTCTGGCAATCACTCCGTCATTTAAAACTTTTCCACTAGCATCTGTTTTGTATATTCTATCTACAGCATCAAAAATACTAGAAAGTTGAAATCCGTATCCACTTTTTCTAGAGCTTTCAACAAGTGCATTTTGAGTTCTGATTAAGTCGTTTTGCTTAACTAAAACATATAAGGATACTAATGATGGAATTAAGGAGAATAACAATAATATTAAACTTAATAATCGAACTCTAACAAACCTTCTTACTAATGAGGTTAATAATGAAGCAGAAGTATCTGCTGATACTTTTTTTTCACTATGAAACTCGGTAAACCATTGGTTAAAATTTTTATGAAGTGATGCACCAGTAAACATTTTCCAGGTCCATGCTAAAGTGTTTCTGGTACGTTCTTGCTTTTTTCTTGCTTTGCTATTTACATTATCAATTTTGCTTTTTAAACTTTCGTTTTCTTTGCGAAGTTTTTCTAATTCATTTTGAAGATTTTCGTCCATAAAAAGTGAGGATTAGTTTATTTTGAAGCTTTAATCATTCGGTTGTTTCCAAAAAGATCTTTTTTTAATTCTATGTTTTTAAAACCTTTGTTTTTTAGCATGTTAACGGTTTCTTGACCAAGATATTGATTTATTTCTAAAAACAAAACACCATTATTTGTTAGGTGTTGTAACGCTAAATCAGCAATTTTCTTATAAAAAACTAACGGATTTTCATTAGAAACAAATAAAGCTAAATGAGGTTCGTTTGCTAAAACATTGTTTTTAATTTCTTGTTTTTCCAATTCTCTAACATATGGCGGATTAGATACGATTATATCATAATCTTGATGTAAAGATTTGGATGTAAGAATATCTTTTTCTATAAAATCAATTAAAACATTATTATTTTTAGCATTTATTATAGCGGTTTCTAATGCTTTTGCAGAAATGTCTATAGCTGAAACATTAGTATCAGATGCGTTTTTTTTAATGCTAATAGGAATACACCCAGAGCCTGTTCCTATATCCAATACATTTTTAATTGTTAGATTGTTTTTAATATGATCTAAAACCCAACTAACTAATTCTTCAGTTTCAGGTCTAGGAATTAACACATGTTCATTAACGTCAAACTGAAGTCCATAAAATTCAGTAGTTCCTAAAATATATTGTATAGGTTGTTCTTGTAGTAATTTATTAGTTATTTGTTGTAGTTCATTAACTAAACTATCAGATAGTTTAATAGAATCTTTCATAAAAACATCAGTAACAGATAAATTTAGTTTTTCAGCAACAATTCTAAAAAAGAATGCATCTATTTCTGTTTTAGGGTAGAGGTTTTTGAGTTGATTGTTAAAAAAACTTCTGAATTCTTTTAGCTCCATAAAGGTTACGTGTAAAAATGGTACTTTTGGTTTTTCAAAAGTAGATAAAACAAGTGAAGAAATTAGTTTATTTTTTGCTCCTTTTTACAATTACTTGGAGTTGTTCGGTTAAAAAACCACCCGTTTTTATAAAAGTAGATGATATTAAAGTCTTGTCGTATAAAAACGACACTATTAGGCTTCAGGCAAACGCATATTTTAAAAATGAAAATGATATCGGTGGTAAAATAGCTACTGATGAAATTAAAGTAATTATTAATGGAGCCGAGGTAGCCCAAGTTTCATCTGATGAATTTAAAGTTCCTGCGAGAAAAAACTTCTTTGTGCCTCTAAAAGTAGTGGTACCAGCTAAAAAAGTATTTGAAAATAATAAACAAAACTTTCTAGAAGGTTTGTTAAACTCGTTGTTAAATAAGTCGGTTAAAGTTCAATTTGTAGGAGATATTAAGTATAAAGTATTTGGATATTCTAACATTTACCCTATTAATCAAACCGAAGAAATTAAAATTAAGCTATAATTGAAGGATCATAAAAAATATATGCAGCGTTGTTTACAGCTTGCAAAAAATGGTTTAGGAACTACTAGACCTAATCCAACTGTGGGGGCTGTAGTAGTTTATAATGATAAAATTATAGGTGAAGGTTTTACATCTCCATACGGAGGTCCACATGCAGAAGTAAATGCAATTAATACGGTTAAAGACAAAAGTTTATTACCGCTATCAACCATTTATGTTACGTTAGAACCTTGTTCACATTTTGGAAAAACACCACCTTGTGCTGATTTGATTGCTAAACACACTATTAAAAACGTGGTTATTGGTTGTATAGATACCAATAGTTTAGTTGCAGGAAAAGGTATAGAAAAACTAAAAAAAGCAGGATGTAATGTTACCGTTGGTGTTTTAGAAAGTGAATGTTTTGATCATCACAAACGTTTTTTTACAGTACAAAACAAAAAAAGGCCACATGTTATTTTAAAATGGGCTCAAACACAAGATGGTTTTATAGCACCAAATCATAAAGATAGTGTTTCACCTGTGTGGATATCTAATGAATATTCTAAGCAATTGGTGCATAAATTTCGTTCCGAAGAACATGCTATTTTAGTTGGAACAAATACAGTAATTGCAGATAATCCATCGCTTACGGTTAGAAGTTGGTATGGACATAATCCAATTAGAGTAGTTTTAGATAAAAGTTTAAAATTAAAAAAATCATTATCAGTATTCGATGCTAAAGCCACAACAATTTTAATTACTCATAACAATAATATTAGAATTGCTGATGAAAAAAATGAAAAGTTACTAATTGAAAAAATTGATTTTTCATTGCCGTTAGCATCGCAAATATGTGAGGTATTGCATAAGCATAAAATCCAATCAGTAATAATTGAAGGAGGTACCAAAACGATTCAAACCTTTATAGATGAGAATTTATGGGACGAGGCTTATGTTTTTGAAGGAAAGTCTGTTTTTAAAGAAGGGATAGCAGCACCTTTATTACCTAAAAGAGGTAGCGAAACAATAGATATTGAAGGAGATAGCTTACACATTTATAAAAATTAAACGGTAATGTTGTATTTAATACTTAGTATTTTAATTTCAAGTAGTCTTTTTGTAATTTTTAAGCTTTTTGATGTTTTTAAAATTAATACTTTACAGGCAATTGTTACTAATTATTTAGTTGCTTTTACTATTGGCTTTAGTTTGTCAGAATCATCAGTAGAGATTCAGCAAATACCAAGTCAGCCATGGTTTTTAGGTGCTGTTTTACTTGGTTTTTTATTTATTAGTGTTTTTAATGTTATGGCGTTAACAGCACAAAAAAATGGATTGTCAGTAGCGTCAGTTTCAGGTAAAATGTCTGTAGTTATTCCTATTATATTTGGTGTTTTTGCTTATAATGAAAGTTTAAATTTTGTAAAGGTTTTAGGAGTGTTATTGGCTTTGATAGCGGTTTATTTAACTTCTATGAAAGAAGTAAAACTTACAAATCAAAAGAGTTATTTATTATATCCAATACTTCTTTTTTTAGGTTCAGGAATAATTGATACTTCCATAAAGTATGTTGAAACCACCTTTGTACCTAATGGTGAAGTACCCATTTTTTCAGCATCGATTTTTTTAATTGCTTTTTGCATAGGTTTATGTATTGTTTTGTATGCTGTTTTAATTAAAAAGGAAACATTTGAGTTTAAAAACATAATTGGCGGTATTGTTTTAGGTATTCCTAATTACTTTTCAATTGCATTTTTATTAAAAGCGTTAAAAACTAAAGGTTTAGAGAGTTCAACATTATTTACTATTAATAATGTGAGTATTGTGTTATTAACGACACTTTTTGGACTAATAATTTTTAAAGAAAAACTACTTACTAAAAATTGGATTGGTATAGTAACCGCCATAGTAAGTATAATTATTGTAGCTTTGGCTTAATGAGTGAGATAAAAGATACCTATAAAACAATAACAAAAGCCTCCGAAGAAACGTTATTTAAAGATAGAAATAGTAAGTTTTTCGGTTATGCTTTTCCTGTTTTTTCTGAAGACGATGTTAAAGAAAAGTTAGAGCTTGTTAAAAAAATGCATCATACAGCTCGTCATCATTGTTATGCGTGGCAATTAGGAACCGAAAATATTAGGTTTAGAGCCAATGATGATGGTGAACCAAGTAATTCTGCTGGAATGCCAATTTACGGCCAAATACAGTCGTTTGATGTTACCAATGTTTTAATAGTTTCTGTACGTTATTTTGGTGGCACAAAATTAGGTGTTGGAGGATTAATAAATGCGTATAGAACTTCTGCTCAAATGGCATTAGAAGCGTCAGAAATTATAGAAAAAACTATCGATGTTCATTATCAATTGGTTTTTGAGTATGATATGATGAATAAGGTACAACGAATCATAAAAGAGAAAAACCTTGATATAATTTCACAGCAACTAGAAATGAATTGTCAATATGTTATTTCTGTAAGAAAAAGTGATGCAACTGATATTTTTTCAATTTTTGAAGCTCTTTTTAAAGTGGATGTTAAAGAACTGGAATAGAAACTTCTTGTAACAAAATTTTCACAATATCGTCTCAACTATATATTAAACTTATAATTGCGATGCTATGAAAATTAAAATTTTACTTATTACTATTTTAACATCTATCACACTTTTTGCTCAAAACGGAAAATTAGTTTCCAAAAAGCCTATTCAAGTTTCAAAAATACCCGTTATATGGAACAAAATCTCTGAAAATAATATCTTAAAAAAAGATTTTGAGCATCTAAATAATGTCAATTTTTATGAAATAACTTATAAAAGTGATGATAAACTTGTTAACGGAATTGTAGCTGAGCCAAGTAGAGAAGGTAAATTTCCTCTGATTATTTTTAATAGAGGAGGGAATAAAGAAATAGGAAGAAAAGCAAAAGTTAAAACATTATTTATAGCTTTAATGGCTACTTCAAAATTGGTTGATGAAGGTTATGTTGTGATAGCAAGTTGCTACCGAGAAGATGATGAATTTGGAGGAAAGGATGTTAATGATGTTTTGAGTTTAACAGAAACCGCTAAAGAAATTAATAAAGCAGATCCAGACAGAATAGGAATGTTTGGTTGGTCAAGAGGAGGAATGATGACATATTTAAGTTTAAAAGAATCAAATAAAATAAAAACAGCAGTAGTAGGAAACGGACCAACTAATCTATTTGAGCTGATAAAAGAAAGACCTAAAATGGAAACCATGGTTTGTGCAAAGTTAATTCCTGATTATAAAGAAAATAAGGAAGAGGAATTAAAAAAGCGATCAGTAATGTACTGGTATGATCAGCTTCATAAAAATAGTAGCTTATTAATTTTATCGGGAACAAAAGATAAAAGAGTAAATACAAATCAAGCAGACTGGATTGCAGAAAAGTTAGCGAAAATCAATTATAATTTTGAATTAAGAAAATTTGATACAAATCATAGTTTTTCAAATAAACAAAAAGAGTTGGAGAAATTATTATTAAACTGGTTTAGAGTTAATTTATAGATGGTTACAAGAAAATAAATTTAAAATCATTACTTTAGTTCACAACTAAAAACTTAAAAAATGAAAATGAAAAATTTATTAATTATTGCTTTTCTAGTTATTTCAGCTCAACTTTTTTCTCAAGCGGATATGAAACTTACCAAAGAGAACATTTGTAGAGGAGCTGCAGTAAGTGTAGTAGCTAATGTAAAACCGTTTATAGAAAACGGATTGCCAAAATCTGAAATCTTACAAATGGGTAAAAATTTAGTGAAAGAACCAATTAAAAACGCTCCAGAAAAAGCTTATAACTTATTAAAAGCTAATAAATCTAGAAATGAGGTTGTTGAAATCTTATATAAAGATTTTATGAAATTAGATGATAAAACTGTTTTTCAGTTTTTATTAAAACCAGATATGGATGATTTTGAAGATGAAGAATACGAAGAAGACTAAAAGAGTTTTTTATTGTGTTTAATAAATTGTAAATGTTAGGTTTAATTTAATTAAAATGTATATTAGCAATAATAATAACATTTTAATTAATTACTATGAAAAAAATACTTTTAGGCACTCTTACATTACTTGTTATTTCTTGTGCTTCAGAGCCTGTAAATTACACCTTATTATCGGGTAAAATAGAAAACCCAAACAGTAATACTTTATCTATAATCAACAGTTCAAATGAAAAAGTTAGAGAAATAGCAGTATCTGATTCTGGTGTTTTTAACGATACAATTTTTGATGCAAATGGATTGTATAGGTTTTATGATCAAAAAGAACAAGCAACTATTTATTTGCAAAACGGGTTTGACTTAAATTTAACTTTAAATACTGCTGAGTTTGACGAGTCAATTAGTTATACTGGTGAAGGAAGTGCTGAAAATAATTATTTAGTTCAAAAGTTTTTAAAGAATGAAAAAAATGGAGGTGTTTCTAACTTATACGCTTTGGATGAAGCAGAATACTTGAAACAAACACAGGCATTAAAAAAATCACAAGATAGTTTACTTCAAGCAGCTAAAATTGGTGACAAATTTAAAGAGCTAGAACAAGCGGCAATTAAATATTCATACATTTTTAATGTTATGCGTTATGAAGTGGCTCATAGGTATTTTACAAAAAATAAAGATTTTAAAGTTTCAGATTCATATCCAAATGTTTTAGAAAATTTAGATATGAATAATGAAGAGCTTTTTAAAACTATTCCAAATTACAAGGCTGTTGTAGGATTTAATTTGAGTTCTAAAGCGTCAGCAAACGCAAAAAGAGATAGTATTTCTTATGGATTAGCTTTTATTAATGAAGTAAATAGTGTTAATAATCAATTTATAAAAAACTCTTTAATTAAAAGCTTAGCCTTTGAAGTATCACCAATGAATCCAGATGCCGAGAAGCTTTATCAAGAGTTAATGAAAGTTTCTTCAGATGAAAAATTTAAAGAAACTATTACAAATAGCTATAATACCTTACAAAAACTAAAAAAAGGTAATAATTCTCCTATGTTTGAAAATTATGAAAACTATGCGGGAGGAGCAACTTCATTGTCAGATTTAAAAGGAAAATATACCTATATAGATGTTTGGGCAACTTGGTGTGGACCATGTAAAGTTGAAATACCTTACTTAAAACAAATAGAAGAAGACTATAAAGATAAAAATATCCAATTTGTTAGCATTTCAATAGATAAATTGAAAGATCGAGATTTATGGAAAAACATGATTAAAGAAAAAGAATTAGGTGGAATTCAATTATTAGCAGACAAAGATTGGCAGTCATCTTTTCTAAAAAGTTATGATATTAAAAGTATTCCTCGTTTTATTTTACTAGATCCTGAAGGGAAAATAGTTAGTGCAGCAGCACCAAGACCCTCAGATAAAAAATTAATAAATCTATTAAACGGATTAAATATTTAATCTAAAATACTGATATAAGCTAGTTTATTACAAAAATATTTTATAAATTTGCACGCCTTTTTACGAGAGCAGATTAAAAAAGGGCAATGTTTATATTTATAAAAGTATAATTTCTCTTTGCGTTAGTATCGTTAATAATCTGACTAATAATAAGATACAAAATAATTCTCAGACATGTCTGAAGAAACAAAAAAAGCAGCTGAGGCTGTTAACCCACAAGAATTTTTAGCAAACTTTAACTGGCACAAATACGAACAAGGTATAGAAGCTGTTGATGAGGCTAAATTAAAAGAATTTGAAACAGCGTTAGAAGGAACTGTAGGTTTCGTAAATGAGCGTGATGTTATTGAAGGTGAAGTAGTACGTATTACAGATCGCGATGCTATTATCGATATTAACTCTAAGTCAGAAGGAGTTATTTCGTTAAACGAGTTCCGTTATAACCCAAATTTAGCTGTGGGTGATAAAGTAGAGGTATTAGTTGACAAAAGAGAAGATGCTTCTGGTCAATTAGTATTATCTCACAAAAAAGCTCGTGTAATTAAAGCATGGGATAGAGTTAACAATGCACACGAAACTGGAGAAATCGTTAATGGTTTTGTTAAGTGTAGAACTCGTGGTGGTATGATCGTTGATGTATTTGGTATTGAAGCTTTCTTACCAGGTTCTCAAATCGATGTGAAGCCTATCCGTGATTACGATCAGTACGTAGAAAAAACTATGGAATTCAAAGTTGTTAAAATCAACCACGAATTTAAGAACGTAGTTGTATCTCATAAAGCATTAATTGAAGCTGATTTAGAAGATCAAAAACGTGAAATTATTGGTCAATTAGAAAAAGGACAAGTATTAGAAGGAGTTGTTAAAAATGTAACTTCTTATGGTGTATTTGTTGACTTAGGAGGTGTTGACGGATTAATTCACATTACTGATTTATCTTGGTCTCGTATCAACCACCCGAATGAAGTTGTTGAATTAGATCAAAAATTAAACGTAGTAATTTTAGACTTTGATGATAATAAGTCAAGAATCCAATTAGGTTTAAAACAATTATCAGCTCACCCATGGGAAGCATTAAACCCAGACTTAAAAGTTGGTGATAATGTAAAAGGTAAAGTTGTTGTTTTAGCTGATTATGGTGCGTTTGTAGAAGTAGAAGAAGGAGTTGAAGGATTAATTCACGTTTCTGAAATGTCTTGGTCTACTCACTTACGTTCTGCGCAAGATTTCGTTCAAATTGGAGACGAAGTAGAGGCTCAAATCTTAACATTAGATCGCGAAGAGCGTAAAATGTCTTTAGGTATGAAGCAATTACACCCAGATCCATGGACTGATATTACTTCTAAATACCCTGTAGGTTCTACGCATACTGGTACAGTTCGTAACTACACTAACTTTGGTGTATTCGTAGAATTAGAAGAAGGTATTGACGGATTAGTATACATTTCTGATTTATCTTGGACTAAGAAAATTAAGCACCCATCAGATTTCGTAACTGTAGGTGATAAGTTAGAAGTTCAAGTATTAGAATTAGACGTTGAAAACCGTAAGTTAAACTTAGGTCACAAGCAAACTCAAGATAACCCTTGGGATGCTCACGAAGCTACTTATGCTATTGGATCTAAGCACGAAGGAACTTTAACTTCTAAGAATGACAAAGGTGCTACTGTAACTTTTGCTGATGGTGTAGAAGCATTTGCTCCAACACGTTTCTTAGAAAAAGAAGAAGGTGGTAAATTAGCTAAAGGAGATACTGCAGAGTTTGTAGTAACTGAATTTAGTAAAGAATACCGTAGAATTGTTGCTTCTCATACTTCTATCTTTAGAGAAGAAGAAAAGAGAAACGTTGAAGCTGCTGCTAAAAAAGCTCAAGAAGTAGAAAAAACTACTTTAGGAGATATCGGTGGATTAGCTGAATTAAAGAAGAAAATGGAAGGAAAATAAAATTTCTAACCTATTCAAATAAATAAAACCGCTGCATTTGTAGCGGTTTTTTTTATGCATTTCAATCAGATGTTTATCTTTGTTGAAATAAGAAAAATTATATGACATTAATAAAATCTATCTCAGGTATTAGAGGAACTATAGGAGGAAAAGTAGGTGATAACTTAACTCCAATTGATGCTGTAAAATTTGCGGCAGCGTACGGAACTTTTATTAAAAAGAAAAATGCATCCAAAGATAAAATAACAATTGTTATTGGTAGAGATGCAAGAATCTCTGGTAAAATGATTAGCGGATTAGTTTCTGATACTCTTTTAGGTTTAGGTATTAATGTTTTAGATTTAGGGTTGTCAACAACTCCAACTGTAGAAGTTGCTGTACCTATAGAAAAAGCAGATGGTGGAATTATTTTAACAGCTTCACATAACCCTAAACAATGGAATGCTCTTAAATTATTAAATGAGAAAGGTGAATTTTTAAATGGTGCTGATGGTGAAGAAATTTTAAAGATAGCCGATAGTGATGCTTTTTCATTTGCTGAAGTAGATGATTTAGGAGTTTACAAAAAGAAAAAAAACTACATTAAAAAACATATTAAACAAGTTTTAAAGCTTGATTTAGTTGATGTAAAAGCTATTAAAAAAGCAAAATTTAAAGTAGTTGTAGATGGTGTAAATTCTACAGGAGGAATTGCAATCCCTGCTTTATTAAAAGAATTAGGAGTAAAATGTATAGAATTATACTGTGAGCCTAACGGACATTTTCCTCATAACCCAGAACCATTAAAAGAACATCTAACAGATATTTCTGATTTGGTAGTAAAAAAGAAAGCTGATTTTGGAATTGTAGTAGATCCAGATGTAGATCGTTTAGCTTTAATTTCTGAAGATGGTTCAATGTTTGGTGAAGAGTATACATTAGTTGCTTGTGCTGATTATGTATTAGGAAAAATGGGAGGAGGAAACACGGTTTCTAACTTATCATCATCAAGAGCATTGCGTGATGTTACTAAAAAGCATGGAGGTACATATACAGCGAGTGCTGTGGGAGAGGTGAATGTAGTACAAATGATGAAAGATACCAATACGGTAATAGGTGGAGAAGGTAATGGAGGTATTATTTACCCGGCTTCTCACTACGGAAGAGATTCATTAGTTGGTGTGGCTTTATTTTTATCGCATTTAGCACATAAGAAAATATCATGTAAAGAGTTAAGAGATAGTTACCCGAGTTATTTTATGAGTAAGAATAAAATTCAATTAACTCCTAAAATTGATGTTGATAAAATTTTAGAAACAATGGCATCAACATATAAAAATGAAGAAGTGAACACTATTGATGGTGTTAAAATTGATTTTGCAGATGAATGGGTTCATTTACGTAAATCTAACACAGAACCAATAATTAGAATTTATACAGAAGCTACAACTCAAGATAAAGCAGATGCATTAGCACAACGTTTTATTAAAGAGATAGAAGCAATTATAGCATAGGATATGAGCAGTACTTTAGAGCAACATTTTAATAAGTTTAGAAAGCATATTATTGGTATAGATCATGTTTTTACAACTCCTTATGGCGATAAAAAACTTACCTATACAGATTGGACAGCTAGTGGAAGACTTTATAGACCTATTGAAGAAAAGTTGATGAATGAATTTGGCCCCTATGTAGCCAATACGCATACAGAAACTTCAACAACAGGTGCTGCAATGACATTAGCTTATCATGAAGCTAGAAAAATAATTAAAAAGCACGTAAATGCTTCTCCAGATGATGTTCTAATTACTCAAGGCTCAGGAATGACAGGTGTTGTCAATAAATTTCAACGTATTTTAGGTTTAAAAGTTTCTGAAAATTTAAAAGATCATACTCAAGTTCCTGCTGAAAAAAAACCTATCGTTTTTGTTTCTCATATGGAGCATCATTCTAATCAAACTTCTTGGTATGAAACTATTGCAGATGTTGTAGTAGTTCCTTGTAACAATGAAGGTTTAATATGTTTAGAATCATTTGAAAAAACGATTCAAAAATATCAAGATAGACCAATAAAAATTGCCTCAGTAATTGGGGGGTCTAATGTTACTGGTATAAAAACGGATTACCATAAAATTGCAGCATTAATACACCGATATGGAGGTTTATGTTTTGTTGATTTTGCTTGTTCAGCACCTTATGTTGATATTAACATGCATCCAGAAAAAGAAGATGAGTATTTAGATGCTATTTTCTTTTCTCCTCATAAATTTTTAGGAGGGCCAGGTAGTTCAGGAGTATTAGTTTTTAATAAGAAACTATATAAAAACATGATTCCTGATAACCCTGGAGGAGGAACTGTAATGTATACAAACCCGTGGGGAGATCATGATTATATTGATGATATAGAAACTAGAGAAGATGGAGGTACTCCTGCTTTTTTACAAACAATTAAAATAGCTTTGTCTATACAAGTAAAAGAACAAATGGGTACACAAAACATAAAAAACCGTGAAAATGAAATCAACGCAATACTTTTCAATTGTTTAGAGAATTTAGAAGGCGTTCATGTTTTGGCTCCAAATCATAAAGATAGACTAAGCATTTTTTCTTTTTATTATGAAAAATATCATTTTAATTTAGTGGTAAAGCTTTTAAATGATCGTTTTGGTATTCAAACTAGAGGAGGTTGTTCTTGCGCTGGTACTTATGGTCATTTTTTATTAAATGTAGATAAAATTACTTCTAAAGCCATTGAAAGTAAAATTTTAGGAGGTTGCAACGTTGAAAAACCAGGTTGGGTTCGTTTATCTGTTCATCCAACTACAACGAATGATGAAATTACATTTATTTGTAATTCATTAAATGAATTAACTGACAATATCAAAGATTGGGCTCAAGATTATGAATATGATCCTATAAAAAATGATTATGTACATAAAACATCAGAACCTATAGAAAAAAAGTTAGTTGAAAATTGGTTTGCCATATAATTAGCCTAAATTTTTATGAAAATAATAGATGTAAAAACTCTAGAAAAGGTTTATTCTGAAATAAAAGAAAAAAGTATTCATGGTAAATGGATTACTTTAAAAGATATAGCTCCTTTATATGCTTCTTTAGCAGAGAATATTAAAGTTTCTTTATTAGGTGTATCTGAAGAAAAAAGAGAAATTTATAAATTAAGTGTTGGTTCAGGAGAAAAAAGAATTCTTATTTGGAGTCAAATGCATGGAAATGAAAGCACTGGTACCAAAGCAGTTTTTGACCTCTTAAATTATATCAAAACTTTTGGCAACAATCAGATAATAGAAACAATATTAAATAATTGTACCATTGTTATAGTTCCGATGTTAAATCCTGATGGCTCATTAGCTTACACACGAGTTAATGCTAAAGGAGTTGACTTAAATAGAGATGCTGTAGATTTAAAAGCAAAGGAAAGCAAATTATTACGTGATTTGTTAAATGAGTTTAACCCTCATTTTTGTTTCAATTTACATGATCAGCGAACTATTTTTGGTGTAGAAGGAACTACAAATCCTGCTACTATTTCTTTTTTAGCACCGTCAGAAGAAATTACACGAAAATTAACATCTGGAAGAATAGCTACCATGAATGTTATTATTGCTATGAATACTTTGTTACAACAAATAATTCCTGATCATATTGGCAGGTATACTGACGAGTTTTATCCAACAGCAACTGGAGATAATTTTCAAAAACTGGGTCACAATACAATTTTGATTGAAGCTGGTCATTATCCAAATGATTATGATAGGGAAGAGGTAAGAAAGTTTAACTTTTACGCACTTTTACAAGGACTATATCACATAGCAATTTCAAATGATTTCTCAGAATATCAAGATTACTTTAATATTCCGAATAATTCTAAGAATTTTTTTGATGTAATTCATAGAAATGAAGATGGAGTAGATATAGCATATCAATATGTAGATAAAATTATTGACAATCAGTTTACTTCAACATTAGTAAAGCAAGAAATAGCAGATTTGTCTAACCATATAGGACACACCGAAAACGTTTTCGTTAATAAAAAAATTAAGGATTCTTAAATTTTTAACACAAAATCAATACTACCAATCAATATTATTTATATTTTTGCATTATCTTGTGAATAAAATATAATAATGAAAAAGTTTGTACTAGATGAAATTGATCATCAAATCTTAGACATTTTAATAGAAAACGCTCGTACTCCATTTACTGATATAGCAAAAAAGTTATTAGTATCTGCAGGAACTATTCACGTACGTGTAAAGAAAATGGAAGATGAAGGTATAATCCAAGGTTCAACATTAACCTTAGATTATGAAAAAATGGGTTATTCTTTTATTGCACATGTTGGTGTGTATTTAGAAAAGACAAATATGACTCAGCATGTTATAGAAAATCTACGTTTAATACCAAATGTAACTGTTGCTTATGTTACTGCTGGTAAATACAATATTTTCTGTAAGGTACGTGCAAAAGATACTAATGATGCCAAAGAAATTATTTATCAAATTGATGATATTCCTGGTGTTAGTAGAACAGAAACTATGATATCTTTAGAAGAAAGTATCAACGATAAAAAACGTATGATGCACGCTATTTTTCAAGATTTATAAATAAAAAAACCTCACATTTGTGAGGTTTTTTTATTTATAGTACCCAATTAAACTTTTCTAATAGTTCCTTCCAGTTTTTTGGTAATTTAGACTTTAAATTCATTTGCTTATTAGTAAACGGATGTTTAAAATCTAAACTATAAGCATGTAAGAATAATGTATCCCAACCAAAATTAGTTTCATACATTACGTTATGGTTTTTGTCACCGTATTTTCCATCACCAATTAACGGATTGCTTATTTTATTCATATGTATTCTTAATTGATGTAACCTTCCAGTTTTAGGTGTTAATTGAACCAAACTGTACCTTGAAGTATCATACGGTTTTACAGGAATATCTAAAGTGATTTTATGTAAACACATTAAATGCGTTTCTGCCTCTTTATATACATTACTATCTCTACCTTTTACAGGAGAATTAATTATTTTTTCTTCAGGAGCATGCCCTCTAACTACTCCTAAATATTTTTTTTGAATTAAGTTATTGGTAAATAATTGTTGAAAACCATGCACATAATTAGTGTTTTTTGCCAACATGATAATTCCAGAAGTTCTTCTATCTAATCGATGTATTGGATAAAGCTTATCATTATATATTGTTTTTAATAATTGTAGTAGTGATTCCTCGTTAGCAACATTTCTTGAATGATGTGCATGATGAACAACAACATCATTAGGTTTGGATACACAAAGTATGTATTCGTCTTCAAAAATTATATTTTCTTTCACTTTAAACTATGTTTTACAACCGTAAAATTAGAGAAACTATTGTAAAAAGTAAGCGCCTTCAACATAAATATTGAAAGCGCTAATTAGTAAAACAAAGTTACATGAAACTATCTTACAAATAGTTTTTTTGAAAAGCTCTTATTTAAACTTTTACCTTTTATTATATAGATGCCTTTTGCTAAATTTTTAATATCAAAAGCATGATTTTTATCATAATGATTATTAAAAGTAATGACTTCTTTACCAGTAATATCATAAACTTTTAAATTAGAAACTTCATCTGTAAAATATAATAATCCACTAGCAGGGTTTGGATACATAACTAAATTAACGTTATTAAATACAAAGTCTTCATTTGATAATACTACTTGTGAATTAGCATAGATTTTAAATTCACCAGGTTGTAATGAAATTGTTTCGTTAGTATTTGTAACTTGAATAGATGAGTTATTATCTAGTAAATCATACCAAGTTCCTACAGCTTGAAAATCTGGATCTATACTTTGCGTAGTTATCCCAAAGTTTCCTATAATGGTAACATATTGTAAATCATCAGAAGTATCATCATTTGTTAAATGAATTGTTTTTAAACCATTAATATTATTTGCATTAATGATGAAATCTGAGGTTTTAAAAATACTTTCTTGTTTTTTTAAAGCAATTAATGTAGCCCAAATGTCATATACGGCTTTCCTATTAGGTTCATCAAAATAATTCCATCTTATAGGTTTGTTACCTGTTCTACCATTAAATTCAATACTTACATCGTATCCTAATTCACCAAATTGCCATATCATTTTAGGTCCAGGTATTGTAAAATAAAAAGCTCCTGCCGTATGTAATCTTTCTAACGCAGTAGCCAATTCTGTTGCATCATAGGAAGCATTACTATTACCAAATTCAATATTTTTAAACATTAAACGCTCCTCATCATGGCTTTCCATATAAGCAACATTTGAAGGATAAGTCCAGCCTCTGTTTTTATAATCAATCCATGAGAAATCTGATTTTCCATTTTCATGATATCCCATAGTAGCTTCGTTATAATTTCCATTTAAATTACTCCAAAGCATAATACCTTTACCTTCATCTAAACGGTAGTTAGCCCATTCCGTTTCTTCAGTATTACTACCTAAATGTTCAAAAATAACGTACGATGTATCATCTAATTCCCATTGATAATCAGCATATTCTTTTAAAATAGCTACGCGATCAGCTTGATAAGCTCCTGTACAACTTTCATCATTTTCTGTACAGTTTTGAGTAAAGCCCTTGGTTAAATCCCATCTAAAGCCATCAATCTTAAATTCGTTTATCCAATATTGAGCGGTTCTTTTAACATAGTCTTTAGTTGCTTGTTGACTATGATTAAAATCATTAAAAACATTGTAGGTATGTGTGGGAGTTTGGTTAAAAAACGGACTGTTTGCAGCTGCTTGACCACCATATCCACCATTGTCTGTATTCCACATTCTATAAAATGGATTTTGACCAGTAGCATGATTATAAACAACATCTAGTATTACAGCTATTCCACGCTTATGACATTCATCTATAAAGGTTTTAAAAGCTTCTTTAGTTCCATAATATTTGTCTAAAGCCATATGAAATGAAGGATTATATCCCCAAGACTCATTACCATCAAATTCAGAAACAGGTAATAATTCAATAGCATTAATACCAAGTTCCTCTAAATAATTTAAACGAGCAGTAATAGCATCAAAACTATGTAATTCATCAAAATCTCTAATTAATAATTCATAAATTACTAAATCCTTTTTATTAGGTTTTGTAAAATTTATAATTTCCCAATTAAAAGAAGTTTCTCCAGTTTTAAGCACAGTTACAGCATGGTTTGTGTTTCCTGTAGGATAATCTGGTAAATTAGGATATGTTGTATTGTTAATATATTGATCGTTACTTTCCGTTAAAATTAAGGTAGAATAAGGATCGGCAACACGAATTGAAGCATCAATTAAATATTGATATAAATGATTTTGTTGCGGAGTTAATCCAGTTAATTCAATCCAAAAGCGATCATTAGCAACATCTTTCTTCATCAAATACATATCATCAATTGTCCAGTTGTTGAAATCACCTATAACATGAACAAATTCTTTATTTGGAGCGTATAGCACAAGGGTAGCTTTTGTAGCATCATTTTCATCAAAATTGATTCCATCTAGCAACCCTGTTGGCAATGATTCTTCAGTAACTATTGGTCTTACTACTATCTGAAACTCTTCGGACAATGTATTTGTACCATCGTTAGCTTGTAGTGTATAATTAGTTGTTTCGCTAGGATTTACTGTAAAACTATAATTGTTGCTGTTAGAGACTGTATGAACAGATGAGCCGTTAGCTAATAGATTAAAATCAGCATTTATGGTTGAAGTAGCAGTTATGTTAACGTTTTCGTTAGCATTTATAATTGTAACGTTGTTTGTTGGAGATGTTAAATTAAGTTGAAATACCCCAACCTCAAAAATTTGATCTTGAGTTTTTTTATCTCCGGAACCATCTTTAGCTTTCACTAACATACCAATACTTCCTATACCTGTTCTATTATAAAAAGTAGTAGGAGTGAAGGTAAATGAGTATGTTCCGTTACCGTTATTAGTTAGTTTTTGGGCTTCGTTTGAATTAGTCCAACTACCATTTGTTGGAGAATCCATTGTATTAGCATCATTAATATCAAAAGACCATGCCCATAAATATAAATCGGTAACTCCCCATGTAGAAGGATTAATATTACTTACTGTAATTGTAATTTCATCATCTTCATTAAAAGTACTTGGATTTACTTCAAATGTTGCATTTTGTTGTTGTGCAAAAAGAATATTACTACATATAAGAGATACTATTAAAAGTATAATTTTTTTCATGATTTATTTTATTAAAAAACAAAAGCTACCCATTACAATTAATATTGAAGGATAGCTTTTTTAAATATTACATCTATCAATTTTTTACTCAATAGTATAAGTAGGAGTAGAAGGATCAGAAAAATCAAGAGTTATAGTGTAAGTACCTGCAGTAGCAACAAGATTATCTCCACCTTCTTCTAGAGTACCATCTCCACCATTATCACCATAATTTATCGTCCAATCATTATTAGCTCTGAATTTAAATTCACCATCTAACAATGTTACATCTCTTAAAATCCAAATATTATCAAAAGGACGAGACCAGTCTCTTGTAAATTGTGCATCAGGAGTAGCTCCCCAATCATTATATGCACTTCCTACAACTCCCCAAATGTTGTCAATTTGTTCTAAAGTATATGTATTATCGTTTAAATTTACAGTAACTATATAGTTACCTGCTGAAACAACAATATTATCTGATCCCATTTCTAGAGTTCCGTCTGCTCCATCATCACCATAATTAACTTCCCAGTCATTATTCATTCTAAATTTCATTTCACCATCTAACAATGTAACAATACCTCTAAATACATCAGAATAAGGATCATACTCTAGCATAAAATCTGGTGTTGCTCCCCAGTCATTATATACAGATCCTACAATACCTAAAGAAAAAGCCTCAATTGTATAGGTGTTATTGTTTAGGTTTAAAGTGATTTTGTATGCACCTGCTGTTATAGCAATATTACTACCACCAGACTCTAAAGTACCATCAGCACCATTATCACCTAAATTATTAGTCCAATCATTGTTTTCACGGAATTTTATTTCACCATCAATTAATGTTACATATGCAGCTAAAACCCCATCAACATCAGTTTGATAGAAAGGTAAATCTGGTGTTGCTCCCCAATCATTTGCGGCAGAACCAACTATTCCCCAAGTTGTAGATAAATCTAAAACAGTTAGGTAAGTAGTTACAGTAATAGTTACAGCATCACCAATTCTTACTAAAGTATCTCCTGTTGAATTTGTAATTGTTGATTTAACTCTTACTTCAATATCTCCACTAGTATCTGGTAAAATACCACTTGATTGTGCTGCAGCATTTAACTGTGCGTTTGTTAAATCAAACATTACAGTATTACTTAGTCTAGCTAGTTCTATTGGTGAAGCAAAATCAGTATCAGGTGTAGCTACTTCTATAATGTATTCAATATCTAATCCTAAATTAGCATCTATAATCGGATCATTTATCTCTCCAGATACTGCTGATAAATCATTATTATCTAGACTTAAGTTAAAAGAACTTCCTTCAGTAAAACCAGTACTGAATGTCGGATTATTTATTGGATAGGTAGTAACCAATAATAATATTTGATTACTAATGTTTTCTCCAGCTTTTACTCTTAAATATACAGGAACATCTGTAAAGTTTGTGATACCCGCATTGTTTATAACAGTATTAAATTCATCAACAGTCATACTGAAATTATTCGTTTCAGAAGTACCTAACATTATTGGAGATGCAAAAGTTTCTTCTGTAGCCATTTCTATGCTGTATGAAGAGCTTCCTGTTACTTCATCATTCCAAGTAATAGTAAATGCAGGATTATCTGGTAAAGAATAATTTAAAAACACATTTGTAATTCCAGGCGTATTTAATGTAAAAGAAGGCTCTGGAGATGTTATTTCTAGTGTTTGTTGCGTTTCACACGAGGTAATTAGCATAGAAAATACTAAAAACAACATGCTTATTTTATATAAATGTTTCATCTTAATTCGATTTTAATTTATGTTATAAGTTTAAAGGAATTAAAATGTATTGGCCTGTTAAGTCATTAAACCAAACATCATAATCATCTTCAACTATTACAGGTATATTAGCACCGTTTTCTGTAACTATTCCTGAAAACCCTGTTTCAGCACCCCATGCAGTTCCATCTAAAGAAAATTGAAAACTACCGGGAGTCAATCTTACGCTGTTTGCATACCAGATATGTCCATCATGATTTAAAGCAGTTAATGAAATAGGAGTACTAATAGAAGATCCTTGTAAAACAATTGCTAATGGACTTTCTATTCCGTTTTCATTAAACGACTCAAAAGTAAATGAATCATCAGAAAAATTAATTGTGAAAGTATAATACCCTGGGGTTATATTAGAACTTCCTGCATTCGGAAATCTTTCAGGATCATCTCCACCACCTGGATTAACTTCAATACTAGTACCATCGTTAGTTCCCCATTGTGGTTGCCATAAACCTTTAGTTTCTAAAACCTTAAACATTCCGTTTCCAAAATAACCTGTGTAAGTAAATAACTTTTCATCATTAGGATCTCTAAATAATGCAGGGTTATTATTGTTGTTGTTCCATCCTGGAGCAGTAGCATCTCCAACTAAAAAATAATCGTCAAATACATAGTTGTAATATGGGTATGCCATGAAACTAATAGTATTTGAGTTTGCAGGTACTCCATTTTGTGAACCTAAAGATGAAATAACTCTTGCATAGATTGTTCCCCATTCAAAAGGGTTTAATCCAGCGTTACCAACTGCGCTATTTAATTCAGACATAGAAAAAGTTACTGCATTGATACCTGTTACTGAAGATACTGTGACAGGTGTTGTAAATGTTTCATCTGTTGAAAATTCTATGCTGTAAGTTATAGCAGTTTGTTGTCCGTATTCAGCACTTTCCCAATTAAATGTAAGTGCAGGTGTATTGGTGTTTACAGGGTCTAACTCAATACTACTAATACCTAATTCACTAAGAACTGGAGCAATAGGAGCTTCATCAACTGTAAAAATATCTGTAGTATCATCACAACTACTAAAAGTAAACAAGGTTACAAGAAGTAAAATTGGTGATATTTTTGAAAATTTATTTTTCATACATTAAAAATCTTAATATTAATAACCTGGATTTTGAGTTAAGTTCGGGTTTGAAGCTCTACTTGGGTTTGGAATAGGGTACACATTAAAATGATTAGGAATTGAAATTCCGTTACTAGCATTACCTTTCCATGTCCAATTATAGTTTCCGCCAACAAATTTTCCAAAACGGATTAAATCTTGTCTTCTGTGTGCTTCCCAATGTAATTCTCTAGCTCTTTCATCTAAGATAAAATCTAGTGTTAAACCTGTTTCGTCTATTGCTTCTGGATTGTTAGCTCTATTTCTTAACATATTAACATAATCAACAGCTTGAGCCATTGAACCTCCAGATCCACCTCTTACAACAGCTTCAGCATACATTAAATACACATCTGCTAATCTAAATAAAGGAAAATCTGTATCCACAAAAGTTTGATCTGAACCAATTTCACCATCTGAAGTTTTGTTAGAGTATTTTTCTAAAACATAACCTTGGTCTTTATCAGCAATATCTGTTATTATAGCGTCTCTATCAGCTGTTATTAAAGTATTTCTAGTATCGTTGTTAAAAGCAGAACCATTAAATAAGTTAGCCAATTCTCTTCTTACTCTAATTGCACCACCCCAACCTGGAGCACCAACACCTAAGTTTTCTCCATTTTCTTCTAAGCTTCCTACTTGTCCGTTAATTAACACAGTAGTAGGACCATAGTTTTGAGTGTAAACACCATCAGAAACTAATGGGAAAATAATTTCATTTCTTGCAGAATTTGTATCGTTATCTGCCATGAAGTTATGTAAGTAATCTGTAGCCAACATGTGACCGCCAGAAGCAATTTTGTTACAATAAGTTATACATTCTGTATATTTATTTTCTCCAATATAAACTTCTGCATTTAAGTATATTTTAGCTAAAATCATCCAAGCAGCAGCTTTGTCTGCTCTACCGTGTTCATTTTGTAAAGGATTAGCTAAATCTGCTTCAATATCTAGTAATTCACTTTCTATAAATGAAAACAATTCTGCTCTTTCAGCTTGTGGAGGTGTATAGTTAGTTAACGGATCATTTTCTGTAACCATTGGAGCTTTTCCAAATAAATCCATTAAATGATAATATGACAAAGCTCTTAATAAACGTGCTTCAGCACGATATTTAACTACTTCATTACGAATTTCATCTGAAATGTTTCTTTGATTTAACTTTTCTTCTGTACTCTCTCTTAAAAAGTTGTTAGCAAAAGCAACAGACGCACTAGCTCTACCAAACATCCCAATTAATAATGGATTTTGAGCGGTCCAAATGTTACGTTGAATTTCTCTAGTTCCAGGATCATTTTCATAAGACCAAACCATTTGATCTGCAGATAATGTTTGTAAGTATAATAATACACGTCCGTATTGACTAGTTCCAGCATCTAACCCTTGGATGTTTGAAGATTCTGGTCCATCTATACCTGTTAAGGCAAAGTTTGCGTAAACTCCAGCAATTAAATCTCTATAAGCGTTTTCGTTTTCAAAAAACTCTTCACTTAAAACAGATTGATCATCATTAGGAGTAATATTAAGGTCTTTTGTACATGATACCATAGAAAACATGGCAAATACAAAGATTGATGTTAATTTAAATAATTTCATTTTCATTGTAAATTGCTTTAAAATTTAATGTTAGCACCTAACATAAAGTTTCTAGATCTTGGATATACATTTCTATCGATACCGTTAGAAATTTCTGGATCTAAACCAGAGTAGTTAGTAATTACAAAAACGTTTTGGACACCAGCCCATAGTCTTATACTATTTTTGTTAAACTTTTTAATAGGTCTATCAAAAGTATAACCTAAAGTAATATTATCCATTCTTAAGAAAGAAGCATCTTCTAAATAAATATCAGAGAAAATAACATCTGCAGTATTTACAAAATTGGTATTTAATACTGATGAAGGTACGTTACCTAAAACAGCATTATCAACTAATAAAGCATATTGAGCTCTAGAAGAGTTAACGTTGTTATAATTGTAATTACCTAAACTAGCTCTTAAGTTAAATGAAAAATCAAAATTTTTGTAATTAAAATTAGATTGGAATCCCATAGTTACATCAGCAAAAGGACTTTCTTTTACATATCTATCATCATCATTAACAATTCCATCACCGTTTAAGTCTGCATAAGCATTTTCTATAGGATTGCCTGACGCATCATATAATTGTTTAAAAACGAAATATGAGTTTGGAGTTTCATTTTCTTGTAATATTTGGATTGTATTACCTGTTCCTCCTTCAATATCTTGTGTTCTTAAAGCCTCACCATTTAAATTATTAATTTTTCTGTCTAAATAAGTTGTATTGAAAGAGAAGTTCCAATCAATATCTTCTGTTTTAATAAAATCACCGTTTAGTGTAAATTCAAGACCGTTAATTTCTAATTCACCTACGTTTTGAACAATTCTATTACTGTAATTTGTTCCGTCTGAAAGAGGTGCATTGAATAGTAGATCTGTAGATTTTTTATTAAAATAACTAATAGATCCGTTAAATTTATTAAATAAACCGTAATCTAAACCAACCTCAAATGTAGCAGTTTCTTCCCATTTAATATCAGGGTTGATAGGAGAAGGTATCGTAGCTTGAACTACTTGACCATTAAATACATACTGAGAGTTTTGGTTTCCAAAACGATATCTGTTTAAATAGATATCTTTATCGTTTTCTAAATTTTGTTGACCTGTAAATCCATAACTAACCCTTAATTTTAAATCAGAAAACGTTTTCGAAGATTTTAAAAATTCTTCTTCACTTATTTTCCAAGCAAATGCAGCACCACCAAAGTCTCCCCATCTATTTTCTTCACTAAATCTAGACGTACCGTCTCTTCTGTAATTTAAAGTTAATAGATATTTATCTAGGAAACCAATATTTACTCTAGAGAAAAAACCAATGTTTACAACATCTGGATCTGCATAAGTTGTAGGAAAACTATTAGGATTAAAGATGTTACCGGTAGCACCACCATCATTCGTAAATCTTTGATAAGAATAACCAACAGTTGCATCTAAATCAAAATCATTAATTTCTTTTACATAATTTAAGTAAGTATCTAATAACTCATTATATCTATTAGAGTAATCATTAGATTGAACTCCAGCAAAACGTAAAGTTTCATTAGTGTTGCCAATATCAAAAGGACTAGTGTATGCTCTTGAACCTTCGGTTTCATCAAATCCTACATTAACAACTGCTCTAAGTTCTGGTAAAAAGTGAAACTTATAATCAACATTAAAATTACCATAATGTCTAAATACTTTACCAATGTTTCTTGCTAATAATAAATTTGCTACTGGGTTTGTAGTTCCATTTAAAATAGTTCTTCCGTTTCTATGTTGATAAAATCCAGCAAATGGAGAGGAAGCATCGTAAATAGATTGAGTAGGATCATATCTTAATGCAGCACCTAATTGTCCGTTATCAGCAAATCTACTATCTTCAAAAGTTCTGTTGTAGTTTACATTAAATTTTAAATGATCATCTAAATAAGAAGGATTTAACGCAACCGATACATTTTTTCTGTTGAAATTTGAAGTTATTAATGAACCTTCTTGATCTAAGAATCCAATAGATAAACGTGCAGGCATTCCTAAAACACCACCTTTAACTGTGGCATTTAATTGTGAAGTACCTGTTTGACGTAATATTTCATCTTGCCAATTAGTATTAGCATTACCAAGTTCACCAATTCTGTCTGGATATCTTTGAGCAATAATATCTCTAAACTGATCAGCAGATAATACATCAATTCTATCTTGAACTTGTCCAATAGTATATTGGTAATCTAAATCTAAAGAATATTCATTTCTACCTTTTTTGGTGGTAATAATAATTACACCATTTGACGCTCTAGAACCATAAATAGCAGTTGCAGATGCATCTTTTAGTACAGAAAATGATTCAATATCGTTAGGGTTAATGTTAGATAAAATACCTCTAGAACCCTCAACACTTCTAGATTCAACAGGTAACCCATCAATAACAATTAAAGGGTTATTAGAAGCTGTTAATGAAGAACCTCCTCTAATAACAATAGATGGATCAGCTCCTGGTGCACCAGACGCACTAACATTAACTCCAGAAACCCTACCAGAAAGTAAGTTATCCGCAGTTACAATATTACCTTTGGTAAATTCTTTAGCCGTAATAGCTTCTACAGATCCAGTAGCATCTTTAACAGTTGTAGTACCATATCCTACTATTACGATTTCGTTTAATAATTCTTGATCTTCTTCTAAAGAAACTGTAAAATTTGTTTTGTTTCCAACAGGAATTTCTTTTGAGGCCATCCCAACAAAAGAAAAAACTAATATATCAGAAGAATTTACGTTTTTTAGTTCAAAATCTCCATCAAAATTAGTTTCAGTTCCAGTAGTTTTTCCCTTAATTAAAACAGCTACACCAGGAAGCGGTGAGCCAGTGCTTTTTTCTGTTACTTTTCCTCGTACAGTTTGCTGCGCAAACAGATTTAAGGATGTGAGTATCAGAATCCCACAAATAAATGATTTTAAGTTTTCCATATATAATATGTTAAATTATAACTGTAAATTTGATTATTCGATTTATCAATAAATTTACATTTCCACGTTGTGAATATACTTATAAAAATAGCGCCCAACACATTGATTTTCTTACGAAAACGTTTTCGTGTTGATAACTTTTTAACTTTAACTTAACATATCCGTAATAAAAACCAAAATATTTAGCAGTTTTGTAAAATATGAAGTCAAAAATTACCATAAAGATAATAGCCAAAGAATTAGGTGTTTCTCCCTCAACAGTATCAAAAGCCTTAAGAGATAGTCATGAAATTAGTCAAGAAACTAAAGACAAGATTAAAGCTTATGCGAAACTTTATAATTACAGACCTAATAATTTAGCGTTACAATTAAGAAGTCAAAAAACCAAAGTTATTGGTATTGTATTACCTAAAATAGTTCATCATTTCTTTTCAACTGTTATTAGTGGTATTGAAAAAGTTGCGAATGAAAGGGGGTATAACACAATGGTTTGTTTTTCTAATGAACAGCAAATTAAAGAGGTAGAGACTATTAATGTATTAACTAATGGAAGTGTAGATGGGCTTATAGTTTCAATAGCAAAAGAAAGTTTACGCAATAATGATTTGAATCATTTTCATAACCTAATAGAGGATGAAATGCCATTGGTTTTATTTGATAGAGTTCATAGTTCATTAAATTGTGATAAAGTTATTGTTGATGATGTTGGGGCTGGTTATAAAGCAACAAAACACCTTGTAGATATAGGATGTAATAATATAGCAATTGTAACTACTCCAGAACATGTTACAGTTGGTTTTAATCGCTATCAAGGTTATGAAAAGGCATTAAAGGAAAGTGGTAAGACTATTAATAAAAAGCTTATAGTTAATATAGATGATGAAGATGATCAACAAATTTACAATCAGATATCAAATCTATTTAATGAAAAAGTAGATGCTATTTTCGCAGTAAATGAAATTTATGCAGCCTTAGCTATTAGAGTAGCTAAAGATAAGGGTATTAGTATACCAGATGAATTATCAGTAGTAGGATTTACAGATGGTTTAATCTCAGAGTATTCATCACCATCAATAACAACTATTGTACAACACGGTTATACTATGGGTGAGCAGGCGGCAGAATTACTAATAGATCGTATTGAAAACGAAAAAGATAATAAACCACCACAAACAAAGGTGATATCTAGTAATTTAAAAATTAGACAATCAAGTAAAAGTTAATTGTTAATTTTTATTCAACTTATATAAAAAAGTATATATTAGCAACCTCAAAGACTTATCAATAAAGTTTACTTTTCCACACAAACAAACAAAATGATAAGTCGTAGCGCTTATCGTATAACAAACTAATTATTACGATAATGGAAAAGCGTAAACTAAATTTCTGGCAAATTTGGAACATGAGTTTTGGGTTTCTAGGAATTCAATTTGGATTCGCCCTTCAAGGTGGATTTATGTCAAGAATTTTTCAAACTCTAGGCGCAGCCAAAGATGATATCCCATTACTTTGGATTGCTGCACCTCTTACAGGTTTACTTGTACAACCGATTATTGGTTATATGAGTGACAGAACTTGGAGTGCAAAGTGGGGTAGAAGAAGACCTTACTTTTTAGTAGGTGCAATTTTAAGCTCTATTGCTTTGTTTTTAGTACCTCACTCTCCTGCTTTATGGATTGCAGCTGGCTTTTTATGGATTTTAGATGCTTCTATTAATATTTCTATGGAACCATTTAGAGCATTAGTGGCTGACAAACTTCCTGAATCTCAAAGATCTTACGGTTTTGTAGTACAAACATTAATTATAGGAATAGGTACCTGGATAGCTAGTAACTTACCGTGGATGGTATCTAAATTAGGAGTAAGTGACGCAGCAGCGTCAGGGGTGGTTCCGATGTCTGTAAAAGTAGCTTTTGCTATTGGCGCCTTTGTGTTTTTAACTAGTATTTTATTTACAGTATTTACAACCACAGAATATCCGCCGGAGGATATGGAAGAATTTGAACGCGAAAAGGCTAAAAAAAATCAATTTATATCAGACATAGTAAATAATATAGGAAGTATGCCAGCTACCATGAAAAAACTGGGTGTTGTTCAGTTTTTTAGTTGGTTTGCATTTTTTACTATGTGGAGTATGGCAAACCCAGCTTTAACAGAGCATGTATTTCAAACTCCTGTACCGGTAGAAGCTAATTACAATATGGATGTTCCTGCACAAATCGAAGCCTATAACACAGCTAACACCGCTTTTCAAAAGTCATCCAATTTAGTAGGTTCTTATATGGGAGTTTATGGTTTGTCATCTATGGCATTTGCTTTATTTCTTGCTTTTTATACTTCAAAAAGAAGAATAAACAGAAAATATGTTCATATGCTATCATTAATTTTAGGTGGTGTTGGTTTTATTATGATGAAGTTTATACCTTCTCATGAATACCTTAATATTTCTTTTATCCTAATAGGTTTTGCGTGGGGAAGTATATTATCGATGCCTTATGCTATGTTATCGAGTTCTGTTGACCCTAAAAAGATGGGAGTGATTATGGGAATTTTTAACATGTTTATAGTATTACCACAAATAGTAGCTGCCTTAGGAGGCGTAAATTTTGTGTCTAATTTATTAGGGTCAGAAGCGATTAACGCAATGACAGTAGCTGGAATTAGTTTGATTTTAGGTGGTTTAGCAAATCTTTTAATTGTTAATCCTAATGCAATTACTTACCAACAAACAGAAAAATAATGAAAAAGAAAGGATTTATATTTGATTTAGACGGTGTTATTGTTGATACGGCTAAATACCACTATTTAGCATGGAAAAAACTGGCTAAAAGTCTAGATATTGATTTTACTGAAACTCAAAACGAACAATTAAAAGGCGTAAGTAGAGTAAAATCATTAGAGAAAATATTAGCATGGGGAAACAAATCTGTTTCCGAAGATAAATTTATGGAACTAATGGCGTTAAAAAATAATGACTATTTAGCGTTCATAAATACCATGGATGAAAAAGAAATCTTACCTGATGTACCAAAAATACTGGATTATCTTATAGAAGTAAATCAGCCAATAGCACTAGGTTCTGCCAGTAAAAATGCAAGAGCTATTTTGAAAAAAGTTAATCTAATAAAAGCTTTTAATGCTATTGTAGATGGTACTAATGTGAGCAAAGCAAAACCAGACCCTGAAGTATTTTTAAACGCAGCTAAGGAATTAGCTATTATTCCACAAAATTGTATTGTGTTTGAAGATAGTTTAGCTGGTATTAAAGCTGCTAATAATGCCAATATGATATCAATAGGTATTGGAAATGCAGACGTTTTACAAGAAGCAGACTACAACTTTAATGATTTTACTGAAATTTCAGTCGAGTTTATTAAAGAATTAATAGATAAATAACCCACTAGAGGTCCCCTTTTAAAAAACAAAGTAGAAATTCTAAGCCTAAGGCTTAAACAAACAACTAAAATGAATCAAGATTATATTATACCAAACGAATGGTCGATTATTGAAGAAGGATTTGATGTAACTCGTGTAAAATCATCTGAAAGTTTATTTAGTATTGGTAACGGTGCTATGGGGCAACGTGCTAATTTTGAAGAGAATTATTCAGGAAGTACTTTTCAAGGTAGTTACATTGCAGGTGTGTATTATCCAGACAAAACAAAAGTTGGATGGTGGAAAAATGGCTATCCAGAGTATTTTGCAAAAGTATTAAATGCACCCAATTGGATAGGAATTAATGTAATGATTAACGATGAAGCGTTAGATTTAAATACTTGTAAAAAGGTATCTAATTTCCGACGTGAATTAAACATGAAAGAAGGTTGGTTGGCAAGAACCTTTACAGCTGTATTACCAAATGATGTAGAAATTGAAGTATCAGCAAAACGTTTTTTAAGTCTTGATTTAGATGAATTAGGAGCCATTGAATATAGTGTAACTCCAATATCCACTAATGCTACTATTACTTTTGAACCTTATTTAGATAGTGGTATTCATAATGAAGATAGTAACTGGGATGATCAGTTTTGGAATACAGTAAAAGTATCTGTAGATGGTGCACAAGCCTTTATTGAGGCTCATACCATGAAAACATATTTTCATACGTGTACTTTTATGCAATCTAATATTGTAGTTAATAAACAAAAACAAACCATTAAACCATCAGTTTCACAAACTGATAACAGAGTATCATTTTCATATACTACAGAAGTTAATGCAAATGAAACAGCTACAATTTATAAATATGCTGGTTATACGGTTGATAGAAATCATGAGATTGAAGAATTAGTATCTGCTGCAAAAAAAGTGTTAGCCACAGCAGTTTCATCAGGCTTTGATGTATTATTAGATCAACAAAAACAAGCATGGTCTAAAATATGGGAAATGGCAGACATTACTATTGATGGTGATGTTAAGGCACAACAAGGAATCCGTTTTAATATTTTACAGTTAAATCATACGTATTTAGGTAAAGATGCTCGTTTAAATATTGGACCGAAAGGATTTACAGGTGAAAAGTATGGTGGAAGTACCTATTGGGATACAGAAGCGTATTGTATTCCTTTTTACATGGCTACCAAAGATCAGCAAGTTGCTAGAAACTTATTAACTTACAGATACAATCAACTAGATAGAGCTATTGAAAATGCGGAAAAACTTGGTTTTAAAAACGGAGCTGCCTTATACCCAATGGTAACTATGAATGGAGAAGAGTGTCATAACGAATGGGAAATCACTTTTGAAGAAATTCATAGAAACGGTGCTATTGCATTTGCAATTTATAACTATCACAGATATACAAATGATTACAGTTACATTCCAGAAAAAGGATTAGAAGTTTTAGTGGGTATTGCTCGTTTTTGGCATCAACGTGTTAACTTCTCTGAAGATAAACAACAATATGTTATGTTAGGTGTTACCGGACCTAATGAATACGAAAATAATATCAATAATAATTGGTATACAAATTATATTGCTAAATGGTGTATTGATTATGCTTTAGAAAATATTGAAATTGTTAAAAATGAATACCCTTCTGACTTCGAGCGTATTTTAAATAAAATTAAAATTTCTGACGAGGAAATACAATCAATGAAAAAAGTGGCTGATAATATGTATTTTCCTTATTCAGAAAAGCATCAAGTTTATTTGCAACAAGATGGCTTTTTGGATAAAGAGTTAATAACAGTTGCTGATTTAGATCCTTCACAACGACCAATTAATCAAAAATGGAGTTGGGATCGTATTTTACGTTCGCCATATATTAAACAAGCCGATACATTGCAAGGTTTTTATTTCTTTGAAGATCATTTTACCACAAAAGAGTTAGAGCGTCATTTTGATTTTTATGAACCATTTACTGTTCATGAAAGTTCTTTATCACCATGTGTTCACAGTATTCAAGCTGCCAAATTAGGAAGAATGGAGCAAGCATATACCTTCTATCTAAGAACTTCTCGTTTAGATTTAGATGACTATAATAAAGAAGTAGAAGAAGGTTTACACATTACTTCAATGGCAGGAACATGGATGAGTATTGTTGAAGGATTTGGTGGAATGCGTGTAAAAGATAATACCTTAACTTTTGAACCTAAAATACCTGAACAGTGGGATGGATACTCTTTTAAAGTGAATTTTAGAAATCAAATTTTAAAAGTAATTGTTCAGCAGGATAAAACACTTTTTGAATTAGACGGAACCACCCATTTAGATATTGTGGTTAATGGAGAAAAAGTTACTATTTCACCTAACAATATGGTAACCATATAATATAAATTACAAGAACATTAAAATAATTTAGTAATGAAAATTAAGCAATCAATATACATTTTACTTATATTATTTTTAATGTTCTCTTGTAAAGAAAACACACACAATCCCCCTAATAATCCCCAGAAACCGATTGTAGAAGCGAATGATATCGATAAAATAGAACCACCACACTGGTGGATTGGTTTTAAAGATACTTCGCTTCAGCTTTTGGTGAAGCACCCAAAAATATCTCTTGCAAAAGTATTTATAGAAAATAAGAATATTTTTTTAGAAAAAGTTCATACTGCAGATAGCCCAAATTACTTGTTTTTAGACTTAATTATTAAAGGATCAGCTAATCCAGGTAAGTTTGTTATTAATTTTAAAACAAAAGAAGGTGCTTCATTATCGCAATCTTATGAGTTAAAAAAAAGAATAAAAAAATCGGAAGATTTTATTGGTTTTGATAGTTCAGATGCTATTTATTTAATTACTCCAGATAGATTTAGGAATTCAGATGTCACTAATGATTCTTTTGAAAATTTACATGAAAAAGAAATCAATAGAAAAGACAATTACGCGCGTCATGGAGGTGATATTAAAGGTATTATAAA
Organism: Tenacibaculum geojense; assembly: GCF_042676005.1. Taxonomy (NCBI): domain Bacteria; kingdom Pseudomonadati; phylum Bacteroidota; class Flavobacteriia; order Flavobacteriales; family Flavobacteriaceae; genus Tenacibaculum; species Tenacibaculum geojense. Next base: position 199,684 of record NZ_JBHTJR010000014.1, on the reverse strand, counting down.
TTCTATAGATTATATTAAAGATCTTGGTTTTACAACAGTTTGGCCAAGTCCGTTATTAGAAAATAATATGCATAATGGTTCTTACCACGGCTATGCAATTACAGATTATTATAAGGTTGATCCACGTTTTGGAACTACCAGTGAATATATTGAGTTATCAGCCAAGCTACAAAAACAAAACATGAAATTAATCATGGATCAAGTAGCAAATCATTGTGGTTTAGAACACTGGTGGATGAAAGATTTACCTTTTAAAGATTGGGTAAATTACCAAAAACATTATGAGGCAAACAAAGAAAAATGGAGTAGTGATATTGTAAAAAGATCATCTCATAGGCGAACCACGAATCAAGATTTATATGCCTCAAAAATAGACCACAAAGAAATGACTGATGGTTGGTTTGTAAAGGGAATGCCTGATTTAAATCAACGAAATGCTTTTATGGCAAAATACTTAATTCAAAACAGTATTTGGTGGATAGAAAAGCTTGGTTTAGGAGGAATTCGCCAAGATACTTATCCGTATCCAGATAAAGATTTTATGAGCAACTGGGCAGGAGCTATTATGAATGAGTATCCAAATTTTAATATAGTTGGAGAAGAATGGTCAACAAACCCTTTGTTAATTGCTTATTGGCAACAAGGTCATAAAAATGTTGACGGATACAACTCAAACTTACGTTCAACTATGGACTTTGCTATGCAAGAGAAAATTGTTTCAGGTTTAAATAATGAAGAAACTTGGGGAACAGGTTTGAAAGAAATTTATGAAACTTTAGCTAATGATTTTCATTATACTAGGCCACTAGATATCTTGGTTTTTCCAGACAATCACGATATGAGTAGAATATTTACGCAACTAAACGGAGATATAATAAAAACTAAAATGGCACTAAGTTATTTGGCAGTTTTACCAAGAATTTTTCAAATGTATTACGGAACAGAAATACTAATGAATGATTTTGATAGGCCAGGAGACCATGGGTTAATCCGTACAGATTTTCCAGGAGGATGGAAAAATGATAGCATAAATGCATTTACAGGAGAAAACCTTACTACTGAAAAGAAAGAGATGCAACAATTTATTACAAACCTTTTGAATTTTAGAAAAACATCTACGGCAATTCATAATGGTAAAACAATGCATTTTGTTCCCAAAGCAAAAACTTATTTATTGGCTCGTTATAACGAATCAGAAACAATAGTTCATGTTTTAAATAAAAACGAAAAGCCAGTAGCGATTAACTTAGATCGGTTTAAAGAGTTAGAGTTAACTGGAAAAACATTAAAAAATGTTTTGACAGGAGAGACCATTTTATGGAATAAATCTTTAAAACTACCCAAAAAAGGAAGTTATTTATTTACAACTAAATACTAAGCTATGAAATTGATAAGCCTATATATTTGTGTAACGCTAGTTATTTTTTCGTGTAAAAAAAAATCAAACAATACTATTGAATTAGCTAATAACCAAGTTGAAAACACGTTGTTTTTTAAAGAATTAACTAGCATTAAATTAGCAGGAGGAAAGTTATATAGAGCAGATAGTATTACTTCAAAATATATTAAATCTAGACCCATAGATGTTTGGGTACCTAATGATTATTCATCAACAAAAAAATACAGTGTTTTATATATGCATGATGGTCAAATGCTTTTTGACGCTTCAACTACATGGAACAAACAAGAGTGGAAAGTCGATGAATGGGCAACTGATCTACAAAATCAAGGTAAAGTAAATGATTTTATTGTTGTTGCTATTCATAATATTCCAAAAATTCGATGGCAAGATTTATTTCCTCAAAAAGCTTTTAATTACATCGAAGAATCAATACAAAAAAAACTTAAAAGTATTGCTGGAAACAAAGACTTTACTTTAAATGGGGATAATTATTTAAGTTTTCTAACCAAAGAGTTAAAACCAATTATAGATCAACAATATCCTGTATTAACAGATCAAAATAATACCTTCATAATGGGTTCTAGCATGGGCGGATTAATGTCTATGTATGCTGTTAGTGAATATCCAGAAATATTTGGAGGTGCTGCATGCTTATCTACGCATTGGGTTGGAGCAATGCCTATGGATGATAATCCTTTTCCTGATGCTATTTTTAATTACATGGCTGATAATTTACCTGAAAGTGGCAATCATAAATTATATTTTGATTACGGAAATAAAACTTTAGATGCACATTATCCTAAATATGCTCCAATTGTTGATAGAATTTTATCCTCAAAAGGTTATGATGAAACAAATTCTAAAAATTTATTTTTTGAAGGAACTGATCACTCTGAAAACTCTTGGAATTCAAGATTAAATGAACCTTTACTTTTTTTATTAGGAAACTAAAAATTACAAAATGAAACACGTATTATTTAACATATTATTTTTTGTTTCTATTGCTATAGTAGCCCAAAACTCTTCAAGAACATATATATCACACAAAGAAGAAAACGGCATTTTATCAGTAACAACAAATGACGGAGAATATCATTTTCAATTTTATAACTCACAAATTTTAGAAAATACTTTTATTCCAAAAGGTGAGTTACATAATAATAGCTCACATGCTGTTGTATTAGCACCTCAAAAAATAAAAATTAGATATAAGTATCTTGGAAATGAAATTACTTACAGCTCCAAAGATTTATCAGTAACTATAATAACAAATCCTTTTAAAATCTCTTATGCATATAAAGGTAAACCTGTAGTTTCTGAAAAACGAGGTTATTATAAAAGTAAGCATCAACCGTTAGAGATGGTAAAAGGCAATATTACCGCTAAACTTTCTGAGAAAATAGAGTTTAATATTACTAATAATGAAATTTTATACGGAGCTGGTGCTAGAGCTTTAGGAATGAACAGGAGAGGTCATCGATTACCATTATACAATCGTGCCCATTATGGTTATGAAACAGATTCTAAATTGATGAATTATACCATGCCAATAGTAGCATCTTCAAACAAGTATATGATTCATTTTGATAATGCTCCAGTTGGATATTTAGATTTTGATAGTAAGCAAAATAATACACTAACTTACGAAACTATATCAGGTAGAAAAACCTACCAAGTAATTGTTGGAGATTCATGGTTTGATATTGTTAAAAATTACACAGATTTAACAGGAAAACAACCATTACCACCACGTTGGGCATTTGGTAATTTTTCTAGTCGTTTTGGTTATCATTCAGAAAAAGAAACAAAATATACCATTAATAAATTTAAAGAAGAAAAAATACCGGTAGATGCGGTAATTTTAGATTTGTATTGGTTTGGAAAAGATATTAAAGGAACCATGGGGAATTTAGAAGTTTATAAAGATTCTTTTCCTAACATGAAACAAATGGTTTCAGACTTTAAAAAACAAGGCGTAAAAACAGTATTGATTACAGAACCATTTGTATTAACTACTTCTAATAAATGGAAAGAAGCGGTAAAAGAAAATGTTTTGGCCACAGATAGTATTGGTAACCCATTTAAATTCGATTTTTATTTTGGAAATACAGGATTAATAGATATTTATAATCCAAAAGGTAAGGAATGGTTTTGGAATATTTATAAAGGGCTTCATGATATTGGTGTTGAAGGAATTTGGGGAGATTTAGGAGAGCCAGAAGTTCACCCTGAGAAATTGATTCACGCAAAAGGTACAGCAAATGAATTTCATAATATATATGGTCATGATTGGGCTCGCTTAATTTATGAAGGTTATCAGAAAGAATATCCATCCGAGCGTCCGTTTATTTTAATGCGAGCAGGCTACTCTGGTTCTCAACGATTTGGTTTAATACCATGGTCAGGTGATGTTAACAGAACTTGGGGAGGTTTACAAAGTCAACCTGAAATAGCATTACAAATGGGACTGCAAGGTTTAGGTTATATGCACTCTGATTTAGGTGGGTTTGCAGGAAACAATTTAGATGATGAATTATATGTGCGTTGGCTTCAATATGGTGTTTTTCAACCAATATTTCGTCCTCATGCACAAGAAGAAGTGCCTAGTGAACCTATTTTTAGAGCAAAAAAAGCTAAAGAATTAGCCAAAAATGCTATTGAACTTCGTTACAAAATGTTGCCTTACAATTACACATTAGCATATAAAAATCATATCAACGGAACTCCATTAATGCGACCATTATTTTTTGAAGACGAAAAGTTATCAGAAATATCAAGTTCTTATTTTTGGGGAGAAAACATTCTTGTTTCCCCTGTTTTAAAGGCAAATATTAATAAACAAGAAGTGATTTTTCCTGAAGGAAGTAACTGGTTTGATTTTTACACTGATAAAAAATATAAAGGTGGAAACACAGAAGTTATAGGGTTAAAAGAAACGTCAATTCCAACCTTTGTTCGTGGAGGGAGTTTTATACCGCTAGCAAAATTAGTTCAAACAACAAGAGATTATTCACTTAAAGAATTTGATCTGCATTTTTATTTTGACAAAGATGTTAAAGAAAGTAGAGATGTATTGTTTAATGATGATGGCGAAACTGCAAACTCAATTACAAATAATGCTTTTGAATTGATGTTGTTTACTTCTAAAAATACCAAAAAGTGTTTAAAAATTACATTTGATACTCAAATAGCTGCAAATTATAAAGCTTTTGATAAAATAGTAAATCTTAATATTCATAACATTCAATCTAGGCCTAAGCATGTAAAAATAAACAACAAAAAGGTTGATTTTATATATGATTCTAATCAAAATAGCTTAAAGCTACCTGTAAATTGGAAAGAAAAACAAACACAAAAAATCATTGTAAATTTTAAATAATGAAAAATATAATAAGACTACTAGCACTTGCAATCTTTGTAGGTTGTACTTCAGCTGAAACCAATAAAAAATCAGCAACAACAAAACTAAAAGAAGTTCCTTTTTTCTGGGAAGCAGCCAATGTGTATTTTTTATTAACTGATAGATTTTATAATGGAGATACTACAAATGATATAAATTTTGATAGAACCAAAGAAACAGGAAAGTTACGTGGTTTTGAAGGTGGTGATTTAAAAGGAATTACTCAAAAAATTAAAGAAGGCTATTTTACGGATTTGGGTATTAATGCTATATGGATGACTCCAATAGTTGAGCAAATTCATGGAGGTACAGATGAAGGGACTGGAATTACGTATGGTTTTCATGGTTATTGGACTAAAGATTGGACTGCTATAGATCCAAATTTTGGCACAAAGGAAGATTTAAAAGAATTGGTTGAAACTGCACATAGCAAAGGTATTAGGGTGTTGTTAGATGCTGTTATTAACCATACTGGACCCGTAACACAAAAAGATCCCGTTTGGCCATCTGAATGGGTAAGAACTTCACCACAATGTGAATACACTAATTATGAGAATACCATTACTTGTACATTGGTTAAAAATTTACCAGACATTAAAACAGAAAGTAATGAAGAAGTTAGTTTACCACCTCAATTAGTTGAAAAATGGAAAGCTGAAGGAAGGTATGAGCAAGAAGTTGCTGAATTGGATGATTTTTTTAAGAGAACCGGCCATCCAAGAGCACCACGTTTTTACATCATGAAATGGTTAACAGATTATATTATAGAATTTGGGATTGATGGTTACCGTGTAGACACTGTAAAACATACAGAAGAATTTGTATGGCAGGAATTTAGAAAAGAATGTGATGCTGCTTTTAATATTTGGAAAAAGAATCATCCTGATAAAGTTTTAGATGATAACAGTTTTTATTTAGTTGGTGAAGTATATGGATATGGTATTAGTTCAGGAAAAGCGTATGACTTTAGTGATAAAAAAGTTAATTATTTTGATGAAAGCTTTAATAGTTTAATCAATTTTGAAATTAAATGGAATGCACAACAAATGCCACTAAATGAAATATTTGAAAAATACAGTACGGCTTTGCAAACCAATTTAAAAGGTTATAGTGTTTTAAATTATTTATCTTCTCATGATGATGGACAACCTTTTGATCCAAAGCGAGAACAATCATATGAAACAGCTAATATTTTGTTATTAACTCCAGGAGCTTCTCAAGTGTATTACGGAGATGAATCTGCAAGAAGTTTAGTGGTAGAAGGTACAGTTGGAGATGCTACTTTACGTTCTAATATGAACTGGGAAGCATTATCTTCTGATACAAGTAAACAAAAGGTTCTTAAACACTGGCAAATATTAGGAAACTTTAGAAAGAATCACCCTGCAATTGGTGCGGGTGAACATAAAAAGATATCTGATAAGCCATTAGTTTTTTCGAGAAGCTTTTCAAAAAACACTTTTAATGACGCTGTAGTTGTAGGTTTAGATGTACCTGCCGGATCAAAAACTATTGATGTTTCTACTGTTTTTGAGAACGGAACAGAGTTAAATGATGCTTATACAAATCAAAAAGTAACTGTAACTAACGGTACAGTTACTATTAATACCCCTGAAACTATTATTTTATTAGAAAAATTATAAATCAATATGAAAAAACTATCATTACTACTATGTTGTGTTTTACTAGCTTTTGCCTGTAAAAAAGAGCAACAAAAAAAAGAAATATCGCAAATAGAAAATACTCAAAATACTTCATTAGTATCTAATGAAATGCTAGAAACTGCGGTTATCTATGAAGCTAATATACGTCAATATTCACCTGAAGGAACTTTTGATGCTTTTACCAAAGATATTCCTCAATTAAAAGAGTTAGGTGTTAAAATAATATGGTTAATGCCAGTTTTTCCTATTTCAGAAACTAAAAGAAAAGCTACAGGAGAAAAGTTTGCTTCAGATTTTTCTGAAGAAGAACGTAAAAAATACTTAGGTAGTTATTATGCAGTTTCTGATTTTAAAAAGATCAATCCAGAATTTGGAACTATTGAAGACTTTAGAGCATTGGTGAAAACAGCTCATGATAATGGTATATCAGTAATTTTAGATTGGGTTCCAAATCATACGGGTTGGGATCATACCTGGATAACTACTCATCCTGAATTTTATACCAAAAATGCGGATGGCGAAATTACAGATCCTTTAAATGAAGATGGAACTCCTGTTGGTTGGGCAGACGTAGCCGATTTAAATTACGACAACAAAGAATTGCGTAAAGAAATGGTAAGTGATATGCTACATTGGATAGAAAATGAGAATATTGATGGCTTTAGATGTGATGTAGCTGGATCTGTTCCAACAGATTTTTGGGTAGAAGCAGTACCACAGTTACGAGCTAAAAAAGATATTTTTATGTTAGCAGAAGCTTGGGAACCAGAATTATTAAAAGATGATTTGTTTGATATGGCATACGGATGGGATCGTCATCATGCAATGAATCATATTGCAAAAGGAGAGCATAAAGTAGCTCACTGGGATGAAACATACTCAAAAGATACTGCTAGATATGAAAATGATGATATTTTAATGACATTTGTAACTAATCATGATGAAAATTCTTGGAACGGAACAATTCAAGAAAGAATGGGAAATGGAGCTTCTGCTTTTACAGCTTTGAGTTATACGGTACCTGGAATGCCTCTTATTTACTCTGGACAAGAATATGGTTTAAATCACAGATTAAAGTTTTTTGAAAAAGATAGTATTCCAAAAACTAAAGGTAAAGAGTGGGCGTTATTAAAAAAATTAGGAGATCTAAAACAAAATAATCTAGCTTTACATGGAGGTAAAAACGCTGCTAGTTATGAAAGATTAGATACAGCTAACGAAAATGTATTGGCATTTAAGAGAAGTAAACAAGGTAAAGAATTAATTTACATAGCAAATTTATCTGAAACAGAACAAATCTTTACAAGTATTATTTCAGGATCTTACCTAAACTATTTAAGTGGAGATAAGGAAACTATAGAAAATAAAGAATTTAAATTAAAACCATGGGAGTTTAGAATTTTTGTTAACTAAATCTCAAAAGAGCAGCTATTTAAGCTGCTCTTTGTTTTTTACAAAACTTAGATTTTTTGTATCTTTAAATTCAAATGGTTAGCGTTATGAAGGTTTTTAATAATTATATAGTTCTTTTGTTTTTTATATTTCTTGCTGGTTGTGCAAGTGTTCCTAAGCAAGTATCACCTGAAAAGTACCAAGAATTTGAAAAACTGGTTTTAAATAAAAATTATACAATTACCTCCAATTGGGCATATCCGATGGCTTCAAACTCGTTAAATCAATTACAAAACACAGGTTTGTTTCCCATAGGAAGTAATGCAAGTACTATTGATGTTTCAGGAACATCTAACTATTTCACCATTAAAAATGATAGCATTTTTGCTGATTTACCTTATTTTGGCGAGCGTCAAATGGGAGGAAATTATAATAGTTCAGATATTGGAATTAATATTGAATCTCCACTTGAAAATGTAATTTCAGAAAAAGATAAAAATGGTAATTACATTATAAAGCTATCTGCAAAAGATAGTAAAAACCATACAGAAAGTTATAGAATTACTGCTAGATTATTTCAAAATAACACAACTTCAATTTTTATTAATAGTTCTCATAGAACTCCGATACAATTTAGAGGTATGATCTCCAAAATTTCTGAATAAAGAAAGTTGATGATTAACTAACGGAAAGTTATCATAGGTCAATTTTTAAACAAGTTTTATGGCGTAAATTTGAAGGTATTAACCATAAAACATTTAAAATGAGCACACAACCTCTTTTACAGGCATATAAATCCAAAAATTTAGAATTACAAAATAGAGTTGTTATGGCTCCTATGACAAGAAGTAGAGCTAATAACGAATTAAAAGTTGCTACAGACGAGCTTCAAGGGCTATACTATGAACAACGTGCTTCTGCAGGTTTAATTATAACAGAAGGTTCACAAGTATCAGAAAGAGCAGTTGGGTATATAAACACGCCAGGAATACATTCGAAAGAACAAGTAGAAGGGTGGAAAAAAGTAACTCAAAGAGTTCATGATAAAGGAGGTAAAATATTTATACAATTATGGCATGTAGGTAGAATGTCACATCCTGATTTTCATAACGGAGAGTTGCCTTTAGCACCATCCGCAATAAATCCTAACGGTAAATCATATACACCAGAAGGTTTTAAAGAAACGGTTACCCCAAAGGCAATGACTGTTGAAGATATTAAACAAACCATAGAAGATTTTAAAAATGCAGCTATAAATGCCATTGAAGCTGGTTTTGATGGCGTTGAAATTCATTCTTCAAACGGATATTTATTTCATCAGTTTTTTAGCAGAACTTCTAATGTAAGAACAGATAATTACGGAGGAAGTATAGAAAATAGAGCAAGATTTTTCTTTGAAGTATTAGATGCTATGAAATCAGTTATTCCAGAAGAAAAAATAGGAGCTCGTTTTAATCCCTCATTACACGGAATTTTTGGTATGGAAATGGACGAAGAAACAATTCCTACTTTTGAATACATAATTAAAAAACTTAATGATTACAACCTTGCGTATGTTCATTTATCAGAACCTTTTAATGATGTATCTAAAGTTCCACATGCGGTTACAGAAATAGCTAAACATTTCAGACCTTTATATAACGGAACATTAATGATAAATGCAGGATTTACTCAAGAAAGTGGTAATAAAGTTTTAGAAGAAGGAAATGCAGATTTAGTGGCTTATGGTAAGCCTTATATATCTAATCCTGATTTAGTTGAGAGATTTGAACATAATTTAGAACTTGCAGCTTATGATCAAGATACGTTCTATACAACAGGTAAAAAAGGATTTACAGATTATCCAAAAGCAACGTTACAAACTAACCAATAAATCAAATTAACAATGAATACAGTAAAAGCATATGGAGCATTTGCTCCTGAAAAGGATTTAGAACCTTTAGATATAGAAAGAAGAACTATTTCAGAAAATGATGTAAAAATTGATATTTTGTACTGTGGCGTTTGTCATAGTGACATTCATGCAGCGAGAAATGATTGGGGTAATGCTAAATATCCAATTGTTCCTGGACACGAAATTGTGGGTAGAGTAGTGGCTGTTGGTGATAAAGTAACAAAATATTCCCAAGGTGATTTAGTGGGCGTAGGTTGTATGGTAGATTCATGTCAGGAATGTAGCGCATGTCATGATGATTTAGAGCAGTTTTGTGAACAAGGTATGGTAGGAACCTACAATGGAAAAAATAAACATACAGGTAAACAAACTTTTGGAGGTTACTCAACCAGTATTGTGGTAAAAGAAGATTTTGTGTTAAAAGTTCCAGAAAACCTTGACACTAAGGCTGTAGCTCCTTTGTTATGTGCGGGTATTACATCTTTTTCACCTTTAAATCACTGGAAAATAAAAAAAGGAGATAAAGTAGGAGTAATTGGTTTAGGTGGTTTAGGTCATATGGGAATTAAATTTGCTCATGCTATGGGAGCTGAAACAATTATGATTACTACATCACCTGATAAAGCCACCGATGCTAAAAGATTAGGGGCAGATGCTGTTTTAATTTCTAAAGATGAACAGCAAATGGCAGCACATAAAGGTTCGTTTGATTTTCTTTTAAACACAGTGCCTGTTAAACATGATATCAATCCATATGTTCAATTATTAAAAAGAGATTCAACAATGGTTATGGTTGGAGCTATTGAGCCTTTAGAACCGTTACACGGAGGTAACATTATAATGGGCAGAAAAAGGATAGCAGGTTCACTAATTGGTGGTATAAAAGAAACACAAGAAATGTTAGATTTTTGTGGAAAACATAATATTACTTCAGATATTGAAATGATTGATATGAATCAAATTAACACGGCATTTGACAGAGTAACTAAAAATGATGTTAAATATCGATTTGTTATAGATATGGAAAGCTTAAAAAACTAAGATATAAATTTTAAAAGCGACTGTATAAGTCGCTTTTTTTTAAGAAAATTTCTTTGTCAATATTTTAGTTTTTCTTAAAATTATTCTTTCTTAACTAGACTTAGTATTTTTAGTTTCATTATTAATTTTTAGATAAAATTTATAGTAGATTTGAGGCAAGAGTCTACCAATTATATGAAAACTGAAAAAATAATCCTTTTTCTTAAAGAATTTCTTTTTAGAAAAAAATCATTAAACTATTTATTGTGGTTGTTGTTAGTAGCGCTAATTGCTGAAATAAAAGCAATTGGAAGTTATGAGGCTATTGATGCTTTTTTAAATCAAATAGCAGCTGATACCGAAAATAATTCATTTATTAATTATGTGATTTTAATTGCTAGAATACTATTTGATGAAGGTAGCTTTTTAGTGTTGTGTATTTTAATAGTTTTATTTTTAGTGGTTTGTTATTTAAAACTCAAAGAGCTTAAACACGTAAATGAGTTAAAAACTAATAAAAAAGAAGTGTTATTAGTTAAAACAAGAGATAGAGTAGTTAAAGCATCTGAAATTCCAACTTCAGAATATGTTCAATTACTTGAGCTTATTACTGACAAAGATTTAAAAAAGACTTTAACAGCCTATTACAATTTTAAAAGAGAGCGTGGAAACATACATCAGCTAGAAAAATTGATTAAAGAAAAAAAAATAATAGAAAAACTAAATAGTAATATTAACTAATGAGCTACCATAACCTAAATAATCCGTATGATTTTGCCAATCCTGTTACAGAGCAAAAGTTATTTGCTGGTAGGTCTACCCAATTGCGTGAAATACGTTATTACTTAAATCACGGAATTAAAACTAACAAACCAATTAATTTATCGTTAATAGGAGATAGGGCAGCAGGTAAAACTAGTTTGCTTAATATGATAGAAATTGAAGCGGAAAAATTAGGTTTTTTAACAGTTAGAATAGATTTAGATGAGGGCGATAAAGAATCTCAATTACAGTTTTTTTATAAAATTTTTGACTCTATTTTTAATTCTGCGATTAATCAAGATTATTTTGGAGGCGTTTCTGGAGCTATTTTTGATGAATATTTAAATCAAACTTCTGCCTATACTGTTGCTAAAGACATTGCTTTGCGTCCGTTTTTGTTTCCTGTTCAATTTGCTAAAGCAATGGATGCCGGAAGAACTGATGTAATTACTTCTGAAAACAATTTTAAAAGAGATTTAGAAACGATTAATAAAGAAGTTAATAAATCAATTATTTTATTGTTTGATGAATGCAATGTACTGTCTGAAAGTAGAGTATTGTTAGAAAAAATTAGGAATATTTTTATGAATAAAACCAATTATATGTTGGTTTTTACAGGTACAAAAGAGCTTTTTCCTGTTATTGATGATATTTTTTCTCCTATTATAAGACAGTTTAAAAAAATAACGGTTGATGAATATAAAGATATAGAAGAAACAGAAATTTGTGTAAACAAACCGTTGTTGGATATTGGTATTGAACCTAGTGATATTTTTGACAATGCTACGTATAAAGAATTACACAACATATCTGAAGGAAAACCCTATGAAATTCAGTTGATATGCCATAATATGTTTAAAAAAATTCAAGAAGGTATTGTGGACAGCATGACTTTAAATCATTCTGTATTGGAAGATGTTCGTTTAGAGCTAGAAACTTCTCAAGATTTAGCAAAAAGACCAAAACTGTATGAGATTAAAAGTTTAAATAAAAGAGATTTACAAAATCTTAATTATTTATCAAAATCATTAAAACGTTCAAATAGTACTCAAATTGTTAATCTTGAATATTTGGTGTATGGAAACGAAAGAGTAGAAAGAGAAGATTTACAATTATCTTTACATAAATTTTTACAAAGAGGAATTTTAATAGATAATAAAGAAGGTAATTTAGATTTTTTTGGTGATGATTTTGATAAATTATACACCAAGTATTTTGCCAGAGAAACAGGTGTTCAATTTGAATTTAATTATTACAACTTAATACCAAATTATTATAGGGCAATTAAAGATGTTTGTAGTGCTACGAATAGTTTTTTAAGTTTTAGCCGTAATAATAATGCAGTGCATGAAACTATTGATTATCTATCAGGAAAAACAACTAGTATAACTCCAGATTTTAATACAATTTCTACGCTATATGCAAAGTTTTTTGCATTTAATAAACAAGAGATTCATCATTTAGAATTATCATTTAACCTAGATGGCTCAGATTTTTATATTCATTTATTTTTTGAAGATGATGAGCAGCTTTTAAAAGCGCAACAGTTTCAAGAATCATTTGTACAACGAATAACTGAAACAGACACTAATATAGCGTTGTTGAATAGTAGTTTAAATACGATTAATTTTACCACAAAAGAAGTTTTAGTTTCTAAGTTAAAAGCGTTAAAGTCTAATAATTTAATTAAAGAAGCGGTTAAATTTCATGGTATTCGTTTCCCAATAGAACATTTGGTAGAAAATGATAATGCACATCAAGATAATGTTTTGGCACACTGTGAAGCTATTTGGGAACTTGATTTTAATCAAACACAAAATTTTTGTGCTTTAGATCACTACAATGTAGTGAATTTAGGATATATTTTTATGATAAACATGAGAATTGAGGAGGCAAAAATGTGTTTTGCTCATGTATTGTCAAGTGTTGAATATAATAGTTTTCATATAAGTTTAAATCAATTTAACAGTGCTGTTTTAGAGATTATGGAAGGTAATTTTGATAATATTCAAAAAAATATGGATGCCGTTATTTTTTATGCAAAAGAGTATGAAGAAAACACGAAAACTGTAGATTCTACAGTGTGTTCTTGCTTATTTGTGCCTATTAAATCAGCAGATAATTCTATTATTTTTAAAGAAATAGAAAATCCAGAACTTATTGAAACTGCAAAAGCAGTAAAAAAAAGTTTTAATTAGTTTTTAAGAGTAAAGAATTAGAAAAACACCAATTAAAATACCTGCTAACGGAACTAATTTTTTACGTTTGTTTTGTTCTTTAAAAATAATTCCTCCCAATACTACAGCAATAATAATTTGGCTTCTTTTGATAGCAGAAAGGAGCATTATTAATGCTTCTGGATCTTGTAAAGCTTTAAAATAAAAATAATCTGCCGCCTGAAGTAATACACCTACAGCAATTATTGACCATCTAAATTTAAAAGCTTTTCGCTTTTCAGGAAAAGGAAACCAAGTTATACTTAAAATAACTAGTAAAATAAGTATGGTATAAAAGCAAAACCAAAATTGTAATGTTTGTGGATTTAGTTGTACGTGCTGAATTAAAAATTTGTCATATAAACCACTACTTGCGCCCAAAAACGTGGCCCCGATAATGGCAAAAATCCATTTATTTCTTTTAAAATTAATTCCCTCTTTTTTACCAATTTTAGAATATAAAATCACTGAAAAAATAATCAAGAAAAAACCAATCCATTGATAAAAGTTAGGTTGTTCTTTGTAAATAACTATTGCTCCAATAAAAGTAAAAAATGGTCCTGCAGATCTTATTGGCGTTACAATTGTTATAGGTAAATGTTTTAAAGCTTGGTAAGCAAGTACCCAAGAACTTGCCATTATGGCTGATTTTACAAAAATGTATGCATGAGTTTTATATGAGATATCTTGAAAATAATATCCGTTATTTAATGCGTAATCTGGATAAACTTTAGCCAAAAGATAAAAACTAGCAATAAAAATAAAACCACTAGAAACAGTACCCAAAAGTACAGGAAACACTTCGTTCCCTTGTACTGCATGTTTTTTACATAAATTGTGTAATCCTAAAAATAACGCCGCTAAAAGTCCTAAATACATCCACATGGCGCGAAAATAGTTTATTAATTAAATAAATGATGAAAAAATTAGTTTTTAGGAGTGGTAATTTTCCAAGTAAACTTAATTTCAGTTCCTTCTCCTTTTTTAGAATCTACCGTGATAAAGCCATCATTTTCAGAAATAATTTTTTTAACAATTGCGAGGCCAATTCCTGTACTATTATCATTTTCCGATTGATTTATTTGACTGAACATATCAAATATTTTATCATGATATTTAGGATCAATACCTTCTCCGTTATCTTTAACAGAAAATAAGTAATCGTTAGAGTTTTTAACAGCCGAAATAGCAATGACTACCTTTTTTTTATCATTGTATTTAATGGAATTGCTTATTAAGTTAAGAAACACATGTTCTAATTCTAATTGATTTGCAAAAATTTGCAAATCGTTTTCAGGTAATGATATTTGGTGTTTATTTTCTTGATTAATAATATCTACAATACCATTCAAAACATCATTTAAGCTAAATAATTCTTTAGTTTTATTCCCTTTAGCAATTTTAGAATATTGTAATAATCCATTAATTAAAGCATCCATTTTATTAACTCGCTCTTTTAAAAGATTAAAATGATAAGCTACATTTTTAGTAAGGTTATCATTTAAATCTTCTTCAAGAAACGAAACTAATGTGTGAATAGCCACTAATGGTGTTTTTAGATCATGTGATACTATATGATTAAAGTTGTCTAACTCAGCATTATAATTTTGAAGTTGTTTTACATTTTCTTTTAGTTCAAAGTTTACTAAAGAAAGTTCGTTTGACTTTTTAATAATTTCAGCCCTTTGCTCTAATGCAAACTCTTTAGCAATTTCTAAAGCTTTAAATGAACTTGAAAATCGTGTCATTAATAGCATGGCTAATAATAAAAACACTAAAATATATCCGAAATTAACGAAAATAATAGCATCTCCATTTTTACCTAAATAAAAGAATATGTGCACATAAAATATAAATGAACCTAAAAGCATACTTAATAAAAGTAAAATAGATTCATATTGCCTTCCAATTATAGCTCTAACTATAACAAAGGTTACATATAACAAGTTAAAAACCATTAAAATTAAAAATGGAGGGATACATTTAGTAAAATATGGAGCAGGAAGAACAATTACAAGTGTTGTTAAAATTATAAAACATGTTAGTAAAAGCAGCGAATAATATCTATTAACGAAGGTTTTAAATATTTCATTAAAAAATAAACTTGCTGACGTACTTGCTAAGAATAGAGTAACATATTCAATTTTTGTTAAGAAAATCCAACTTATATCACTATATAATTTAGCTAACGGAGCATAACGATCACTTAATGCCATATAAGCTAGAAAAATACATAAGATAGCAAAGTAAATTACAGCTTTATCTTTATTCCAATAAAAAACATAAAAAAGTAAGAAAAAGAAACCTATAAAACCTAGACAACTGATAAATATGGTATCAGCAATTATTCTTTCTGCTCTTAAATATTGTAGTCTTTCTGTAGGTGCCAAAATAACTGGCTGATCGATACCTCCTTTACTATGGTAAAAATTAGAAACTTGAATTACTACTGAAAAATCTGTATCCTCTGATTTTAAGGGGATAATTAAAGAATTTCGTCTGTGAAGTGTTTCTTTTTTTGAACGTCCAACTTTTCCTATTTCTTTAATTAATTCACCATTTATCCAAATTTTTGAGGCTGCAAATACTCTGGATATATATAACGACATCGCAGGTTTAATTTTGGGCAAGCTAAAAGTTGTACTATACGTAGCGAAACCAAAAGAAGTAGGGTGTCCTTTATTAGTAAGTTTATAATGAGTCCAAGAACCTAAATCTACCTTAGTAGTAGGCAACGAATCATGAATTTCTGAAGGTTTTAATAGCTGTTTCCAGTAGAAGTTCCAGTTTTTCGTAACCTTTATCTCAGTTTTAGGTTTAATTTGATATTTACTGTAATCATTACCACCTTGATTACCATACATAAGATTTGACAGTAAAAAGGAATTAAATAACAGTATAAACTTAAAAATAAGAACACAATTAAGGTTTGAACCCACTATGTACTCGTAATGTTTTTGTATTTTCATTTCGAAACCAAAATACTTA
The DNA here is from genome assembly GCF_042676005.1 of Tenacibaculum geojense. NCBI lineage: Bacteria > Pseudomonadati > Bacteroidota > Flavobacteriia > Flavobacteriales > Flavobacteriaceae > Tenacibaculum > Tenacibaculum geojense. Next base: position 182,946 of record NZ_JBHTJR010000014.1, on the reverse strand, counting down.
AATTAAATGATTTTAAAAAAATGATCAATCTAGTATCATTTTTGTGTAATAATATATTTAGGATGAGTATTATTAGTGAGCGTTCATCAATTCAAGCTTCTTGTTACAATACAAAGTATTATAGTTTGTAAAAATAATTATAACAAAATAATTTAAAGCGTTATTTCTACGAATAATAAAATAATTGTGTTTATTTTACACATATGAAAGATAAAATGATTAGATTAACTGTAGATGCTGTAATTTTTTAAAATAATCTAGGGTCGTTGAAAACTCTACTAACAAAACTAATTATACTACTTTAACGTTGTATTGTTCAATTGGATAGCGATCTGATAGGAGATTTGAAAAAGCCACTTCTTTTGATTTAAAAATAATAGCCAATTTTATTAATAACTTAAAGTTAAATAAAGTTAATTTTTTTCAATCTACTTCAAAAACTGTTTAAAATTATGTTTGTAAACATTTCCAATCGGTAGCGTATAACCTTGAATTACTACTCGGTTTCCTTCAATTTCTTGTATATGCTTTTTGGCAACGATAAATGATTTATGAATTTGAATAAAATTATTTTCTGGAAGTAAATTATTAATGTCAGAAATTTTTCCTCTTACTTGAATTTCATTATTAGTACTTACTACTTTTACATAATTTCTTTCAGCTTCAATAAATAAAATTGTTTCAATTTTAACTTGAATATGTTTTTTATTGGTTTTTAAAAACAAACTTTCCTCTTCTAATGTCTGTACAGTATCTAATGTATTTTTATTAGTATTAACTTTATTTATAGCCTTTAAAAAGCGCTCAAAGCTAAAAGGCTTTAATAAGTAATCTAAAATATTAAGTTCGTAGCCCTCTAAAGCATACTCTTGATATGCAGTAGTGACTATAACATTTGGTGGGTTTTGTACAGTTCTTAAAAACTCAAAACCTTTAAGCTTAGGCATATTTAAGTCAAGAAAAATTAAATCTACACTATTGTTTTGTATATATTCAATAGCTTCAATGGCATCATAACAACTTTTAACCAATACTAAATTTGGGAGGTTATCACAATAGCCTTTAATAATATCATGCGCTATGTGTTCATCATCAACAATTATATATTTGATCATAGTTGAAGTATTAATTTTGCAGAATATACGTTTCCTTTTTTTGCATGCAAAAGTTGATGTTTTTTAGGATATACTAATTGTAACCGTTGTTTTAAATTTTTTAACCCTATTCCTGTGTTTGTAATTTCATCAACATCAAAATTATTTTCAATTGTAAAAGTTACCCTATCTTGTTTTGAAGCTAACGAAATATGTACAAAAGGATTATCTCTTAAAACCTCTACACCGTGTTTAAAAGCGTTTTCTACTAAAATAATATACATTAGAGGCATTATTTTTAATTCTTCATTTTCAATATCAATATTAAAGCTAGTTGTAACGTTTTTATGATACCTCATTTTATGTAATTCTAAGTAATTCTGTATAAAGTTTACTTCCTGTTTAAGTGTAACAGATGATTTTTGCCCTTCATAAATACTATACCGCATCAGGGTAGATAGTTTTAGGATAAGTTCTTTTGCTTTGTTGGTATCTTTATCTATTAAACCATAAAGATTGTTTAAAATATTGAAAAAGAAGTGAGGATTTACTTGAGATTGTAGGTGGATTAGTTCGGTTTTAGCTTTTTCATTTTTTAAATTGATTATAAACTTTATGTTTTTAATAATCCAATAAACAAATAAAGTTACTAAACAACAAATAATAAAAATATAATAAGTTAAAAGTGTATATCCAATAATAGGATGTAAGTCTAGCGTAACGGTAACAGAACTTTTATGGGTACTTAAAACCTTATATGTTATAAAAAGTAACGGAATTAGTATTGTAACGCCAGTAACAACAATTAAAAGGTTTTTATACTTTCTTAAAAAATGTATCATAGCAGCAAAATACTTAAAATACTTTTATGTAATCAAATAAGAGGTATCAACATCAAATTTAGCGTTACAAACATTGTTAAAAATGGTATAAAATACGTTTGTATTACTGTTTTATGATTTATGAAATACTATTTACAGCGTTTATCCTAATTAGTTTTTTAACAGCTTTATTTCTGTGAAGTTTGTTGAAATTCAAAATTATATCTAATGAAAAAAAGAATTATTCGCTATTTTAAACACATTTTATTAACCCTAGTTTTTTTATTGTTTGCAGGAAGTTTACTATTAATATATTTAAACGGAACTTTTAATTACGGACAAAGTCCGCTTACTTATGAGTTGAATAAAGAAGGACCGTATGTGTTTTATAAAAATGATAGTATTTTAGAGGTAAACTATTTAAAAGGTAACAAATTAGATGGATTTGATGTAGATAAATACTCAAAAAACATCTACACAAACCCAACGCTTTCATGTTATTTTTCTCTAGATAGTTCAAGTTTCAGCTTTAAAATTACTCCTAATCCAGCTATTCCGGCATCTATTTATAATGATGAAAATAAGATTTTAGCTATTTCAGATATTGAAAGTGGTTATAAAACTTTTCGTGATTTTTTAATTAAAAATAAGGTTATCAATAACCAATTATCTTGGACATTTGGAAAAAATCATTTGGTTTTATTGGGTGATTTTGTAGATCGTGGACACTCTACCACTCAAGTATTATGGTTTATTTATAAACTTGAGCAAGAAGCTAAAAAATATGGCGGATTTGTACACTTTATAATAGGAAATCATGAATTGTATAACATGCAAGGTCAATTTAAATCTAGTAAAAAGAAATATTATGCCATAGCTTCTATACTTGAAGAGCAACAACAAACATTATACAGCAAAAAATCGGTGTTAGGAAAGTGGTTATCAAGTAAAAATTCTATTGAAAATATAAATGGTGTTTTATTTACTCATGGTGGGCTTCATCCAGACATAACCACTTATGATGTTTCATTATCACAAATTAACGCAATTAGTAGAGCTAATTATTATAAACCTTATTTTCCTAAGCCGCAAAAAGATGTAACACAGTTTGTACTCTCTAACAAAACAGGAGTATGCTGGTATAGAGGTTATTTTAAAGATGATTTACAAGATGATGCAATAGCTAACAGCATATCAAAATTTAACGCAAACGCTATTGTGGTAGGACATACTTTACAAAGTAAAGTTAAAAAACTATATAACGGAAAAGTATATGCCATAGATGTACCGCATCCAAAAGATTATGTAGATGCGTGGCCCAATTACAAATCAGAAGGATTGTTAATTGATACAAACAATTTTTACAGAGTATTAGCTACTGGAAAGCAAATTAAATTATAAAAACTAACAAATTTTTATTACCTAAAAGAGTCATATTTATGGCTCTTTTTGTTTTTTATGTATTATAATTTAGTATAAATTTAAATAGGAGAGAAGCTATATAAATGTAAAAGATGTAAGCTAATAGTTTATTTTTGCACATGTATTTACTAAATATTTCAATTTGTTAGATCGTACCACACAGTTACCCCAAAGTCAATTTACAGAAACAGATTATTTTATATTTTGTTTAGAAGGAGTTTCAGATGTTGAAATATCTAAAACCACAGAAACGCAATTAAAGCTAGAAGAGCTAACCATGCAGTATGGTATTGCAAGTATTTACAAAACTTGTGATACTATTGAAGGATTAGAAACTAGTTTAAATACTTTGGTGTTAGATGACCATTACTTTAAAAACTATGAAATTATTTATTTGGTAATAACTGGAGAAGCCAACAGTATATGTTTAAACAATTATTACTATAGTTTACAGGAAGTTGCCGAGATATTTGAAGGAAGTTTAAAAGATAAAATTTTACATTTCTCTAATGCTAAAGTGCTTGATTTAGATGAAGAAGAAGCACAATATTTTTTAGATATTACAGGAGCCAAAGCTATTTCTGGTTACGGTAACGAATTTAACGGTATTTCTAGTGCAAACTTAGATAAAGTGTTTTTTAATCTCTTTAATCAAGATGATAATATGTTTGATGTTGTAGAAAAACTCTACCAAAAGCACTATAAATTATGCACACTTCTTGATTTTAGATTGTATTATTAGTAATGAAATCTTTAAAAGTACTAATGGTTTAATTTCTATTTTACATAATATTAAATTTTCATAAAATCTAAAAAAATAAAATCTTTAAAGATCCAAATGCTAAAGATTCTTTAAAAATTCTGAACATTATTGGATATTATACATAATATAGATTTATAGTAACTAATTAACTTAATGTTTCTTTAAATACACAGTATTCATTTTACTGTTATATTTTTTGTACTATAATTAATATTATGTTAAATAGAATATTTAAAACTATACTCTAGTATTAAAATATAATAATAAATTTATGTTTCATAAATTTCTAATGTACTGTTAATTGTTTGTGTGGTAACTTCACTATCATACTTTTTGAAACGTCTTAATAATAGTTTTACAGCGGCTATACCAATATTTTGAGGATGTTGGTTAATAGTCGATAACTTAGGATACGAATATTCAGATAAAATACCCTGACTAAAACTAATAATAGAAATATCATCAGGTATGGAAAATGATAATTTTCGTGCTAAATTCAATGAAATAACTCCAGATAATTCATCTAGAGCAAAAATAGCATCTACTGTTTTAGTTAGTAATATTTTGTGTAGTTGATTTTCAAGCTCTTTTTCGTCAGTTTCTTCAATTAAAATATGAGGCTCATCCGTTTGTTTTACACCTAGTTTACGTTGTTTTCCAATCCATAAATTTTCGAGCATACTAACTACCAAAATGTTCTTTTTTCCTTGATTTTTAAGGTAATTTATAGCATTTTTAGCGGCAACTAAATCATCTATAATAACTTTATCTGCGTTCAACTCTTCAAAATACCTATCAAAAAATACAACTGGTATGTTTTTTTTCTGAATATCTCTAATATGCTGCATCTCTCCTAGCATTTCTGTTTCTTCTGAGGGAGCCATTAAAACTCCATCTACACAACCGTTAGAAAAGAATTTAATTCCCTCTTTTTCGCCATGTATTTTTTCATTAGAAATAGAAACAATGGTCTGATATCCATGTTTTTTAGCTTCAGATTCTATACCGTATAAAATCTTTGTGTAGAAATGATTAAAAATATTTGGTATAATTACCCCTAAAGTATTTGTTTTTTTTCTACGTAAATTAATTGCACTATTGTTGGGCGTATAATTTTTTTCTTTAGCTAGTTTTAATATCTTTTCTTTAGTTTCTTTACTAATTTCATGACTGTCACTCAATGCTTTTGAAACGGTAGAAATTGATACTTGAAGCTCTTTAGCAAGATCTTTTAGGGTAACCATATACTTAGTTTTTATATACTTTTATATAATCAATCACAAATTCGGTAGGAAAAATAGTGTTATCTACCTCTGGTCCACCAAAATTGCCTCCAATGGCTAAGTTAAGAATTAAATAGAAAGGTTTATTATATGGCCATGTTTTATCATTCTTTACTGCTGGATTATAGGTGTATAAATGTTGATCATCAATATAAAAAGCTATTTCATTTTCTGTCCAAATACATTTATAAACATGAAAATCTTCTTCTAAATTTTTAATAGCTGTTTTTTTTGTATTGATAGTATTTCCATGGCTGCTTGGTGTATGCATTGAAGTAAATAGAACTCCTGGTTCTTTACCTACATATTCCATCATATCAATTTCACCACAAGCTGGCCAACCAACTTGGTTGATATTGTTACCTAAAAGCCAAATAGCAGGCCACAACCCCTTCCCTTTTGGTAATTTAGCTCTTACTTCTATTGTTCCGTATGTAAATGTTATTTTATCTTTGGTATGAATTTTTCCAGAAGTATAAATACTGTCTTTTTGTGCGGTAATAACTAAATTACCGTTACTAACACGAACGTTTTGTTGTTTGTAAAACTGTAATTCATTATTACCCCAACCACATATTTGAGGACAACCGTCTCCTATGTCATAATTCCAGTTAGTAGTATTTAGTTTTGTTGATGAAAAGTGTTCTTCAAAAATGATATTTGATTTTTTCGAAGAACAACTTAACATTCCAATTACACATAGTGTATAGATTATTTTTCTCATGGTAAACTAAATTCAGTATTCATTGTATTTTTAGAGTCGCCACCTACAAATACTTTAAATAAGCCTGATTCTACTTTAAAAACACCGTTATTATCATAAAAACCTAAAGCTTTATCTGTTAATGTAAAAGTAATTGTTTTAGTTTCATTTGGCTTTAAGCTAACCATTTCAAAAGCTTTTAATTCTTTTACTGGTCTTGTTACCGAAGCTACAACATCTTGTAAATACAATTGTACGACTTCTTTTCCAGCTACTTTACCTGTGTTTGTAACTGAAACACTTACAGATACCTTATTGTTTGCTACACTATTTATTTTCAGATTACTATAGGAAAAAGTGGTATAGCTTAATCCATATCCAAATGGATATAGTGGTTCATTGTCAATATCTTGATAATGTGCCCAAAATACTTCTTTTTTTGGTCCTGGTCTTCCTGTATTTTTATAATTATAATACAAAGGTACTTGTCCTACATGTTTAGGAAACGTCATAGGTAGTTTTCCAGATGGATTATAGTCTCCATATAATACCTGAGCAACTGCATTACCTGTTTGAGATCCTAATTGCCATGCTTCTACTATTGCTGGAATATTTTCTTGTGCCCAATTTATAGCGAGTGGTCTTCCGTTATTTAAAACCAAAACAACATTTTTATTTGCTTGATAAACCGTTTCTAATAATTTCTGTTGAACACCAGGTAAATCTAAAGAAGTTCTACTTCTCCCCTCACCGCTTTGATATCCAACTTCACCCAATACCATTAACACAACATCTGCATTTTTTGCAGCGGTAGCTGCTTCTGAAAAACCACTTGTGTCTGAAGTGTTGATATTAACTTCAAAAATAAAGTTAGTATCACCATTATACACATCAGCGCCTTTGGTATAGGTTAATGAGTTACCTTTGTATTGCTGCATTCCTTCTAAAACAGATACTGCTGAATTATCTTTTGCAGCTATTCTCCAGCTACCCAACGGACTATTTTTGTCTGCTGCTAAAGCACCAATTAAGGCTATTTTTTGGCCATTTTTAGCTAATGGCAACATATTTCCTTCATTTTTCAGTAAAACAATAGATTTTTTAGCCATATCTAAGGCTGCATCTTGAATTTCTTTACTTCCAAGAATTTCTTTCTCTCTGGTTTCATCGCAATATAAATAAGGATTATCAAAAAGGCCTAATTCAAATTTCACTCTTAAAATACGTTTTACAGCATCATTAATATCCGTTTCTAAAACCTTTCCTTCTTGAACCAAGTCATACAAATGATTTACATAGGCATAAGATTCCATATCCATATCAGAACCAGCATTTACGGCTATTTCTGCAGCATTTTGGATATTTGCTGCATACCCATGATACGTCATTTCCATAATAGATCCCCAATCTGAAACAACAAATCCGTTGAAATTCCATTCAGATTTTAATACTTTTCGTTGTAAATAGGTATTTCCAGTGGCTGGAATTCCGTTTAATTCATTAAAAGCATTCATAAATGTTTTAACATCAGACTCAATTGCAGCTTTAAATGGTGGAAATATAATATTTTGTAAGGTGGAAGTTCCAACATCTACGGTATTGTAATCTTTACCAGCTTCTGCAAAACCATACCCAGCAAAATGTTTAGCACAAGCAGCAATGGTTAAGGGGTTTGATAAATCTTCTCCTTGAAAACCTTCTACTCTAGCCTTTGCAATTACACTACCTAAATATGGATCTTCACCTGCACCTTCCATTACTCTTCCCCAACGTGCATCTCTAGAAATATCTACCATTGGTGCAAACGTCCAATTAATACCAGCTGCAGCAGCCTCTTTTGCAGCCATTTTTGCTGATTTTTTTATAGCATTTAGATCCCAACTAGCAGCTTCTGCAAGCGGAATAGGACTTTGTGTTTCGTATCCATGAATAACATCAAAACCAATGATTAAAGGGATTCCTAATCTTGACTGTTCTACAGCTATTTTCTGAACTTCTTTAACTTCTTTAACACCACGTACGTTAAGCATAGAACCAACCCAACCGTTTTTTAAGTGCTCATATTTTTTTGCAGCATCTCCTTCATTAGGAGCCGGACCAGTTACGTTCCAAAATCCGTTATACTGATTCATTTGTCCTATTTTTTCTTGAAGTGTCATTATAGATAATAAAGAATCTACTTTTTTATCTATTTCATCAACAGATTTTTGTGATGAAGGTGTTTTACATCCATAGAAGATAGCAACTAACAGTAAAATTGTTAATTTTTTCATATAAAATAATGTTAACAACCTGCCTTTGTTACAAGGCAGATTGATATTTATAATTCAAACTATTATTGATAAACTTTGACATAGTCTATCACCATGGAATCTTCTGTAAATCCTGAGTCTATAGTACCGCCAAGTGTTCCTCCCATTGCTACATTGAAGATTAAAAAGAAATCTTGGTTAAATGGTAGGTTGTTATTATTTGCGAATTCATAATACAGTACATCGTCTAAATAAATATTGATGTAGTTTTCTGTCCATTCTATGGTATACAGATGAAAATCGCCACTGTTACTAATACTTGTAGTTAGATTATAACTTGCATTTTGCATATTGGTATCATCATACCAATGTGTTGTTGCAAGAACTGAATTTTTATCATCACCACGTTGTTCCATAATGTCAATTTCTCCACAATATGGCCAGCCTACTGTTGGAAAATTAGCACCTAGCATCCATAGCGCAGGCCATGTACCTGCGCTTTGAGGTAATTGAGCTCTAATTTCTACACGTCCGTATTGGAAATTATACAATCCTTGTGTTTTTAAACGAGCAGAGGTATACTGACTACCTTGATAGTCTTCGCGTTTAGCAGTTATAATTAAATTTCCATTTTCGACTTTTACATTATCTGCTCTATCTGTGTAATATTGAGATTCACCATTGCCCCAACCATTGCTTCCTGTGCCTAAATCATAGGTCCATTTACTACTATCTGGTGTACCATCTACAGAAAAAGTATCTTCCCAAACTAGATTATTATACGTGTAGGATGGACCTTCTTCAGCTTCTGAAGTTATGATAAACCACCAATCAAATTCATTATTACCATCAGTAATTTTTAATAATAATTCATTGGCTACAATTCTATCAAATATTTGATAAGAGTGACTTCCTCCTACATAATAACCTATAAACCCTAAGTTTGTTAAGTTTAAAGTTTCTATACCTCCTGGTGCATTAATAAACCAATTTTCAGTATAATCTTCATATTGAAAGTTTTCAACATCTGCACCATTTACATTACCAGTTATGGGACCTAATTCATTAATTAAACCATCTCTACCAAAAATGGTTCCTCCTGTTTGGTATTCAAAAGTACCATCACTATAAAAAATCATTCGATCATCATACATACCAACTCCAGCTTTTTCTTCTGGACCTGCACTGTACCATTCTGTAGGAATTTGACCACCAACCGGCCCTAAACCGAAATGACCAGCTTTTTCAGATTTAATTCGCCATGTTTTACTATTTGTTCCATGTAATTTTTCTAATAATTCAGCAGGAGGAGCATAATTAGCTAAAACTTCAACACTGGTAACTATAGTTGAACTAACACCAGCGGCACCATAAGCAATTACAGTAATATTATATGTATTTACGCCTTCGGTACTAAAGTATATGGTAAAATCACCATTTACAGAGGGATACTCTATTCCGTCAGCAATTAATTTATAAGAAATTGCATTACTTGCGTTCACTGTAAATTGCACCTCTCCACTTCCATCTCCGTAAGGGTTATCTGTATCTTGACCTATAATAGATGTATTTACAGTTATATTAAAAGGTGTATTAATTTCACCAAACTCATAATTTGTATCTTGACAAGCTGTAAATAAAGCAAGTACAAATAAGATTGATTGTAAGTATATATTGTTAATTTTTTTCATCATTTAGAATTTTATTTTACCAATTTAAATGTCCAAAATACACCAGATCCAGTTCCTGTTTCAATAACTAAAATCATTTCATTGGCTGTTAACGATAACACATTATAAGTAATACTATTTGGAACAGCTACGCTAGGTAATTCTCCTTGATTATTAGCTTTTGGTAAGCCTAAATAGGATCCTGATCCGTTTACAGTTAAAGTACTAGCTCCTTCATCATAAATATAAGTAGCAGCTCCATTTCCATCATGAGGTGCTACTGGTGCTCCACATTGATCACTATTTACTCCTTGCCATCCTTCTAACCAAGTATCAGTTCCCATTATATTTTGAAAACTTCCATTACTTCCAAAAACATACTCATCATCAAAATAACAGGCTCTATCAATAAGCACTTGTTCATCATTAGACCACCAAGACCCATCATTTGGTTGCGGCCCAACTTTAAGTGCTCCTGGCTCATTAGCCATTCTCCATGTACCTTCAACAGGTGATTGATATCTAACCAATTTGAACGTCCAGAATACTCCAGACCCTGTTCCTGTTTCTATTACAAGTTCCATGGTGTTATTATTATTGGATAGTTGAACTCCGTATGTAATGCTATTAGGCACTGGTACGTTAGGTAACTCTCCTTGGTTATTAGCTTTGGGCAAGCCTAAATAAGCACCTTGTCCGTTTAATGTTATGGTATTAGCACCCGCATCATAAATATAGGTAGCTGGATTAGAACCATTATGAGGAGCTACTGGTGTGCCACATTGGTCACTGGTTCCTTGCCATCCCTCTAACCATGTATTATTACCTAATATATTTTGAAAACTACCATTTGTAGCAAATACATATTGATCATCAAAATAACATGCTCTATCAATAACTGTTTGTGCATCATTAGACCACCAAGACCCATCATAAGGTTGTGGTCCTACTTTTAATGCTCCAGGTTCAGAAGCTATTACCCATGTACCTTCAATACCTGAGGCAGGAGCAGGTTCTTTCCAAAAATAAATATTGTCAATAAATACAGAACCAGCACCCCAAGGATCACCAACAAATTTAAGTTGATGAATATCTGTTACTGATAATCCTTGATCTGTAAATGCACTGATAGGAATATCAATACTTGTCCATTCTCCAGCGGTTAAACTAGATGATACAGGTTGTTCTCCACTAGAAACACTAATGAGAGAAGTTTCTAAACTAGCTACATCAGTTGTCCAAACATCTAGGTGAAGGAATTGCATAGTAGAAACATCTTGCGGACTTCCAAATTGAATTCCTTGATAACTCAAGTTGATATATTGAAGCATATTATCACCATTTAAGTTAAACGAAGTCCAACTACTTCCTTGACTTCCTTGTCCCCAATCAGGGAATGTATCAGTACCAGCTACATTGGTATAACTAGCATCTGTATAGATAGAAATAACATCTGTATCTCCTCTTGCAGGAGGAATTGGAGCAGATTGTATTGGTTGTAAAATTTCTGTTACTTCAAAACTTTGAGTTACTTCAGTAGTTGCTATTGCTGCACCTTTAGCAATTACTTTAATATCATAAACTCCTGGATTCGTATAGTTGTAAGATAATTGTTCTCCAATATTAGCTGTAGCAACTGGTTGAGCAACACCATCTTCACCAGAATAAAACTCATACATAGTTGCAAAATCAGCTGTTGCTGTTACATTCACTTGTTTTGATATGGCAGCATCGTTTTCTACTGTAATTACAAGATTTTCAGGAGCTCTAAAAGATACTACTAATGGTTGTGTAGCTTCTGAGGTGTCTCCTTTTATATTAAAAGCAATTATTTTAACCTCATAAGAACCCTCTGCATAGGTATGTGATACACTTTCTCCGTTAGCTACCATAACACTTTCTGGAGTATCATCTCCAAAATAAATTTCGAATTCAGTAGCGCCTTCAGCAGTAGGTGTAATTGTTACTACACCTGAATTATCTTGGGTAATATTATAACTTGCTGCTACATTTGTTGGAGCTTCGATACTATCAAGAAAAGAAAGCTCTCTAACGTCATCGGTACAAGCTAACAGCAATATAATAGCTGTTAACGTGTAATATATTTTATTAAATCTTTTCATTTGTTATACTTTTAATAATTTGGGTTTTGCTCCCAACGATTACCTGTTAACTGGATTTCAATTGAAGGTATTGGGAATAATTCATGTTTTCCTGCTACAAATCCATCAATTTCTTGTGCAGCTCTTCCGGTTCTTACTAAGTCAAAAAATCGATGTCCTTCACCTACTAATTCAACACGCCTTTCACGATAAATATCTTCTGTTAAATTACTTCCAGATGTATTTATATCATGATTTAAGTCTCCAAAAGCACGACGTCTAACTCTGTTTACATAGTCTCTTGCTTTACCATCATCTATTCCACCTCTATTGAACGCTTCTGCTGCCATTAATAAAACATCTGCAAAGCGTATAGCTCTGTAATTATTAGGATTTGTTAAATTTCTATCTCCTGCTGCATCAGCACTACGTTCTCTAGGGATATATTTTCTATTAAAATAACCTGTATGTTCATATCCTGTACCGTAAGTGGCACCAGTTTCTATAGCCCAAGCTTCAATATCTAGTATAGCTACCTCTTTTCTGGAATCTCCATCTTCGAAAGCATCAACAACTTCTTGAACAGGTACGTTAAAACTAAATCCAGAAGTATATTCGGGACCTGTGTAACTTCTAACACCATTAAAACCTACAGCAACATTACCTTCGCTACATTGCAAACATCCAAATCCAGCACCTTCCGTATCTGTGTATTGTATTTCAAATACTGACTCTATGTTATTCTCACCTTCATGTTCAAAAATCATATTATAATCTGAAACCAAATCATACGGGCCGTTCATAATTAAATCATCTAAAACATTTGCTGCTTCTGGAAATTTATTTTGATACAAGTAAGCTTTGCCCAATAATGCTTGAGCCGCCCCTTTTGTTATTCTTCCATTTTCAGTTTGGATGTATGGTAAATTATCAGCAGCGAATTGTAAATCTGCTTCAATTTGAGCGTATACTTCATTACTTGGAGTTCTGTCTAAATTAAATTGTTCCCCAAACAATATTCTTTTGTCAACAGCTAAAGGAACGTCTCCAAACCATTTAACCAATTCAAAATAATAGTAGGCTCTTAAAAATCTAGCTTGTGCTAGTACTTGTTCTTTACCACTAAATTCTGTTTTATCTTTAAATTCTAATATATAATTAGCTCTATTAACACCAGCAAACATCCAGTTCCAAATATCACGTAATTGTTGGTTAACTGGTGTATGCGACATGTCATCAACTTGTTGGATACCTAACACATCAGTTGCGCTTTCACCTCCTGCTAAAGTATTATCAGAAGCAATTTCTCCCATCATAACGTTTAAATAGGTAGATTGTAATAAATCATATGCTCCTAATAAGGCACTTTCATAATCTTCTTCAGAATTAAAGAAATTCTCTGAATTTTCATTTTCAGATGTTACGTTAACAAAATCATCACTACAAGCATAGAAAATTCCTATTACAAGAAGCAATGTTGCTATATATTTTGATTGTATTGTTTTCATATGAGTAGGATTAAAATTTAACATTTACACCAAATAAATAAGTTCTAGGAGTTGGATAAAATCCAAGATCAATTCCATCACCAATTGGATTTCCATTGGAAACATTAGGATCATAACCATTGTATTTGGTAAGTGTAAATAAATTATTAACAGATACGTAAAAACGTAATTTATCTAGTTTAAATTGATCTACTAAACGTTGATCAAGTGTGTAACCAACCTGTGCATTTTGAAGTCTAAAAAACGATCCATCTTCCACATAAAAGTCAGAAAATAAATAATTGTTATTAGCCCCTGTTGTTACGCGAGGAAAAGTATTACTGGTACCTTCACCTCTCCATCTATCTAAATAATATGTTGGTTTATTAGTTCTAGGTAAGTTTCTATCAAAATTTCTAACAATATCATTACCAATTGAAGCAAAACCATACATACTCATGTCAAAGTTTTTGTAGTTAAATGATAGATTAACTCCAAAGGTTACATCCGGAATAGGATCACCTACATACGTTCTATCATCTTCATTTATTACTCCATCTTTATTAATATCTACATATCTTATATCACCAGGATTCGCATTATCTTGGTTGGCATGGTTGTTAACTTCAGTTTGATTTTGAAAAATACCATCTGTTTTGTATCCATGAAAGTATCCAATCGGGAATCCTTTTTGCATTCTTGAAATATCATTTTCACCACCAACACCAAAATTACCTCCAAATAAAAAGTCTCCTTCTCCATTAACTCTTAATACTTCATTTTTTAAAGAAGTTAAATTGAATGATGCTGCATATGAGAAATCTTCTGAAACATTATTTTTATAAGCTAGCGAAAACTCAAATCCCTGATTAACAACTGTTCCTGCATTTACAATAGGAGCTGCTGCACCAGGTCCGCCAACACCTAAAGTTCCTGATACTTGTGGACTTAGTAAAAGATCTTCTGTTTCTTTTCTGAAAAAATCAAACGTAAAATCAACTTTATTAAAAACCTTTAGATCAAAACCTATGTTTAAAGGTTTTTGCTTTTCCCATCTTATTTCTGGGTTTGATAACCTTCCAGGTGTTAACCCTATGTTTACAACTTCATCAAAAACATAAGCTCCTTCCCCATCTAACAAAGATTCATAAGCAAAAGCAGGGATTCTATCGTTACCAACAATACCATAACTAGCTCTGATTTTTAAGAAGTTAACTAAATCATCATTTTTTAAAAAGTTTTCTTCAGAAACTACCCAACCTACAGATGCTGAAGGGAAATAACCAAATTTATTTTTTGGTCCGAATTTAGATGATCCATCGCGTCTAATCATAAAAGATAAAAGGTATTTATCTTCGTAATTATATTGTAGTCTAGTGAAATATGATAATAACCTATCACCATCTACATTTCTAGGAATATTACCTTCTTCATTTACATTTACCACTCGTGTTGCAGATTCAGTATTCGGATTATCAAAGTCTGCAATAGGCATGCCCTCAAAAACCTTGTTATTAATATTTTCTACTTGAGCTTTAGAAACAGATGTTCCTACTAAGGCATTAAATTTATGAACATCATTGATTGTTTTTTCATAAGTTAGAAAAGCATCAAAAATAAAATCTTGGTATCCTACTTTATAATCAACATATGAATTTATAGCTCTATCAAAAACAGTTGAACTTTCTCCATAATTAGCTTCAGGAGCAAATGATCTAGTATTTACTGTTGCATAATTATATTGAAACCTTCCCTCTGCTTTTAAACCAGGCAATACTTCATAATTTAACCTTATGGTTGGTGCAATTTTATGAACGGTTGTTCTATTAAAACTATCATTAATTTGTGCTAACGGATTAATCACTTCACTACCAAAACCAATGACTGGTGTTAATGTATAATTGCCGTTTGTATCTGTTACTGGTAATGTTGGATCAAAATTTAAGGCATTAAAAAGTACTGATCCTAATACATTTTCGGCAAGTCCACTCCTATTTGTCTTTGTGTATATTACTGTTGATGTTAATTTTAATTTATCAATTATATCAGCAGTAATATTTAATTTTGAAGTAAAACGATTAAAATTAGATTTGCTAACACCAACAATACCATCTTGATCTAAATAAGATGCTCCAAAAGATAAAGCAACATTTTCATAACCTTTGTTAATGGTAATATCGCTACTATTAATAAATGCCGTGTTAAATACTTCTTCTTGCCAGTTTGTACCTTGACCCAAACCATTAACTGAACTAAAAGGGAGCGTTTCTCCATTAGCCGCATGTGCCTCATTAATAAGTAAAGCATATTCAGTAGCATTTAATAAAGGAATAGTTCTAGTTGTTTCTTGTAGTCCTGTGTATGAATTGAATGTGAATTTAAAATCTGAATTTTTTCTCCCAGATTTTGTTGTAATTAAAATAACACCATTTGCAGCTTGTACACCATATATACCTGCTGTAGCATCTTTTAAAATATTAATACTTTGAATGTCAGAAGGATTTATAACACTTAAATCTTCAATTCTGTTTCCATCAACTAGAATTAAAGGTCGGTTATCTCCATTTGTAGAGATACCTCTAATTCTAATATTGGAAGCAGCTCCAGGTGCACCAGAAGATGTTGTAATATTTACACCTGCTACTTGACCTTGTAACGCTTGTTCTACTCTTACAGGTTTTAACTCTTCAATGGCTTCGTTTGATACTACACTAACAGCCCCTGTAAGTTCTTTTTTTCGTTGTGTTCCGTAACCTACAACAACAACTTCATTTAAAAGTTGATTGTCTTGTTCTAAAACTACATTTAAAGCGTTTTTTAATCCAACTTTAATTTCTTTAGTTTCCATTCCTACAAATGAAAAAACTAATATACTGGATGGATTTACATTATTTAGTTGAAAACTACCATTAAAATCGGTTTCAGTTCCAACATTTGATCCTTTAACAATCACGGTAACACCTGGTATTGGATCACCGGAAGATTTTTCTGTTACATTACCAGTTACATTTTTGTTTTGAGAAAACAATGTAGTGGTTAGCATTGAAAATATCAGTAATAATATTTTTCTCATGAACCTAGTTTTAATTATTTCTTAAATTTACCTCAAATTGTTATGGATTTCTTAAAAAAATCCACTACAAAAAATATACATCGTAATTTTAGTAAGCGAAAACCTAATAAAATCAGTAATTTACGTAATTGATTAGAAATTAATTAGTTAGGTGTTGTAGTGTTAATGTTGTGTTATTTAATAAATATGTTGTGTTGTTAAATTTCAAGTATGTAGTTAGTTAAGTTTTGATCATGTGGTAAATTCATTTTTTTACGCAAACGATATCGTTTAACCTCTACACTTTTAGGAGAAATATTTAATAAAGGAGCTATTTCTTTTGAAGATAAGTTTAATCGTAAATAAGCACAAAGTCTTAAATCATTAGGTGTTAATGTAGGATGAACACTTTTTATCTTATTTATAAAATCTTTATCTGCATTATTAAAAGCTTCTTTAAACATTTTCCAATCATCAGTATTTGTTAAGTTTTTGTTTATAATTTTGACCACTTTTTTAATACTGTCTTCATCACCATTTTTTAGTTCATTTTTTATAGCACTTAAAAATTCATTCTTTTTAATAATGCTCATGGTAGATATGGCTAACTCTCTGTTTTTACTATCAACATCAGCTTTTAACTGATTGTTTTTAATTTTCATTAATTCTTTTTCATTAGCTAGTGTTTTAATTTCAAAATCTTTCTTTTGTTTTTCTAATAATTTTTCTCTCTGTTCTGCATATAATCGTTTGTAAAAATTATGCATAAATACAGAGAATAAAGCTATCATGAGTACATATAAAACTATTAATAAGTTAGATAAATACCATGGTCTTGCTATACTAAAAGTATATGTTTCTGTGTTTTGAGTGATGGTATTACCAACTCTTGCTCTTACTTTAAAAATATAGTTTCCGAAAGGTAAATTTTCAAAAGTAGTTTCTGAGGAATTACTCCAGTCAGACCATGTTTTAGAATGATTTTCTAAATAGTATTGATATTGAATTAGTAACCCTTTTTGAAAATAAGGAACACTGTAATAAAAACTTATATTATTATTTGTATGATTAATTGTAGGATTTTGTTGGTGTAGGTTTAAAAGCGTTTGATTATTATCTAAATTACTTTTTTTTACACTATTTAATTGAATGTTAAATTGTTGTTTGTTCGTTATTTTGTCTAAGTTCAATAATAAATATCCATCTAAACCTCCAATTAAATAATTTTGATTACCAATTGGAGTAATATTTTCAAACCCTAGTGGTTTTTTTATTAAATTCCCTGCTATATGAACTGAATTTATTTGATAATTATCACTTAAATTACCTGGTGTTAAATAGTTAATATTATTAGTACAAAAACTCCATATTTTTGTGTTATTATCATTTACAAGTTTTCCAGAGGCATAATTACTTTTTGGAATTAGTTTAGAGAACAATGAATCTTTTTTAAAAGTATTTTCATTTTCTATATAACGATATACACCTTTTTTTTCTGCATATAAAATATTGTTTTGATATTTTAACAAGCTGGAGTGTAAACTTTTATTAACACTAGTATCTATGACAACTTTTGTTGCATGCGTTAAATTTTTATCAACATCAATAGAGAAAATGCCTTTATACTCATGATTCACAATAATTTTATTAGGTTTTAAATATTCAAAATACCTACTTGAAATATTAAAGCCATCTATTTTATGACTGTACCTCCATTGTTCGTTTGATTTTTTAAATAGATGAATTCCATTATAATTTCCTTGTAATAAGGTACTATCATTGACTATTTTAAAATCCCAAGTTCCTTGCTGGTTTACTATTTTTGATAATTTATTGTTAGTAATGATAAAAGTTCCGCTATTATGACCACAAAACAATGTGTCATCTATAATTTTAAGCTTCCATACTTGTCCTTCACTACCTTGAATAAAAGAAAAGGTATCATTTGTGTTTAACTTTCTGTAAAAAACACCTTGATTAGTGCCTAGATACAAATAATTTTTAAATAGTATTGACGTATAAACTGTTCCTAAATTACCATCTAAATCTTTGTAGATTTTATATGGAGCATTAATATTTATAACCCCTAATCCATTGTCTAGTCCTAACCAAACATTTTTATTTTGATCTTCAAAAACAGCTAAAACTGTGTTGTTATTGAGTCCGTTTTTTTTATTCAGGTTAAACTGAATTACACCATTATTTGAACAGTAATAGGCACCATTAGCAATGGTACCAATCATATAATTATTGTTGCTAAGTTTTGCTATACTGTATACAGATTGATTTTTTAGAGTTTTATTAATAGGTGATTCCCACTCCTTAATTTCATTATCTTGAATAATGTAAGCTCCATTATTATCAGTAAATACTAAAAAACCATTATTGTGCTTAAAAATATTTATTACGCTGTTTAACATTTCTTTAAAATCCCATACAAGTTTAGGTTTGCCTTGTTCTATAATAAAAATTCCTTTATTAACTTGATGAAAGTATATGCTACCATCAATTTTAAATATTTTAGAAATATTAGTTTCAGAATTAATAATTTTTATCTGATTATTTTTTGAATTAAAAAGATATATGTTTTGCAATGATTGAAAAATAATCCAATCATCAGCAGTTATAATATTCCAAAATTGTTCATCCTCCAAAACATCAATGTTATATTTATCAACTATTGATGTATAGTTTAAATTACCAAATTCATCTTTATCCCAATAGCCAAAATCCATGTAAAAACCAGTATAAATAGTATTATTTACTGCTTTTACAGAACGCATAATCGTTTCATTTGGTGTTGGATAAAGTTTCCAAACTGCTCCATTAAACTCCAATAAACCTTTATTATTAGCTAAATAGACAAATTTATTGTTAGCTTGTGAAATGGACCAATTTTGTGATTCAGCCTTATAACTTTCTGTAACAAAGGTGTTTATTGGTGGTAATTCTTGTGAAAAAGCAGTGTGAGCCAATAAAAAACAAATGAAATATGTGAGTCTTTTAAAAATCAATGTATTAAGAAAAATAGATGTATGTAAAAATTACTATGATACAAATTGCAATACCAACACTTTTAGTATGTTTCCAAGGCGTAATATCTACTTCTTTGGTAAACAATTGAACATATGCCTTTTCTCGAGGTTTAAAAATACCAATTACTAACATGATTATTGTGTTTAGTAAAAATAGTATAGCCATTATATGTAAAAAATGAGGATAGGCTTCTGCTTCAATAACTTTTAATGCGGTTGGATCTAGTACTCCAGCTTGTTTAGCTATATTTACAGCATTTTCCACCATTGTAGGTCTTACAAAAAATTCACTAAGAATATATAATAAAGAACCAGAAAGTAACCCAATTTTAGCGGCTATTGCAGGTACTTTTTTTGTTATAAATCCAACAAAAATTATAGTTAATATAGGAATACTGTAAATACCATTAATTCTTTGTAAATAAGCAAATATACTTTCTAACGAGTCTAAAAACGGTGCAATGCACATGGCTGCTATGGCCAAAATAACTCCAAAGGCTTTTCCATATTTAACTACTGTTTTTTCATCTGCATTTTTGTTGATGTGTTCTTTATAAATATCTATACCAAATAATGTCACAGAGCTATTTAAAACGCTATTAAAAGAACTTAAAATAGCTCCAAATAATACAGCTGCAAAAAAACCAATAAACTCTTTAGGGAGCACCTTTTTAACTAATACACCATAACTTTCATCTGCGCTATCTACAATTAACATTCCTTGTGTACTCATGTAATAAGCTATAATTCCTGGTAAAACAACAATTAATGGGCCTAAAATTTTAATAAAAGCTCCAAGTAATAAACCTTTTTGACCCTCTTGTAAGTTTTTAGCACCAAGGGCTCTTTGAATAATTTGTTGATTAGTTCCCCAATAAAAGAGTTGAACTAGCATCATACCTGTAAATATTGTAGTAAACGGAACAGAAGCGCTGTTAGAACCTACGGCATCAAATTTTTCTGGAACTTGAGCTTGTAATATTGAAATACCATTAAATAAATTTCCATCACCAATAATTAACAATCCAAAAACTGGAATTAAAATACCTCCAATTAATAATCCCATCGCATTTATAGAATCTGAAATTGCTACTGCTTTTAATCCACCAAAAACTGCGTATATAGAGCCAATTATTCCAATTGACCAAACACAAATCCATAACGAAATCGATTTCGACACTCCCAACAAAGAAGGAATATCAAACATTCCACTAATAGCTAAAGATCCTGAATACAAAATAGTAGGTAACAACACCACAACATATCCTGTTAAAAATAATGCAGAGGTTAATGTTTTGGTTTGTAAATCAAATCGTTCCGATAAAAATTGAGGAATTGTAGTTAAACCACTTTTTAGATATCTTGGTAATAAAAATATAGCTGTAACAACCATGGCAATAGCAGCCAAAGTTTCCCAAGCCATGACTAAAATACCCTCGGAATAAGCGGCTCCATTTAAACCAACAATTTGTTCTGTTGATAAGTTTGTTAATAACAGTGAACCAGCTATAACTCCAGCAGTTAAGCTTCTTCCGCCTAGAAAATATCCATCGGAAGTTTGTTCGTTTGTTTTTTTTGTAGCACTGTATGATACAATAGCAACTATTAAAGTAAAACCTATAAATGATATAACTCCTAACATAAATTTATTTGTTTGTTATCACTAATTTAGCCTTTTATACAATTTGTTAAGGTGAATTTTTAGGTTTGTATAGTTTTTGTATAGGTGTAATTTTTTACTAAAATACTAATTTAATTAAAAAAACTCTAACGAAAACGCTAGAGTTTTTATGATATATTGATGTATAGAGCTTAGAATTTAATATCTTCTAATTTATTAATTAACACGGTGTCGTCAATTATTTTGTTACGTTGTGTTTTTAATAAATTAGCTGTTGATTGCGGTAAATGTTCATCTGAATTGATAACTTCATTGTATTCCTCAATAGATGCTTTTTCTCCTCGCATGGCTTCTTCTAACATAGCCTCGTCATTATCTGATGATAATAACGCTTTGGTATCCATCCAAGTTCTGTGTAAAGTTCCTTTAAAACTTCCGCTATTTTCTGGTGTTTGTCCAAACGTTCTAATCTCTGATTTTAATTCAGCTTCAAAAACTTTTCTTTCATCTGCTTTTTTCTGAAAAAATCTTGTTAATACGTTACTTTCCGCATTTTCAGCAGCATTTAAATACCCTTTTTGAGCATCATAATTTTTCATTAATAAACCATTTAATTGGTTACTTACATTTTCTGTGTAGCTATACATAATTTTAGAATTTAAGGTTACAAGTACATTTTTAGATGCGTACTTTTTAACATCGTTATTTTTTAGGTAGTGCTCCTGCTAATAGTGCAACTATACCTAAACCGATAGTAATGTATGCG
The DNA here is from genome assembly GCF_042676005.1 of Tenacibaculum geojense. Lineage (NCBI taxonomy): Bacteria > Pseudomonadati > Bacteroidota > Flavobacteriia > Flavobacteriales > Flavobacteriaceae > Tenacibaculum > Tenacibaculum geojense. Next base: position 160,875 of record NZ_JBHTJR010000014.1, on the reverse strand, counting down.
TTGGTATTATCTTGCGAAGCTATTTCTAACGAACCCAAACTAACTTCAGTTTCCGGATTCATCATAATATATCCTCCGTATAGTAATAAACCAACACCAGCTATCATCAAAATTATTTTTATTGTTTTGTTCATAGTTTTTATCTTAAAATTGGTATCTAATACCTAAAGCAATATCTAAATCTAAATCATCACTGTAATTATCATTAAATCCAATCTCGGGTCTAATATCTAACGATAATAATAATGGAATATTAAAATTATATTCAATACCTAAATCTGCTGCAGCTAAAGCAAATGCTCCATCATTATTCGGTGTTTCATAAGCTCCTACTCCAGCACCAACTCCAACAAACCAATTAAAATTATTATCTAGTTTATAAACCCATTGGTGTAAACCGACTAGTTTAAAAGCCTCTACATTGTTAGAGTCTCTAAATCCTAAGTCAAATTCTAATCTGTTGTTGTTTCCTATATGTCTTTGGTAAGATATTTCACCACCAAAGCCATCATTATCACCAATTCTAAGTCCTAATGCATTTTTTGAAATACTTTGAGCACTAATACAAGTTGCAATAAATAATAAACTAATAGTGGTTATAATTTGTATATTTTTCATAATGTTGTTTTTAAATACACTACAAAGTTACATACATCATACTCTTTAGTTTTGCTCAAATAAAATAGATATTAACTCATATGCCATTTTGTATTTGTTTAATGTTTATATTTACAACTTAAACGAAATGTAAATGACAATAGCGATTAACGCATCTAGCATTGATGGTATTTTAGAGCAAATACAAGCAGTAATTGGTGGTACTTTTACTGAAAGATGGGGTGAGCATATTTTAACTATAGATAATGAGTTTGCCAAGGGAAGTATTAGTTTTATTCAGTTTGATTGGGGAGGTAACTTAGTTAAACATGATATTGTATTTTACAATAACGTTGAAATGATTATTGATGCGTCTAATTACAATCCAATTAATTTTTTATATACTAATGAAGGGCATTTTTATCATCAATTTAGAATTGAAAACAAAAAAAGAAAAATAGAACAATTTCAGCCGGCTATAATTACTAGCAAGGATGAAGGTTTTAATCACTATTTTTTTGACAAAGGTGTAAAATGTCATTTAAATGTTATTCAAATTAATCGTGTTGAGTTTTTAAATACACGTTTAAATGATGCCTCTTTATTAAACAAGAGTTTATACGAGGTTTTTCATGATGAACAACATGAAAATGTATTTGCTTACACAGGCACATTTAATTTGAAAATTTCTAATCTTGTTAAACGATTAAATTCTGTAAAACAAAAGGGAATGATTAGAATTATGATGAAAGAAGGGATTGTTTATCAAATTTTATCAGCACATTTACTTCAACATACCAAAGATTTAAAAAGAAAAAAGAAGTCAAACACAAGTTTAACAAAAAAAGAGTTAAATACGATTAGAAAAGTAGGTCAGCAAATACTTAAAGATGTATCCAAAGACTATACTGTGGATGATTTAGCTGCTGAATGTGGATTGTCTCAAGCAAAATTACAAGAAGGTTTTAAAATTTTATATACAAGAACTGTAATAGAGTATTTAAGACATGTTAGATTAGAAGAGGCAAGAGATTTACTGAACAACACTGATTACAATATTTCTCAAGTTGTTTATTCTATTGGTTTTAGTAGTAGAAGTTATTTTTCAAAAATATTTAAGCGTAAATATGGCATAAGTCCAAGTAAATTTTTAGCTAATAAAAAAGAAGCAAAGGTTAAAGAAGTACAATTATAAAAGTGGACTAACAATTTTTGCCAATCCTTCTAAAAACTTAGTTTTAAATGGTCTATTTCTAAAAGAATCATAATCTAGTACCAAACATTTTTGAGTATTAGTTATAAACTTTTCAGAAAGCGTTTTTGCAATATTATTGTCATAAATAATGGTGTTAACCTCATAGTTATGTTCAAAACTTCTATAGTCAAAGTTACCAGAACCTACAGAGGCAATTTCATCATCAATAATAATTAATTTACTATGTGAAAATGTATTTTTTAAAATATAAATTTTTGCACCCGTTTTTAATAAGTCCTGAAAATTAGAAAACATACTATATTTTGCTATTCTACTATCATTATTTTTGGGCACCATAATTTTAACATCAACACCTCTTAATACAGCCATTTTTAACGCTTCTAACAACGTTTTATTAGGTATAAAATATGGGTTTTCTATGTAAATTGATTTTTTAGCAGCATGAATCATCATAGAGTATTGATGTAGAATTGATAAATATGTATGATCTGGTCCGCCAGTTACAATTTGTAATAAAGTATCTCCTTTTTTTGTTTGTTCAGGTAAATAGTTTTCTTCGGACAATAGAATTTCATTGGTAGCAAAGTAATAATCTTTTATAAAAATTCTATGTAAATGATCCACAGCAGCTCCAGTAATTTTAATATGTAAATCATCCCAAATTCCTAATTCGTTATCATTTTTGATGTATTTATCAGATACATTCATACCTCCAGTGAAAGCTATTTTACCATCAATAATCATAATTTTTCTATGATTTCTAAAATTAATGGTTGATAAAATATTTCCAAATTTTAAGGGTAAAATTGCATGAACCTCTACACCAAGGCTTTCTAAAATATCTACAGATTTCTTTTTAAAATCATAACTACCAAAAGCATCATATAGTACCCTAATTTCTACACCTTGTTGTAATTTTTGCTTAAAAATTTCTAAAAATCGATTAAAAATTTCACCATTTTCAATAATGTAATATTGAATATGTATAAACTTTTGTGCATTTTCAAGAGCACTGTATAAAGCTTCAAAATTAGAAGCACCATTAAAATACATGGTTACATTATTGCCATCTACAGCAGGAAAACCTGAACTTTTTTTCATTAAATCACCAACGCTTTCATACTTGTTTGCATCAAACTTGTGGGCAAATTCTTGGATATTATCACTTTTATGCTGTAAATCATAAAGTTTTCTTTTAGCATTAAAATTTAGACTAAAAAACTTAAATCTCTTTCTGTTAATACCAAAAATAATATATAAAACTACCCCTAAGTAAGGAAATATTATAGTTATTAAAATCCAAGAGATAGATCTGGCTGGTCTATTTCCGTATAAAATAATACTTAGTATAGCCCATAATGATGATATGATATAAACAGAAAGTAGAAATATTAACATATTATATAAATATTTTTTGCATGGTAAAGTTAGATAAATAGGGTTTAGATAAAATAAATTGTAAATTTTCTAAATCAGTTTCTTTATCTAACCATATGTTTTTAAAAATTTTAGGAATTGGTAATGGCATAGAATTATAAATGTTGTGATAAGTTTTTAATTCCTCTTCTGCTTCAGTATTAATGATAGTACAGGTTGTAAAACCATCTTCTGTAACATTATAAATACCAGCTAAATAAAACGGTTGTCTATCATTTCTTTCCACCAAATATTTTCTAATTTTAGTTTCATGAACCTGATAGGTGTAAAATCCAGTAGCAATTACTAAACATCTACGGTTAAATAGTGCTTCTTCATACAAAACATTGTTAAAAAGTTCACTTTTATCTGTATGAATGGTAGATTTTATTTTTTGGAAAGTTTTCCATGAATGTTCAAAATTTTGTGGTAATATTCCCCATATTGCTTGTGTTATTTCATTAGGATTATCCATGGAAATTATACTAACATTTTGTTCCTTTAACCCATCTATATTGCGTTTAGGCTTATAAATGTTAGGATATTTTAATTTCAGCTTGGTAAAATCTTCAATTAATGTTTTACTTGCTATGTTAGATAATTTGTATTTCATTGGTTACTATTTTTTAGGCTAATGGTAATCCTTCTACAAATACTATCACTACTCCTATTATTAATAATGATAATACAATGTAAAAGCCAATACGTGTTATTTTGTTATTTTGAAAAATGTAATTTTTATTCGATTTTTTTGGATTGTCTTTTATAAATTCAAAATCATTGTTTTTATTCTTCATGTGTAATGTTTTTAGTTTTAAATAAATTTCATTACAAAATTACTAGCAAACACTATAAATTGTTTGTTCAAAACATTTCATCTTTTGCTCATTTGCTATTTTATTGTATGAGTTAATATTGATTTTAAATGAGTTAAAACAAACTGTATTACCTACATAACTTTGCAGTGTACAAATTATTAATCTTAAAAAAACAATATTATGTTACGTTGGACAATCACTTTTATAGTAATAGCATTAATCGCAGGAGTATTAGGTTTTACTGGTATAGCCGGTGCAGCCGCAGGAATAGCAAAAATCTTATTCTTTATCTTTTTAATACTTTTTGTAATATCATTATTAACTGGTAAAAAAAGAATTTAGTTTAGTAGTAATAGTTTTTAGCGTTAGTTAGTAAATGAGGAACAGTGTTTAATGCTGTTCCTCTTTTTTTGTTATAAAAATTATAAAAAAGTAAATGAGTTAAGGTTTACATTAAATGAGCAAAACAGAACTGTATGATGTGCGTAATTTTGTAATGTATTTGAAAACAAGATGTTAAACGGTAAGCATCTTATAGTAAAAAAGAAATTACTGAGAACTTTATAAAACTTTCAAACAAATGAAAAATTTAATATTAACTGTCCTTTCAATAGGATTTATCGGAATTATGAATGCACAAACAGAGGTTATTAAAACTACTGAGGTAAAAAAACAACCACAAGTATCAGAAAATGGTGTGGTATACAATACCAAAGTAAAAGTAGTAACCGAAAAAACTAAGAGAACTAAATTTGATCCAAGTCAGAAACACGAATTAAATCAAGATGTAGTAGCAACACCAGTAGCGGTAACAAAAACAGTCATGGTAGATAATGATATCGATCCGTTTTATGACGAGAAAACAAAAGTTGCTTATTACAGGTTTAACAATAAGAAATATGGATTTCATGTAGATGATAACAGAAAAGACTTTACCATCTCTTATAATGATAAAAATAAAGAAATTAGTTCTGCTAGGGCTTTTTTATCAAAAAATGGCAACTATTATATAGTGAGAGGTAGAGATTTTAACGGAATTGGATATTTTAACACAGGAAGAAACTTTGTGATTGAATATTTAGATGAACGTTCTAACTTATTAAAAGTTGCGGTATTTGATACCTACAGAATGTAATTCAGTCCCTCAATATATATTAAAGAGTGGTTTACTCCACTCTTTTTTTAATATCACACTATACTATTAATCAATAAAAAAAACTTATTAATGAACTATTTAAATATACGTACCGATAATTTATTACCCACAGCTAAAGAATTAAACCAATTATTAGCAGATTACCACATTTACTATCAAAAATTAAGAAACTATCACTGGAATGTAACGGGAAAAAACTTCTTTGATTTACACGAGTTATTTGAAAAAATGTATACCGATGCTAGAACTAAAATTGATGAAATCGCAGAACGTATTTTAACCTTACAATACCATCCAACGAGTAGGTATAGTAAGTACTTACAAATGTCTGCGCTTGATGAAGAATCTCCTTTACAAACAGATAAAGATATGATTACGTCTATATTAAATGACCATAAAACATTATTAAAGCAAATGTATAAAGTGTTAGATACCGCCAAAAATGCAGAAGACGAAGGTACTATTGACTTAATTGCTGGATATGTGAGTAGTTTAGAAAAAAGAAGTTGGATGCTAAATGCATGGTCTAAAAGTACAGTAGATCAATTAAAAGAAGAAATAGTATTATCCTAATAAACTTATAACTAATTAATGAATTTTAATAACACTTTAAAAAAACTAAATAACTCCTTGCAAGAATTTTGGAACAATTTAATTAATCAAGTTCCAAAGGCAATCATAGCAATTATAATTGTTGCTATTGGTTTTCTATTAGCCAGGTTTATTGCAAGAATATTCAGAAAAACTATTGCAACTAAATCAGATGATCCATTAATGACAAACTTTTTAACCAAAGCAGTAAAATTTGGGGTGATACTGTTAGTAATAATGTTTGCTTTAAAAATTGCTGGATTGTCTGGTGTTGCAACCGGTTTATTAACCGCAGCAGGTGCTTCTGCAGTTATTATAGGTTTTGCTTTTAAAGATGTTGGAGAAAATTTCATTGCAGGCGTTATATTATCGTTTAAAAGACCATTTCAACTAAATGATACTGTTTTAATAGATGATATTTTTGGTAAGGTAAAAGGCCTAGAATTTAGATATACTAAGCTTAAAACATTTGATGGAAGAGATGTTTATATACCAAATAGTGATATTATTAAAAAAGCTGTATATAATTATACCGAAGATGGTTATTATCGAAACGACTTTATAGTAGGTATAGATTATGATGACGATATTGATTTAGCTAAAAAAGTAATTATTCATGCGGTTGTTAATACCTTGGGAGTTATTGATACAGAAGAGCATCAGTGTTTTGTTACCGTAGACGGTTTAGATGTTAGTACTGTTAATTTAAAAGTTATTTTTTGGACAAAAACTAAAGAATACAAACGTGGTGCACTCGAAACTAAAAGTGAGGTAATAAAAAATGTTAAAAATGTAATTACTGAAAACGGTTTAAACATGCCTGCAGATATTAAAGAAATAAAGTTATATGGTAGTCAACAACACATACCAGTAACAATAAAAAAAGAGTAGCCTAAGGCTACTCTTTTTTTATAATTTATGAGTATTTTTTAATTATTTATTTTCTTCAAGCTCATTTATCTAAGAGTTTAAAAGTAAAATTAACAATCACTTTCCAAAAATATCATCTTTAACCTTAGGTAATTCCAATTCAAACAACACCGCTAATACTCTAATTCCAATTATAACTACTGATGAAATTATGAAAGAAATGGTAGTATCAATAGAAAAGTAATTTAAAATTAAATACATCAATCCACCCGACAAACATGCAGAGGCATAAATTTCTTTTTTAAAGATTAATGGAACTTTACTTGTTAAAACATCACGAATAACTCCACCAAAAACAGCAGATACCATTCCCATAATAAGAGCTACAAACGGATGTAAATTAAAACTCAATCCTTTTTGTAAGCCTAATAAAGTAAAAACAGCAATCCCAATTGTATCAAACAAAAAAAATGTTTTGCGCAATGGTTCAATTTTACTTTTGAATAAAAAAGTACACAATACTCCTATTAGAATCGTCCAGATATAATTTAAATCACCAATCCAATTTATAGGATGTGCATTTATCAAAATATCACGGAGCATCCCTCCTCCTACTGCGGTTACAAATGCTATGATAATAACTCCAAAAATATCAAATTGCTTTTTACTCGCCACTAAAGCACCACTAATAGCAAATGCAAATGTTCCTAAAATATCTAGGACATAAACAATATTCATATTTATAATGTAGTTTCTGAAAACTGAATACCTAAATTTTTCTGTAATTGATGAATTTTTTCAAGCTCATTTGGTAAAACAAAAGCTATTGAAACACCTGTTTTTCCTGCCCTTGCTGTTCTACCACTTCTATGGGTAAAGTATTCTGTTTGTTCTGGTAATTGATGATGTATAACAAAATTTAAATTTTTAACATCAATTCCTCTAGCTGCAACATCTGTAGCAATTAAAAACTGTAAACTTTCATTTTTAAACGCACGCATAACCTTATCGCGTTCAATTTGTTTCATATCACCTTCTAAAACATCAATAGCAAAACCTTCTTCTTGTAATTCTGAAGTTAATTTTCGTGCTCCAGCTTTAGTTCTACAAAAAATAATTCCTCTTTGTGAGTTTCTTTTTTCTATAAAGCTAATAATTGCGTCTGTTTTTTCTTTTAAAGATGTTTTAACATACAAATGAGTAATGTTTTTATTTACAGCTTCAGCAGGATCAATATCTACCCTTTTTGCATTAATATTCATGTATGTTTTTACAATTCTTTTTATTTCGTCTGGCATGGTGGCAGAAAACAACCAGGTATTTCGTTCTCCGGAGGTAAACTTTAAAATTCTATTAATGTCTTGTTTAAACCCCATGCTTAGCATTTCATCTGCTTCATCTAAAACTAAGGTTTTAATTTTTTTTATATCAACAGCATCTTTTTCAATTAAATCAATTAATCTTCCTGGAGTCGCTACTATGATATGCGTAGATCTTTGTAAATTTTTAATTTGACGGTCAATTTTTTCACCACCATAAACACCTTCAACAAAAATTTTACCATCTACATATTTTGTAAACTTAAAAAGTTGTTTTTTAATCTGTTGTACTAATTCACGAGTTGGTGATAAAATTAAGGCCTGAACCTCATTTTTACCAGCATCTATTTGATGCAATATAGGCAATCCAAAGGCAGCTGTTTTACCAGTTCCTGTTTGTGCTAAACCAATAAAATCTGATTTATTTTGTAATAAATACGGTATGGTTTGTGACTGAATTTCTGTAGGTTGAACAATACCAAGTTCTTTTAAACCCTTTATAAAATCTTTACGAACTCCTAAGTCTGAAAATGTTGACATATTTTTATTCTATAATATGCCGCAAAGATACTTTTATTTATTAGGATATAAGGTCTTTAAAATACTTTCTGTTACTCTATTTGGTTTATTTGTAGCAGCATTAATTAAACACCAAGTTGTTGCTGCTTTAGCTATTATTTTATTGTTTTTACTAATAGACACATGTCTAACGGATTTTACGCCAGAGGTTTCTCCAACCCACGTTTTTAAAGTAATTTCATCATTCAACAAAGCTTGTCCTTTGTAGTCAATTTCGTGACGTAGTACCACCCAAAAGTAATCAGAATGTGTTCCGTTTTTAGTAAGTTCTTCCCAATGTAATTCTGCTATTTCTTGAACCCATTGAAGATAAATTACATTGTTTACATGATTTAAATTATCAATCTCAGAAGCTTTAACAATTCTAGTTTGTGTAAATTCTGCCATATTACAGGATACTTTCTCCGTTTAGGTTAGTTGTTAAAATATCACTCATTAAGTTAAAAAACGGACGTAACGTTTTAAATGATTCATCTACTTTATCTATAAAATCTGGCTGAAAAACTTCTGAATCAGTAAATTTTTTAATGGCAACATAGCCTTTTTTTCTAATTAAATCGATATCAGGATGAGTTTTATCAAAACCTTTGGGAGCTGTTTTTAATTCATCTCCTTCTAAAACTCCTCCAAAATGTTTAATAAAATCAGGTTGTTTAATAATATCTCTTATTTCAGATGCGTCAATTTCAAATTCTTTTCTTATTCTAAATAAATCTTCTTTGTTTGGTTCCCAAAAACCACCCGCTAAAAAGGTATCATTTGGTGATAAATGAAGATAATATCCGCCTCTTAATGTAGGTTTTACTCTATGAAATGATCCGCCAAAATGTGTTTTATAAGGTGTTTTATTTTTTGAAAAACGAACATCTCTGTAAATCCTAAATACTTTATGTTTATCTACTTCATCATGCAAGTTTAAATTTTGATGTACTTGTGCATAAAATTCTTTAACATGGTTTTCAATTTCTTTAAATTCTTTTTTATGCTCAGAAAACCAATCTCTATTATTGTTTTCAGCTAGTTTACCAAGGAATTCAAATGTTTTTTTGTGAAGTTGCATGTTATAAATTTAAAATTTAAAGATAAAAAAACTCCATTGAAATAATCAATGGAGTTTGTTATATGTTTTTAATAGAAATTATACGTTAAATCTAAAGTGCATCACATCACCATCTGCAACAATATACTCTTTTCCTTCTACTCTCATTTTACCAGCTTCTTTAACCTTAGCCTCAGTTCCATAAGTAACATAATCATCATAAGAAATTACTTCGGCTCTAATAAAACCTTTTTCAAAATCTGTATGAATTACTCCTGCAGCTTGTGGTGCAGAAGCACCAACAGGAATGGTCCAAGCTCTAACTTCTTTAACTCCAGCAGTGAAATACGTTTGTAAATCTAATAAAGTATATGCAGAACGAATTAATCTAGATACTCCTGGTTCCTCTAAACCAATATCCGATAAAAACATTTGACGCTCTTCATAATCTTCCAATTCAGCAATATCAGCTTCTGTTGCTACAGCTAAAACAATAATTTCAGCATTTTCAGACGCAACAGCTTCTTTAACTTTATCAACATAAGCATTTCCATCTTTAGCAGAAGCCTCGTCAACATTACAAACATATAAAACAGGTTTAGCTGTAATGAATTGCATGGTTTTTACAAGTTCTTCTTCTTTTTCTGAAAACTCAATAGTTCTTACAGATTGTCCTGATAATAAAGTAGCTTGTACTTTTTCTAAAATCTCTAATTCTTTCTGAGCTTCTTTATTACCAGTTTTAGCAGCACGTTTTACCTTATCCATTCGTTTTTCAACGGCTTCTAAATCTTTTAACTGAAGTTCTATATCAATAGTTTCTTTGTCTCTAATAGGATCTACAGAGCCATCAACGTGCACTATATTATCATTATCAAAACAACGTAATACATGTAAAATTGCATCTGTTTCTCTAATATTTGCTAAAAATTGATTCCCTAAACCTTCTCCTTTACTTGCACCTCTAACTAAACCAGCAATATCTACAATTTCAACTGTAGCAGGTACTACTTTTTCTGGGTTAACAAGTTCTTCTAACTTTTCAATTCTTGGATCTGGTACATTAACCACTCCTAGGTTTGGTTCTATAGTACAAAACGGAAAGTTTGCACTTTGAGCTTTTGCATTAGATAAGCAATTAAATAATGTTGATTTTCCAACGTTTGGTAATCCTACAATTCCAGCTTTCATAAAATAAATTTTAGCGCTGCAAATATAGTGTATTGATATGTAATATTAATTTATAACATTTAAAATTAAATTGACATTAAAATCATATTCAAACAACTGTTTTTGTGTAGTTTGTGTTTTTTTTTACTTAAATTTATATTACTCAATTGAAAATATATTACTTATGAAAAGAAACTTACTAAGTATTTTGTTAATATTTTTCGGTACTTTTTTACTTCATGCACAAGTAACAATAAAAGGTATTGTAAAAGATAGTTCTAATGAACCTTTACCAGGTGCTAATGTGTTAGAAAAAGGAACAAAAAATGGAACAACTACAGATTTTAATGGTGTTTTTTCAATAGAAGTACCTGAAAAAGCTACGTTAATTATAAGTTTTTCTGGATTTGAAACACAAGAAATTGTAATTAATAAACAAACAGAATTAGATATTGTTTTACAAGATATAGAGCTTGACGAAGTGGTTGTTGTAGGTACTCGAAATGTAAATAGATCTGCGGTAGATACTCCTGTTGCAATTGATGTTATTGATGTAGCTGATGTAACAGCCAAAGCTGGTAAAATTGAAATCAATCAATTATTACAATATGCAGCTCCTTCTTTTAATGCTACTAAACAATCAGGTTCTGATGGTGCAGACCATATAGATCCTGCTACCATAAGAGGTTTAGGTCCAGATCAAACACTAGTTCTTATTAATGGTAAAAGAAGACATCAATCATCTTTAATTAACCTTTTTGGAACACGAGGACGTGGAAATACTGGTACTGATTTAAACGCTATTCCTGCATCAGCAATAAAAAGAATTGAGATTTTACGTGATGGTGCAGCTGCTCAATACGGATCTGATGCTATTGCAGGAGTTGTTAACATCGTTTTAAAGGATGAAGATTATATTGGTAAGTTTGAAGGTGGTGTAAGTTACGGAATGTACAATACCAATGCTGATGTTGATGTTTCTCCATTTACTGACGGGAATTATGGTGTTTGGAATACAAATGGCTTTAGATTAGATACAGAAAAAGACGGAAATGTAATTGGAGATGACCAAAGTTTTGATGGAAATTCATTGAAAGCAACCGCTAATTATGGAGTGAAAATTGGAGAGAAAGGTTTTGCTCATTTTACTACAGAATTTTTAAACAAAGAAAAAACATTGCGTCCCTCTTTTGAATTTAGAAAAGGTTTTGGGGAAGCCTCTATAAAAGGTTATAATTTGTTTACAAACATGTCTTTCCCATTGTTTAAAAATACAGAAATGTATGTTTTTGGTGGAAGAAACTATAGAGATACAGATGCTTATGCATTTACAAGAAATGAGGGGCCTAGAGTAGTCACATCCATTTATCCAAATGGATTTACTCCAAGAATAACCTCAGAAATTGAAGATAATTCAATAGCAGTTGGATTAAAGATAAAAACTTTTGATAATTGGATTTTTGATATTAGTAATACGTATGGCTATAATAACTTTCATTATTTTGTTGAAGGATCTCTAAATGCTACTCTTGAAGAAAATTCACCAACAAGCTTTGATGCTGGAGGCCACCGATTAGCTCAAAACACTTTAAATATAGAAATGTCTAAGTTTTATGATGATTTTTTAGCAGGTTTAAATATAGCTTATGGTTTTGAAGTTCGTGGTGAACGTTTTGAGATCTTCTCTGGTGAAGAAGCTTCATGGGGAACTTATACAGAAAACGGAACATTAATAACTAACAATACTCAAGAACCTGCAAGAGATGAAAATGGAGAAATAAGACCAGGCGGTTCTCAAGGATTTCCTGGGTATTCTCCAGACAATGTTGTTGATGAAGGTAGATCTAATATTTCTTTATTTGCTGATTTTGAATTAGATATTACTAAGAAGTTCTTAGTAGGTTTAGCTGCCAGATATGAGAATTATAGTGATTTTGGAGGTACATTAAATGGTAAATTATCAACAAGATTAAAACTTAATGATAATTTCAATATTAGAGGTTCTATAAGTACTGGATTTAGAGCTCCTTCCCTGGCGCAACTTCATTACAATTTAAAGTTTTCTGATTTTTTAGGAGGTGTGTCGTCAGATAAATTATTATCATCAAACACAAGTCCAATAACAAGAACTTTTGGCGTTGGACCTTTAAAGGAAGAGACTTCAATTAACACAGCTTTAGGTTTTACTGGTAAATTTGACAATTTTACGGTAACTTTTGATGGTTATTTTGTTGATGTAGATGATAGAATTGTATTAACAGGTAATTTCCCTACCAATGATATACCAGAAGTTAGCGATGTTCAGTTTTTTGTAAACGGCGTAAATACACAAACTAAAGGTATTGATATTATAGTAACCTATGATTATGATTTAGGGGCTAGCGGAAAGTTAGGAATTAATTTTGCTGCCAATTTCAATGATATGGTGATAAGCCATGTTAACAATGGAAATTTAGATGAAGAAATATTCTTTGGAGATAGAGATAAGTATTTTTTACTTGCATCAGCACCAAGTAGTAAAATAAATTTAAATTTAAATTATCAATACAAGAAGTTTGATGCTAATCTTGCTTTTACAAGATTTAGTGAAATAGAATTGATAGATTCACAAATTTTTGAAGACACTTTAGATTATGGAACTTATGATGATAAAAAAGAAGCGGCAACAGATTATTATGGAGCTAAAATAGTAACCGATTTAAACTTAAGTTATAAAGCTACTGATAATGTAAGATTTACACTAGGTAGTAATAACTTGTTTAATATCTATCCAGACCAGCAAGATGATTGGACAGAATCTGGTGGCTATTTTGATGCGGTTCAAATGGGGTTCTCCGGCGCCTATTATTATGCAAGACTAAATGTAAACTTTTAAAAAAAAGCTCTCAATTATATAATTGAGAGCTTTTTTATTTAATTAATTGTAAATCAGTTTTATATTCAAAAATAACATCTTAAGGTTATAATTATTTAATTTTTAATAAAAATATTGTTTTAGTTATAAAAACAAGTTAAAAATGTTAATTAATTAATTTTTATAAAATATATTTATAGAATTAACCAAAAAATTTAAAATATGAAAAAATCAAAACTGATTATGTTTATTGCTATTATTTTAGGAATAGTATCTGTAAATGCTCAAACTAAGATTAGCGGTAAAGTATTTGATTCATCTAACAATCCCTTACCAGGTGCAAGTGTATTGGAAAAAGGAACACAAAATGGAACAACTACCAATATTGATGGTGTTTTTGAATTATCAGTAGCAAACGATGCAACACTTATTGTTAGTTTTACTGGTTTTCAAACAGAAGAAATTGCTGTGAACGGAAAATCTAATTTTACTATTGTATTAAAAGATGGAGTTCAATTAGAAGAAGTTATTGTAACAGGGTCTAGAACACCCGCAAGAAGTAACACTACAAGTCCCCTACCTGTTGATGTTGTAGATGCTAAAGCATTACAATCAACAGGACAAACTACCTTTGACAAGGCATTACAATACAAAATACCTTCTTTTAATACAGTACAAACTCCAGTAAATGACGCTACTTCACTTTTAGATCCTTATGAAATTAGAAACATGGGACCAAGTAGAACATTAGTATTAATTAACGGTAAACGTAAAAATTTAAGTTCACTATTATATACACAAACTTCACCAGGTAGAGGTGAAACTGGTGCAGATATTTCAGGAATTCCAACTGATGCTATTAAAAACATAGTGGTATTACGTGATGGAGCCTCTGCTCAATATGGATCTGATGCTATTGCAGGAGTAGTTGATATTATTTTAAAAGATGATTACAAGAACACTTCTGCAACTTTTAGGTCAGGAATTACAGGAGAAGGTGATGGCGAAATGATAGGTGTTTCTTTAAACGGAGGAGCTGAAATTGGTGATAACAAAGGATTTATCAATTATACTGTTGATTTTTCAAAAGTAGCCTTAGCAAACAGACCTGGAGTTGTAGATGCTGAAGGTGAAGCAACAGATTTCGGAGCATCATTAGCTGATGTTCAAGAATTTTTATCAAGAAACCCAGATGCAGGTAATATAAACGGTTCTCCAGAAACAACTGCTACCAAATTTTTGATTAACGGTAGTATTCCAACATCTGCAAAAAATAATATGTATTTTAATGCTGCATATATTTATAAAAAAGTAAATAGTTTTGCAAATTACAGAACTCCATACTGGCGTACTTTAGATGATTACCCGTATTTAGCTTCATTATTCCCAGGAAACAACCCAAATAATGCAAATGGTTATGACGGTTATTTACCAACATTTGAAGGTGATATGAGCGATTATAATGCTACTTTTGGGTTTAAATCTAACATTAACGGATGGAATTCTGATGCAAGTGTAACTATTGGAGGTAATAAACAAACATATACTGTTAATGATTCTCACAACAGATCTGTAGATGAAAACGATGAGTTTATTTATGGAGAAAACACTCCAATTTCATTTCAACCTGGTGGAACAGCTTTTAGTCATGTTGTTGGTAACATTGATTTATCAAAAGTACTTTCTGATCAATTTTCAGTAGCGGTAGGTTCTGAATTTAGAGCTGAATTTTTTGAGGTTTTAGAGGGAGATTTGGCATCTTATGAAGGTTTAGGAGCTGATTCTTTTGCTGGTAATAGACCTGAAAACTCTGGTGAATTTAGTAGATATAACATTGGAGGTTATGTAAGTGCTTCATTTGATGCAACAGAAGACTTATTATTTGAAGGAACAGTAAGAGCTGAAAATTATAGTGATTTTGGAACTACTTTTGTTTGGAAATTGAGTTCAAGATATAAATTTTTAGATGATAAGTATACTATTAGAGGTTCTGTTTCTACAGGATTTAGAGCTCCTACTCTACATCAAATTTATACTCAAAAATCTCAATACAGCTTTACCGCTGGTGGTGGTATTGAAGTAGAAGGATTAGTGAATAACGTATCTCCAGAAGCAAGAAGATTACGTTTACCTAAATTAAAAGCAGAGGAATCATTAAACTTTACAGTAGGTTTTGGTGCTAAGCCAACCAAAAACTTAAGTTTTACTATTGATTATTATAATATTCAGGTTGAAGATAGAATTGTGTTAGGTAACCCTATTTCTACAGATTTTGGTGTTGTTAGTTTCTTCTCTAATGCTATTGATACTGAAACTTCAGGTTTAGACGTAGTAATTGGATATAAAGGAATTAAATTAGGTAATGGAGATTTAAGCGTAAATTTATCAGGAAACTACGTAATTGATAATGGTAGAACAGATGATACTGGTGATTTATTAATAGATGCTACACAAGAAGCATTATTATTTACTTCAAGGCCAGAAACTAAATGGATTTTAGGTCTTAATTATGACATTGGTAAATTTGGATTCTCATTAGGTAACACCTATTTTGGTAAAACCACGTTTAAGCAAGCTGGACTTAGTAGTGATTTAAGAACAGAATTTATTCCTAAAATTGTAACCGATTTTGGTGTAAACTATAATGTTAATGATAATTGGACAGTTTCTTTTAATGCTAATAACATTTTAAATGTGTTACCAGAATGGGAGTTTAAAGCAGAAAATGCTGATGGGCGAGCAATTTTAAATGATCCTGCTCAAGTAAAAGTTCAATCTAATTTAATAACTTTTAACCAAAGATATTCTCAAATGACATATGATGGTTATCATTTTAGTCAATTAGGTTCCTTATTCAACCTATCTGTAAACTATAAATTTTAAGCATAAAAAATCCCGAGTAATAAACTCGGGATTTTATTTTTATACTATATGATTAATCGTTATGCATAAAACTTTGCTTAGCTAACAATTCTTCTTCAGTTTCTACATTATTTTCGTCAGGCACACAACAATCTACAGGGCAAACTGCTGCACACTGTGGCTCTTCATGAAAACCTTTACATTCTGTACATTTATCAGCAACAATGTAATAAATTTCATCAGACAAAGGTTCTTGATCTTCATCTGCATTTGCTTGCTTACCATTAGGTAAAACTATTGAACCTGATAAATCGGTACCATCAGCATATTTCCACTCATCAGCACCTTCATATATAGCAGTATTAGGGCACTCAGGTTCACAAGCACCACAATTAATACATTCGTCTGTTATTATAATTGCCATAATAAATCTCTTTCAGTTTTGTAACTTTGCAATTGCAAAAATAGAGCCAAAATATTTTAGAACCAATTTAAATGGACAAAATCCAACAACGTATTAACGCATTTGTAAAATTAGGAGATTTTCTAAGTCAGTTTTCTAGAGAAAAAATTGAAGAAAAACCATTAATTCCTCATAACGATTTGTTTTTTAACGGATTTAAACATCAACTAAAACTCGCACAAGAAGCAAATAGTTGGTTTACCAAAGAAAATTTATTGTTTAGTTGTGAAAGCTGGTCACAAGCTTTAACTGAGGGTAATATTAAACAATGGATTTCGAATGAAGAATTAATTGAAAATTCAGAAAAACAAGTTGCCATTATCATGGCAGGAAATATTCCTCTTGTTGGGTTTCATGATTTTATTTCGGTATTAATCTCTGGTCATGCTGTTTTAGCTAAATTATCATCAAATGACAAGCACTTACTACCTTTTTTAGCGAAATATCTAGAATATGTAAATACCGATTTTAAAGGTAAAATAACATTTACGGACCAAAAACTAACAAATTTTGATGCTGTAATTGCTACTGGTAGTGATAATACTGCTCGTTATTTTGAGTATTATTTTAAAGATAAGCCAAGTATAATTAGAAAAAACAGAAACTCCGTAGCTGTTTTAACAGGTAATGAATCAGAAGAAGACTTTAAGAAATTAAGCGACGATGTTTTTCAATATTTTGGTTTGGGTTGCAGATCTGTTTCAAAGTTATTTGTTCCAAAAGGGTATGATTTTGATAATTTCTTTAGAGGAATGTTTGATAAACAAGAAATTATAAACAATGTTAAATACGCTAATAATTATGATTATAACAAAGCCGTGTATTTAATGAGTGAATTTGATATTTTAGAAAATGGTTTTTTAATGATTAAAGAAGATGCCAGTTACGCCTCCCCTATTGCATCGGTATTTTATGAATATTATGATAATTCTGATGATTTAAAAATTAAGTTATTTGAAGACAGTGATAAAATTCAATGTATTGTTTCCTCTAACTTCCATGAAAACGAGATTGCTTTTGGAAAAACCCAACAACCTCAGTTATGGGATTACGCAGATGGAGTTAATACCTTAGAATTTTTGGCAAAAATTTAAAAACTATTCGTAGTTTAAATTGCATCTTTGCATATAATCAACAAAACCTAATGAAAAAGCATAATTTTAGCGCAGGTCCATGTATTTTACCTGAAGAAGTTTTAAAAAAAGCCTCTGAAGCTGTTATTAATTTTAATAATGATGATTTATCGATATTAGAAATCTCTCACAGAAGTCAACCTTTTGTAGATGTAATAGAAAATGCTAGAAGCTTAGCTTTAGAACATTTAAACCTTCAAAATAAGGGATATACCGCTTTGTTTTTACAAGGAGGCGCTAGTATGCAATTTTTAATGGTAGCCTACAATCTGTTAAATAATAAAGCAGCGTATTTAAATACTGGAACATGGAGTTCTAAAGCCATTAAAGAGGCTAGATTATTTGGAGAATTAGATGAAGTGGCCTCATCAAAAGACAACGGTTTTTCATACATCCCAAAAGGATATATGATACCCAAAGACGCTGATTATTTTCATTGTACAAGTAATAACACCATCTATGGAACACAAATGAAAGAATTTCCTAATACAGAAGTTCCTATAGTGTGTGACATGAGTTCAGATATCTTTTCAAGAACTTTAGATTTCTCTCAATTTGATCTAATTTATGCAGGAGCTCAAAAAAATATGGGCCCAGCAGGTGCTACATTAGTAGTTATAAAAGATGAAATTTTAGGAAAAGTATCAAGAGAAATTCCATCAATGTTAAATTATCAATTGTTAATTGAAAAAGATAGTATGTTTAATACGCCTCCTGTATTTTCTGTATACGTTTCAATGTTAACATTAGAGTGGTTAAAAGAAATTGGAGGTATATCTTTCATAGAAAAAGTAAATCAACAAAAAGCAGATTTACTTTATAATGAAATTGATAGAAACCCTCTTTTTACAGGTTTTGCAGCTGTAGAAGACAGAAGTGTCATGAATGCTACTTTTACTATTAATAATAAAGCTTTGGAGACTAAGTTTGATAGTATGTGGGCAGAAGCAAGAATAAATGGTTTACATGGTCATAGATCTGTTGGAGGTTACAGAGCAAGCATGTATAACGCATTACCTTTACATAGTGTTCAATCATTGGTAGATGTAATGCAAGAATTAGAAAGAATTAGTTAAAAATATTTAATAAAAACTAATGAAAATATTAGCAAACGACGGAATATCTAAAAGTGGAGAGTCACTTTTATTAGAAGCAGGATTTGAAGTTATTAATGTAAAGGTAGCTCAAAACCAATTAGAAGATTATATTAATGATAATGGTGTAGACGCTATTTTTGTAAGAAGTAGTACACAAATTACACAAGAGTTATTAGAAGCGTGTCCTAGCATTAAATTAATTGGACGCGGCGGTGTTGGTATGGACAATATCGATGTTACTTTTGCCGAGGACCACGGAATTCATGTAATTAATACACCTGAAGCTTCTGTGCATAGTGTTGCCGAATTAGTTTTTGCTCACTTATTAGGTATGGCAAGAAACTTACATCAAGCCAATAGAGACATGCCTTTAGAAGGTGATAGTAACTTTAAAGGTTTAAAAAAGCTTTATACAGGACATCAATTAAAAGGAAAAACTTTAGGTATTGTTGGTATGGGACGCATTGGTATTGCTACAGCTAAAATAGCATTAGGAATGGGAATGCGTGTTGTGATGAATAACAGAACCACAAAAGAGGTATACTTTAATTTAGAGTTTTTTGATGGGCAACAGGTTCCTTTTTCTTTCTCTTCTATAGATATTAATGAATTATATAAAGAAGCCGATTTTATTACATATCACATTCCTGCTCAAGAAGAATATATTGTAACTGATACTGAATTTGAAAAAATGAAAGATGGTGTTGGAATTATTAATGCATCAAGAGGTGGAATTATAGATGAGGTTGCACTTGTAAATGCCATTGAAAGTGGTAAAGTTAAATATGCTGGTTTAGATGTTTTTGAGAATGAACCAAATCCAGAAATACAACTATTAATGAATCCTAGTTTATCGTTATCTCCACATATTGGAGCTGCTACTCATGAAGCTCAAGAACAAATTGGTGTTGAATTAGCTAAACAAACTATAGATTTATTACAGTATTAATATATGGCAGTTGTTAAACCTTTTAAAGCAGTAAGACCAACTAGAGACAAAGTTGCTTTGGTTTCCTCTAAATCTTATGATATTTATCCACCTAATGAACTAGAAGCTAAACTAAGTTACAATCCGTTTACGTTTTTGCATGTTGTAAATCCTGGCTATAAATATCATAAAAAACATATTTCAGGTGATCAGCGCTTTAAATTAGTACATAACCGTTATCTAGAGTTTAAAGAAGAAGGTGTATTTACCCAAGATGAAGATCCTGCCTACTATATTTATCAAAAAACAACACCATACCACACTTTTTGTGGTATTATAGCAGCGTCATCTGTAGAAGATTACCATAAAGATGTCATAAAAAAACATGAAGATACTTTAAGATCAAGGGAGCTATTGTTTGAAAACTACCTAAAAAATACAGGTTTTAATGCAGAACCTGTACTGTTAACGTATCCTGATAATTCTATAATAGAAGCTATTATAAATAAGTACAAAGAACAACGCCCAGAATATGAATTTTCTACATCTGATAAAGATAAACACTTACTTTGGGTAGTTGCTAATAAAGAAGATATATCCACAATTCAACAAGCTTTTAAAGAGGTAAAAACTTTATACATTGCAGATGGTCATCACAGGTCAACTTCTTCATGTTTACTAGCTAATAATTTAGCCCAAGAAAACCCAAAACACACTGGAGAAGAAGACTACAATTTCTTTATGAGTTATTTTTTACCAGAGAGCCAGTTAAGTATTTACGAATTCAATCGTTTTATAAAAGATTTAAATGGATTAACTCCTGATGAGTTTTTAATTGAGTTAGATACCTATTTCAGAATCGAAAAAAGAGGTCAAGAATTATTTAAACCCAAACAAAAACATCACTTTTCTATGTATTTAGATGGTGAATTTTATGCTTTATATCTTCGTAAAACAGCCTATACTTTTTCAGATGCAAAAAGTAAGTTAGATTCAGAAATCTTATATCAAACAGTATTAAAGCCTATTCTAGGCATTGATGATATTAGAAATGCTGATAAAATTTTATACTCACAAGATAAATCTGATGGATTAGAGCTTAAATTAAAAGTTGATAATGGAGAGTTTAAGGTGTCATTTGGGATGTTGCCGGTAACTATTGATGATATTAAAGATATTGTAGATAGTGGACTTATGATGCCTCCAAAAACAACCTATATAGAACCAAAATTAAGAAGTGCATTAACCATTTATGAATTTTAGTTAAAATGCAAGGAATTAAAGATAAAATACAAGAAATTAAATCAGCTTTACCAGCTAATGTTACTTTAGTAGCTGTATCTAAAACAAAGCCTATTTCTGACATTCAAGAAGCTTATAATGCAGGGCAGCGTGTATTTGGTGAAAATAAGATCCAAGAAATGGTTGAGAAATATGATGAACTACCGAAAGATATACAATGGCATATGATTGGTCATTTACAAAGAAATAAGGTAAAATATATGGCTCATTTTGTTGATTTAATTCATGGTGTTGATAGTTTTAAAACATTAAAAGAAATAGATAAACAAGCTAAAAAACATGATCGTGTAATTAATTGTTTATTACAAGCTCATATTGCAGAAGAAGACACTAAATTTGGTTTATCTTTTAATGAAATTAAATCAATTTTAGCATCAGATGAGTTTAAAGAGCTTAGCAATGTTAAAATTGTTGGGCTTATGGGAATGGCAACTTTTACAGATGATAAAAATCAGATTCAAAAAGAGTTTTCATCTTTACACTCATTGTATACCGGCCTAGCTAAACATTATACTTCATTTAAAATATTATCTATGGGAATGAGTAGAGATTATAACCTAGCAATTGAATGTGGTAGTAATATGGTACGTATTGGAAGTTCTATTTTTGGGAGTAGAAACTATCTAACATAATTAATTTTATTACAGCTATTTTTTATATATTTGATAAACAATAGTTTTATTCCCCTACAATTTATTAATAACCTAATAACAGGAAATCCTGCATGTACGCCATTTTAGATATTGAAACAACTGGTGGGAAGTTTAATGAAGAGGGTATAACTGAAATTGCTATATACAAGTTTGACGGCCAAACAGTAGTTGACCAATTTATTAGCTTAGTAAACCCAGAAAAAGAAATACAAGAATTTGTTGTTAAACTCACTGGTATTAACAATAAAATGCTTCGTAATGCACCTAAATTTTATGAAGTTGCCAAACGAATTATAGAAATTACTGAAGACTGTATTTTAGTAGCACACAATTCTGCGTTTGATTATAGAGTTTTAAAAACGGAATATAAACGCTTAGGTTATGATTTCCAGAGAAATACATTATGTACCGTAGCTTTAAGTAAAAAACTAATTCCAGACCAACCATCATATAGTTTAGGGAAATTAACAAAAAGCTTAGGTATCCCCCTTTCCGACCGTCATCGTGCTTCAGGTGATGCACTTGCTACAGTTCAATTATTTAAACTTTTATTAGAAAAAGATATTGATAAAGAAATCATCCAATCTTCTATTAAATTTATAGATAATAGAAACTTTAAAAAGAAAATTAAAGGATTAATAGAGTCTGTACCAAATTCAGAAGGTGTTTTTTATATTCATAATGAAGATGGACATGTAATTTTCTTAGGAAGAGGAAAGAACATGCAAAAAGAAGTAGGTAAACTGTTCTTAAAACAATCAAAAAGAGCTCAAAAAGTTTCAAAGTTAGCGCAAAGCGTTAGTTTTGAAGAAACTGGAAATCAGTTATTAACTCGCTTAAAATACTATTTAGGTTTAGATACCTTAAAGCCTAAATACAATTTAATAAGAAAGCGAAAGATTTCTGAAAATAAATTTAATCACGATCACTTAATTTTAATAGATAAAGGTAGAATTCCAGAAGAAAACGCTGTTATCTTAATTGAAAATAATGAAGTTTTAGGATATGCTTACACAAATTTATCCTATCAAGAAAACCAAATAAATATACTTAAAAACATGCTTACTTTTATAGAAAATAAATTGTTAGCAAAAAGTATTATTAAAAACTATTTGGCTAAAAACAAAGTAGAAAAAATCATCCGTTATCAAATTGAAAATAATTTGTAATATTGTTTTTTAAACTATCTTTTTTTGAAAAAATTAGAAACAAAAAACCGTAGTTGGAGAGAGATTATTCATGAAGTTATTTATGAGGCAGATACTCCCGAAGGTAAGTTATTTGACATAGCACTTTTAGCTTTAATACTAATGAGTATTATTTTGGTGATGCTAGAAAGTGTTAAAGAAGTTGATGATAAATATCATGAAACGCTATATGCTTTTGAATGGGGTGTAACTATTCTTTTTTCTATAGAGTATGTGTTAAGGGTAATTTCTATTAAAAAACCTACCAAATATATTTTTAGCTTCTATGGTTTGATAGATTTACTATCAACACTACCAATGTATTTATCTGCTATTTTTATTGGTTCACACAGTTTAGTAGCTTTAAGAGCACTTCGTTTATTAAGGGTTTTTAGAATTTTAAAGCTTTCTCGTTTTGTTGGGGAATCAAATCAATTAATGAAGGCCTTAAATGCAAGTAAAGCTAAAATAGGTGTGTTTTTATATTTTGTACTCATTGTATGTGTTATTCTAGGTACCATTATGTATTTAATAGAAGGCGCGGATAATGGTTTTACTAGTATACCCAGAAGTATTTATTGGTCTATAGTAACATTAACTACTGTAGGTTATGGAGATATTGCTCCTCAAACACCTTTAGGACAATTTATAGCTAGTATTACAGTAATTATTGGGTATGCTATTATTGCAATTCCAACAGGAATTGTCTCGTCTGAAATGACTAAAGGAAAAGTAAACTTGAATACTCAATCATGCCCTAATTGTGGATACGAAGGACATAAAGATAATGCTGAATTCTGTTACCATTGCGGATCAAAATTAAATATGTAAATGAATACATTAATTGTAATTGTAGGAACAACTGCTATAGGTAAAACAGCATTAAGCATAAAATTAGCACAACATTTTTCATCAGAAATTATTTCATGTGACTCACGACAGTTTTTTAAAGAAATGACTATTGGAACTGCTGTTCCTGATCAGGATGAATTAGCCGCTGCCACACATCATTTTATTCAAAATAGAAGTATTTTTGACGATTACAATGTAGGAAGCTTTGAAAAAGATGCTTTAAAAAAATTAAATGAATTATTTGAAAACAATTCAATTCAGATAATGGTTGGTGGAAGCGGATTATACGTTGATGCTGTAGTGAATGGTTTAGATTTTTTTCCAGATGTAGATCCTCAAATAAGAGAAAATTTAACTGAACAGCTAAATTCTGAAGGTATTGAAGTACTTCAGCAACAACTATTAAACTTAGATCCTGAAACCTATAATACTATAGCTAAAGACAATCCACATAGAGTAATAAGAGCTTTAGAAATATGTATTGGAACAGGAAAAACTTATAGTTCATTTAAAAATAAGCCAAAAACTCCAAGAAACTTTAACGTTATAAAAGTTGGTTTAAATGCAGAGCGTTCTATTATTTATGAAAGAATTAATAAAAGAGTAGATATAATGGTTAAAAATGGTCTCCTTGAAGAAGCTAAAAACCTTTACCCTCATAAGCAACTAAACGCTCTACAAACCGTTGGATATAGAGAGCTTTTTGAATATTTTGACGGTAATTGTACATTAGAAAAAGCCATTGAAGAAATTAAAAAAAACACCAGAAGATTTGCTAAAAGACAACTAACTTGGTTTAGAAAGGATGAGAATATTAAGTGGTTTAATTATGATGAAAAAATAGAAACCATAATAAATTCAATAAAAAAAGAGCTTTAACGCTAATACTGCAAAAAACTACGCTTATAACCTAAATAAGAGTACTACTGATATAAAATATTTTTTGGGCTTAAATATCAAGTAATTTTATGTTCACAAACTTTAAAATTACTAATTATGCCATCTACAATACCTTATGATCCTTCGTTAGTGTTGGGAAACATTGTATCTAAAGAAAAGTTAGATAACATTGTGCAAATTTCAAAACTGCAAGCACCTGCAGATGCAGCTGAAAGCGAATTAAATTCTTTAATATCGTTAAAGAGAAGTGTTGATATGACCATTCAAGAAACAATGGGAATGGGAATAAATACAGATGATTTAATTAAAGAATCAGAACAAATTGGTCAACAAATTCAAAAAGCAGCAATTGCTTACGGTAAAGCAAAAAT
This sequence comes from Tenacibaculum geojense, assembly GCF_042676005.1. Lineage (NCBI taxonomy): Bacteria > Pseudomonadati > Bacteroidota > Flavobacteriia > Flavobacteriales > Flavobacteriaceae > Tenacibaculum > Tenacibaculum geojense. The sequence continues at coordinate 135,502 of NZ_JBHTJR010000014.1, read as the reverse complement.
AAATTCAGAAAAACAAATTCAGCCGTTAAAAGCAAAAATGAATGCTGTTAATGAATCTGTTGAAAGTCCAATTGATTATAATAAAAGTCAATTAAAACAGATGCCTATTTCCAGTGATTCATTACAAATGAATAGTCAGTATTTTTCTTATGATCAAAATGCTCAAAGTTCAGCAAGTCATGCCGCAACTGTAGCGTCATTTGTTCAAGAATCATTAAGTATTTTTGGAGAGGGTCAATCTTCACAAGCAAGTGCCACAGCTCAAGAACAAGTTAATAGCCAACATTCAAGGCACAGTATAGCAGGAACACTAGTGATTACTATTACTTGTACACATAAAAATGCTCAGGTATTTGCTCCGTATGTTTTAGATGTTGATAAAGCTGTTAGAAGTTGGAATGCCATGAATCCTAGCAACATGATAAAAACAAACGATATAGGATCTATAGCTGCAATAGAAGCTAAATCTGACACAAAACAAGACCCTTCATTCTCAATTTTATCTGGAGCAACTTATGGTTCTTCTTTTGTTGGAATGGTTCATATACTTAATACAACTGAATCTCAATCAAGCCAACACATGGAATCTATTGCTGCTTCTATGCAAGACACCTTTGATATTGGTGGATGGTTTGCTTCTGGTACTGGTTCATTTGGAGTGAGTTCGACATTCTCAGACAGTGCTAAAAACTTACTAAGTACACAAAATGTAACTTCACATGCTACATTAATAACTATGGGTATTATTCCTTCAATTAAATCAAATCAAGTTAAAATGGCTGTTCAGAGTTTTTCTGATTTTGATCCGGCTAAAACAATGGAAGAACTAGCTACCTTACAAGGTGCTACTGCTAGTGCAAATAATACAATTGCAGAGGGTGCTGCAGCTGCTAGAACAGGACAGCAAATGATTACACTTAAAAATGCCACTATAAAGGCTACATTAAGTGGAGTTGCTGATATTGACGATGGACAAAATAAAGTTATTGACACTAATTCCATGATGACAGCTATGGAAGATTATGTGAATAAATGTGTATCTGGAGGAGATAACCTTGGAGTTCCTATTAACTATTATTTAAAGCCTATAACACAATCTGAAATAGCTAGAGCTTGGTTAGCAAAATACTACCCTAACAGATTTAACAAAGCTGGAAGCGCTGATGATACTAGTAGTTCAGATTCAAAAAATGAAAAGACAGATAATTAATTTTAAAACTTAAAAATATGGAATATTATGTTCAAAATTTTCAGTATGATGGACCTGGAGAGTCTTTATGCTATGGAGCAATGAATAATCACAACCATGACGAGTCTAACCAGTTCTCAAAAGATATTATAGCTTATTTAACAGCACAAGGAGCTAAAAATATTCGACCAGGTAATTTTAGATCTCATCAATCTATTCCTAGAAATGGTAAGGAGTTTAACTGGAATGGAAATAACTGGGTAAAGTCTTAATTATTCAAAAACAAGTAGTAATGATTACTGTTACTACTTGTTTTTTAAAATTGTTGTTATACATTATGAAAAAATTTAATGATTTTGAACTCTCTATACTACATCAATTAAGTAATTTCCAAAGTCAAGGTGTTATAACAATTAAAAATTTACTTGAAAAAATTTACTTTAATCAACAGTCAGGTAAAGCCATAATTTTACAACTAAAAGAAAACTATGCAATATTTTTTTTAAGTTCTTCAATATTTTTAAATTCTTCAAAACAAAAACAATCAATATTAGAACTAACACAGTTAGTTAGATTACTAGATTTTTTAAAAGACAATGGCATTATTGCTATTTTTAGAAAAGCACATACAATTAAAAGTCCTATTTTTTTAATTAGTGATTATTTTAATGAACCAATTTTTGAAAAGGATAAAATAATAGTAAATACTGAAGGTGCTTACACAGATAAACCTGAAGTGATTAAAAATAAAGAAGGACATATTATTTACAATGGTATTCAATTTAATGATAGCTCTGCTATTATTAAAAATATGCTAGGAAGTATTGTTATATCAGATGAAATAAATGAACTTATACCCAAAAAAGAGTCTAAAACAAAAACATTTAATTATTTCAACCAAATAAAAAAAAGAAAGTATATATTAACTGTTGTAGCATTACTTTTTTTATTGTTACAAAATTTTCACCTTCACCAAAAACAATCTAAAGAAAACCAAAAACAGTTTAATAAAATTCATAAACAAATACAAAGCTCTTTAAATAATTCATCCGTAATTACCTTAAAAAGTCAAAAACAACATAAACTTAACTACGGAATTGATATTTCAAAATGGAATGGAGATATATTAAATAATAAATTACCTGATAGTTTATATTTTGTTATTTGTAAAGCAACTCAGGGTGAGAAAATTATCGATAATAAATTTGACTATAATTGGAATAAAATATCAAAATTACAATTAAAACGAGGTGCTTATCATTTTTTTGTTATTGATGATAATCCTGAAAAACAAGCAATTCATTATTGGAATACCGTTAAAAATTTGAATATTGATGACTTCCCTCCTATTGTAGACATCGAAACTGCTAGTGGTTATAAAGTATCGCATCAAAAATCTACAGCTTTAGAAAAAAAGTTATTTATATTTTTAAATACTATAGAAAAATTATCTGGTAGAATTCCAATGATTTATAGTAGTCATCAATTTGCAAATAAACACATAGTTAATAAAAAATTTGCTAAATATCCACTTTGGATAGCTGATTATGAAAGTAAAGAAAAACCTTTGGTTCCAAATGTTTGGAAACACAAAGGCTGGAAAATTTGGCAAAAATCAGATTATTATGATATTAATTCTAATAAAATTGATTTTGATGTATTAAATTATTAGATACCTCTTATGTAATTGGCTAAAGGATCATTAAATTGAAACCCTTTTGTAAATCGTTCTTTATTTAAAATTTTGAATTCAGATAACGCCCAAAGCACAAATTCTTTTAAAAAATACATATCTTCTTTGGCAGTTTCTGGCTGATATTTAGTAATTAAATCATCTAATGGTTGTATAATATCTAATTGTTCTTTAAAATAACGATCATCCATATCATCTAATAACTCTACATTGTTTTGCTTATAAAACCATGTAGCTACATCATCATATGGCGTTTTTTCATCCTCTTTTTTAAGTTTTTTAACTTCAGGAAATAATGTTTTAAATATTGTTTTAACTGCATTATTAATTAATAGTTGCGCAACTACATCAGCTCCCTCTTGTTCTCCTTCATAAACTAATTCTATTTTTCCAGTAATTGCAGGTATAGCGCCAAAAAAGTCTAATAATCTTACAGTTGTTTTAGAGTCATCTGTTAACAATGCTCTTCTTTCTGCAGTACTTAAAATATTTTCAAATACAGCAATACTCATTCTAGCACTTACTCCACTTTTGGCGTCAACAAACTCACTATTTCTGGCTTCAAAACTAATTTGTTCAATTAAAGTTTTAGCTAATTTAGGCACATATACCGTATCTTTTTGATTTTGTAATGATTTTGCTTCTTGTGCAGTTATTTTCTCAGCAATTTCTACTGTCTCTGGGTAATGTGTTAATATTTGAGAGCCAATTCTATCTTTTAAAGGAGTTACAATACTTCCTCTATTGGTGTAATCTTCTGGGTTTGCCGTAAACACAAATTGAATATCTAACGGTAGCCTTAGTTTAAAGCCTCTAATTTGAATGTCTCCTTCTTGAAGTATGTTAAATAACGAGACTTGAATTCTTGCTTGTAGATCAGGAATTTCATTTATAACAAAAATACATCGATTAGCACGAGGAATCATTCCAAAATGAATCACTCTGTCATCTGCATAATTTAATTTTAAATTCATAGCCTTTATTGGATCAATATCACCAATTAAGTCAGCAACTGTTACATCTGGAGTTGCTAATTTTTCAAAAAACCTATCATTTCTATGTACCCAGCTAATTGGTGTTTCATCTCCTTTTTCAAGAATCAATTCTTTAGAAAACCTAGATAAGGGCTGTAAAGGGTCGTCATTTATTTCTGAACCTTCCACTACAGGAATATATTCATCTAATAGAGTTACCATTAAGCGAGCTAATCTAGTTTTAGCTTGTCCTCTTAAACCTAATAAATTAATGTTATGTTTTGATAAAATGGCAGTTTCTAATTCGGGAATTACAGAATTTTCATATCCCCAAACGCCTTCAAAAACAGTTTCTTGATTTTTTAGTTTTACTATTAAATTATCTCTTAGTTCATCTTTAATAGTTTTTGATATATATCCTGAGTCTTTTAATTGACCTAATGTTTTTATATTTTTTATATCCATTATATTTAATTCTATAAAATTCAACGTTCTTTTATCTTCCTCTTAATCTTTTCTTGCGGTTTTGTTCATAATCTTCAAAAATCATTTCTCCCAATCCTTTTAAACCAGTATAAAACGCTTTTCCTTGATTGGCTTTTGTAAAATGCCTAATGAATTGCATTAAATATGGGTCTTGCGCAATCATAAAAGTGGTAATAGGTATATGTAACTTTCTTGCTTGAGATGCCATGTTATAACATTTTTCTACGATATAACTATCTAAACCATTGCTATTTTTGTAGTAAGTACCATCTGACAAACGTAAACAACTAGGTTTTCCATCAGTAATCATAAAAATCTGCTTGTTTGTGTTTCTTTTTCGTCTTAAAATATCCATTGCTAACTGAAGACCTGCAACAGTATTAGTGTGGTATGGACCTACTTTAAGATATGGTAACTCTTTAACAGGTATTGGCCAAGCATCATTTCCAAAAACAATAATATCTATAGTATCTTTAGGATATCTTGTTTTTATTAATTCAATTAAAGCCATGGCTACCTTTTTTGCAGGAGTAATTCTATCTTCACCATATAAAATCATACTGTGACTAATATCAATCATTAAAACAGTACTCATTTGTGCTTTAAAATTAGTTTCTTCAACCACCAAATCCTGTTCAGTAAGAGAAAAATTACCTATGCCGTTGTTAATTTGAGCATTTTTAATACTCTCAGTCATAGAAATACGATCTAGGGAATCTCCAAAATGATAGTTTCTAAATTCACCCGTATGCTCATCTCCTTGACCTATATTTTTGGTTTTATGGTTGCCTAACCTACTTTTTCTTAGTTTACCGAAAATTTGATCCAAAGCGTTCTTACGAATTGCTTGTTCTGTTTTTGAGGTAATTTTAATACCACCTTTCCCATCAGGATCTTTAGAATCATCTAGCTCTTCTCTAACATAACCTTTCTTTTTAAGGTCTTCAAGAAAATCACCTAGGGTATATTCAGGTGTTGTTAATTTGTATTCTCTGTCTAACTGTTCTAACCATTCAAAAGCTTCATCAAAGTCGCCAGAAGTGTAAGTAATCAGTTCTTTGAAAATATCAAATAATTTGTCGAACGGAGGAATTTGTTTTGCTTCAAAATTTTCAAAACGTAATCCTTTTTTAAACTGATTTATCATACTATAAAAATACGACTATTTGTATTTTTACACCATCAATAATTAACGATTCTTATAGAATTTATGATTTTTTTAATATTTAGATGCATTATAAATACAAGGAAATACAATTACAATACAACGGTTTTTTAAATACTCATTTCTTGTGGAAAGGAACTTTTAGTTTATTTAATTTAAAAAGCTTAAATACAATCTTTTGTAAAGGGTTATTTCAATTAAAAATTGAGAATAAATTACGGTTAGGAAAGTTAGTAGAACAATTTGTTTTTAATGAATTATCGTTAGATCCTACAGTGCAAATAATCACTAAAAATTTACAAATTCAAGATAATAAAATTACTGTTGGTGAATTGGATTGTATCATACTGAAAAACAACCAACCTATACATGTTGAAATTATCTATAAATTTTATTTGTATGATGCTTCTGTAGGAAATTCTGAAATAGAACATTGGATTGGACCAAATAGAAAAGATAGTTTAATAGAAAAATTAAACAAACTATCCCAAAAACAACTTCCGTTATTATATCATCCAAAAACTATTGAAAAATTATCAGAATTAAATTTAAATTCTAACGATATTAAACAACAAGTATATTTTAAAGCCCAATTATTTCCGCATTTAAATGATTATAAAAAAACATTTGAGGTTATTAATAATGATTGTATTAGCGGATTTTATATTTATGAAAATGAGTTAGAACAGTTTGAGAATTGTAAATTTTACATTCCAACAAAATTGAACTGGTTAATGCAACCACATACTAATATTGATTGGCTTACTTTTGAAGCTTTTTTACTCAACATTAAAAAGGATTTGAAGAATAATTACGCACCACTAATTTGGCTTAAAAAACCAACAGGAGAACTTTTTAAATTTTTTGTGGTTTGGTGGTAACTTTAGGTTTTGCAATTCTTTTTCTTGAGGTTATAAAATATACTCCAGTTAATAAAACACAAGAGGCTACTATAGATTGAGTGGTTAATTCCTCATTCAAGAAATACCATCCTAAAAATAAGGCGATAACAGGATTTACATAAGCACTTGTAGAAACTTTTTCTGGTGATACAACTTTTAATAAATAATTAAAAGACGTAAAAGCAACGATACTTCCAAATAATATTAATGCTAATACAGAAAATTGAACTTTGGGAGATATTTGAGATAAAACAGTGTAATCTTCTTTAAATATCTGACTCCAAAATATTAATAAAATACTTGCCATAGTCATTTGATATCCGGTACTTACAAAAAAGTTTTTAGGCACATCTGCTTTAGAAACAAATACACTTCCGTAACTCCAACTTAAAACACAGCTAAAAATCATAAAAATACCCAAAACCATACCGTCTGAAGTAGTTATTGATTTTTGACTAACAAGTAAATACATACCTACTATACCTAAACAAACCCCAATTATAGATTTACGTTGTAATCGTTTACCATCTATTAAACGCAATAAAAAAAGAACAAATAAAGGTTGTGTAGAAGCCAATAAAGCAGCAAAACCACTATCTACGTACTTTAAAGCCCATACAAAAACACCGTTACCATAAACCAAAAATAAAAAACCTGCAATAGTAGAGTTTAATAATTGTTTTTTAGTGATTACAAGGTCTTTCTTTAGCAACTTAGCAATAAGTAAAATAAGAATACCAGCAATACCAAACCTTACAGCTGCTAATAATAGAGGTGGAATTTCAGCCACCGCCATTTTATTAAGTAAGTAGGTAGAACCCCAAATAAAATATATTGAAAAAAATGAGGCTATTATTAGCAGCTTTTCTTTGTTCATAAGGTTATTTATTAAATGTTTAGTGTCTGCTTTGTAAAACAGCTTCTATATCTTGCAAGGTAAATCCTTTGGCTTTTAACAAAATTAAGTAATGATATAATAAATCAGCTGCTTCATTGGTAAATAAATCGTCATTATTATCTTTAGCTTCAATAACTACTTCTACAGCCTCTTCACCTACTTTTTGAGCAACTTTATTAATTCCTCTTTTAAATAACTTGTTAGTATATGAAGATTCTATATTATTATCTATTCGATCATGAATTACTTTTTCTAATTTGTAAATGAAACCTTTAGAAGTCTCTTCTGCAAAGCATGAAGTTGTTCCTTTGTGGCAGGTAGGACCCTTTGGAGTTGCTTTAATTAAAATAGTATCATTATCACAATCTATTTTAATATCATTAACTAATAAAAAGTTTCCGCTTTCTTCTCCTTTAGTCCATAATCTATTTTTGCTTCTGCTAAAAAAAGTTACCTTATTTTCTTTTTGAGTTTTAGTGAACGCTTCTTCATTCATATAACCAAGCATAAGTACTTGCAAAGTTTGTGTATGTTGAATTACAACAGGTACTAAACCATTATCACTTTTTGTAAAATCTATATTCATCGAATAGCTATGTTTTGTTTTTTTAATTCAGTTTTTAAAGTAGGAATAGGAATCTCTCCAAAATGAAAAATACTAGCGGCTAAGCCTGCACTTGCGTCTGTTTTGGTAAAAACATCTGTAAAATGTTCAATAGCACCTGCTCCACCTGATGCAATTACAGGAATATTTACATTTTTACTAACCGCATCCGTAATATCTAATGCAAATCCTGCTTTAGTACCATCATTATTCATTGAGGTTAACAAAATTTCTCCAGCACCTAAAGTTTCAGCTTGTTTTGCCCAAGCTACTGTTTCTAAAGGAGTTTCTTCTCTACCCCCTTTTACATAAACTTTCCAAATATCATTTGTAAACTTTGTATCTATAGCTACTACAACACACTGACTTCCAAACTCATTGGCTAACTCTGTAATTAGTTCTGGTCTTTTTACTGCAGAGGAATTTATACTAACTTTATCTGCTCCTGCTTTAATTAATGCTGAAACATCTTCTACAGAATTAATTCCACCACCTACAGTAAAAGGGATATTGATTTCCTTAGCGATTTCTGATACTAATTCAATTAAGGTTTTTCTTTTTTCTACAGTTGCTGTTATATCTAAAAAAACAAGTTCATCTGCACCTTGTTTTACATAAGCTTTCGCTAATTCTATAGGGTTTCCAGCATCTATAATATCAACAAAATTTACGCCTTTTACTGTTCTACCATCTTTAATATCTAAACAAGGTATAATTCTTTTTTTTAACATATCGTTTTATAAATTGTTGATTTCTTATTTTAAAAATTGCTGTAAATCTTTTAATGCAATATTGCCTTCGTAAATAGCCTTACCAATAATTACGCCTTCGCACCCTAGTTCTTGGACTTTAAAAAGATCATCTAAAACTGCAACACCTCCACTTGCTATAAGATTAACATTAGAAGTTTCTATTATTTCTTTATATAAATCATTGGATGTGCCTTGTAACATTCCATCTTTGGCAACATCTGTACAAATTACATTCTTTACTCCTATTTCTTCATAATCTGTGATAAATTCTACAACATCTTTCACAGAAGTTTCAAGCCAACCATGAGTGGCTATTTTTCTATCTTTACAATCGGCACCTAAAATTATTTTATCTGCTCCATATATTTTCATCCAATTCATAAAAACATCTGGATTTTTAACAGCTATACTTCCACCTGTTATTTGGTTTGCTCCACTTTCAAAAGCAATTTTAGCATCTTCGTTAGATTTTAAACCGCCTCCAAAATCAATTTTAAGGTTTGTTTTAGTAGCAATTTCTTCTAATACCTTATGATTTACGATATGGCTAGATTTTGCACCGTCTAAATCAACTAAGTGTAAATACTGAATGCCATTATCTTCAAACTCTTTAGCTACTTCTAACGGATTTTCATTATATATTTTTTTTGTGTCGTAATCACCTTTTGTTAATCGTACACATTTACCTTCTATAATATCTATGGCTGGTATGATTCTCATAACTCTAAAAAGTTTTTTAAGATTTGTTCTCCTACATCTGCTGATTTTTCAGGGTGAAATTGAGTAGCGTAAAAGTTGTTTTTTTGAATTGCTGCTGAAAATGGTGTGATATAGTCTGTTTTTGCAATAGTATTTACGCAAACATCTGCATAAAAACTGTGTACATAATACACATCATCTGTATTATTAACACCTTTAAAAAGAGGACTATTAATTTCCGAAAAGCTATTCCATCCAATATGCGGAACTTTATCTTGTGGTGGAAATAACTTTACTTTGGTGTCAAAAATTCCAAGACATTCAGTATTGTTTTCTTCTGAAGATGTACACATTAACTGCAATCCTAAACATATACCTAGAACTGGCTGCGTTAATGAAGTTATAATTTTATCCAAACCTTTGTCTTTTAAGTAATTCATTGCAGTACTGGCCTCTCCAACACCTGGAAAAATTACTTTATCAGCTTTTTTTATTTCTTCAATATCATCTGTAATAATACTTTCATATCCTAATCGGTTTAAAGCATTTTGTACCGATCTAATATTACCAGCATTATATTTAATTATAGCTATCATTATAAAATATACTTCTTAATTACGTTTATAAAACACCTTTGGTAGAAGGTAAAAACATTTTGTTAGCATCTCTTTTTACTGCCATTTTTAAAGCTTTAGCAAAAGCTTTAAAAATACCTTCTATTTTATGGTGTTCGTTTACACCTTCAGCTTTTATATTTAGGTTACACTTTGCGCCGTCTGTAAATGATTTAAATAAATGAAAAAACATTTCTGTTGGCATATCACCTATTTTTTCTCGTTTAAATTCAGCATCCCATTCTAACCAATTTCTTCCACCAAAATCAACTGCTACTTGTGCTAAACAATCGTCCATTGGTAAACAGAAACCATATCTTTCAATCCCTAATTTATTACCTACTGCTTTGTAAAAAACTTCTCCTAAAGCAATCATAGTGTCTTCTATGGTATGATGCTCATCTACTTCTAAATCACCATTTACTTTTATAGTTAAATCCATAGCTCCGTGTCTACCAATTTGATCCAACATATGATCAAAAAAAGACAATCCTGTACTTATGTCATTTTTTCCTGATCCGTCTAAATTTAATTTGATATAAATCTGAGTTTCATTGGTATTACGTGTAATCTCTGCAACTCTATCTTTAAGCTTTAAAAACTCATAAATTTCTTTCCAATCAGTACTTGTAAGCGCTATTGCATTTACAATTTCTTGTTTGTTTGCTTCGATTTCATCTGCGCCTAATTCTGGATTTTCAGATAAAAATATTCCTTTAGCTCCTAAATTTTTAGCTAATTCCATATCGGTAATTCTATCCCCCAAAACAAATGAGTTTTCTAAATCATAATCTTCAGAAAAATATTTTGTTAATAAACCTGTTCTTGGTTTTCTTGTTGCAGCATTTTCATGCGGAAAAGTTTTATCTATGCACACTTCAGCAAACTCAACACCTTCTTTTTTAAAAGCATCTATTATTTTATTTTGAGCTGGCCAAAATGTTTCTTCTGGAAAAGAATTAGTACCTAAACCGTCTTGATTAGTTACCATAACCAATTCAAAATCTAATTCGCCAGCAATTTTTGCCATATATTGAAATACTTTAGGATAGTATTCTAACTTTTCTAAACTATCTAATTGGTAATCTACTGGCGGCTCTAAAACAAGAGTTCCGTCTCTATCTATAAACAATACTTTTTTCTTCATTATAATGCTTTTAAAACTTTAATTAACTCCTCGTTTTCTTGTGGAGTTCCAACGGTGATTCTAATACAGTTATCTATTAATTTATGTCTGTTTCTAATAATAACCTTTTTCTCTATTAAGTATTTGTAGGTTTTTACAGCGTCATCTACATGAACAAGTAAAAAATTTGCATCTGATGGATATACTTTGTTTACAATTTTTAATGATGCTAATTTTTGACGTAAAATATAACGTTCCTCTAGAATGATTTTTATTTTATCATCAACATCTTCAATGTTATTTAATGCGTTTAATACCGCTTGTTGGTTTAACTCGCTCACATTATAAGGTGGTTTTACCTTATTGTATAAACTAATTATTTGTTTATTAGAATAGGCTGTACCAACTCTTACACCTGCTAAGCCCCAAGCTTTACTAAATGTTTGGCTCACTATTAAATTAGGGTACTCATTAATTTTATTAATAAATGATTCTTTATCACTAAAATCAATATAAGCTTCATCAACAATAACAATACCTTTAAAATTTTGTAGAATAAATTCTACATCCTTTTGTTTAAAAGAAATTCCTGTTGGATTGTTAGGAGAGCAGATAAAAATCAGTTTTAGATTATCATCAGCTAAATATGGTGTTAATTCATTTGTACTTATTTGAAAAGCTTGAATTAACGGTAATTTAATTAACGCTATATTATTAATATTTGCAGATACATCATACATTCCGTAAGTTGGAGAGAATGTTAATGCTTTATCTACTCCAGGCTCGCAAAATATTCTAAAAGCTAAATCTATAACTTCATCGCTACCGTTACCTACAAAAATTTGATCAGTATTAACTTTTTTTAATATTGATAATTTTTCTTTGATAGCTTTTTGTTGAGGATCTGGATAACGGTTTAATGTTCCGTAAGGATTTTCATTTGCATCTAAAAAAACATCTGCACTACCTTTAAATTCATCTCTTGCAGATGAATATGGCGCTAAATTTCGAATGTTTTCTCGAACAAGTTCTTGTAAATTCATGTTAGTTGTGTTAGTTGTGTTTAATTCCATTGTGATAGACAAATAATAATTAAAATTAAATCTATAAATGGCAATAAACTCAATATAAATGATGGCTTATATAATTCTTTTTTGAAAAGTAACCATGCTAATAATAACGAACCTATAGCTACAATAGGATAGCTTATTATGGCATAGAAAGTAAAGACTAAAAGTTTGTTTTCTGAACTTTCTGGTGCATCAAACATCATTGGAGACATCATTATTACCGGAAGTGAAAAAAATGTTGTACAACCAACAATTATATTAACTGCTCGTAACCAGGGTCTTAATTTACTTTTCATTAGTCTAATTGTTAAATGCTTTGTAACCTTAAAGTTACAGCATTTTTATGAGCTTCCAAGCCTTCTGCTTCGGCCATTAATTCTATTGCAGGACCAATGTTTTTAATTCCTTCAGAAGTTAGCTTTTGAAAAGTAATTTTCTTTACAAAACTATCTAATGAAACTCCGCTATAGTTTTTAGCATATCCATAAGTTGGTAAGGTATGATTTGTACCTGATGCATAATCTCCTGCGCTTTCACAGCTATAATTCCCTAAGAAAACAGAACCTGCGTTGGTTATTTTATCTATGAAATACGCTGAATTTTCGGAAGCAATTATTAAGTGTTCAGGAGCATAAATATTACTAAAATCAATACACTCATCAATAGAATTAAGTAAAATAGCTCTACTATTATTCATCGCTAAAGTAGCAATTTCTTTTCTTGGTAATTTAGCTAGTTGTTCTGCTACTTCTTTACTTATTTCGTTTAAAACATTTTCATTATCTGTTAAAAGAATAACTTGGCTATCTGGACCATGTTCTGCTTGCGATAATAAATCTGCCGCAACAAAACTTGGGTTACACGTATCATCTGCAATAACTAATACTTCACTAGGTCCGGCAGGCATGTCGATGGCTACACCTTGTTGCTGCACTAATTCTTTTGCTTTGGTAACATATTGGTTACCTGGACCAAAAATTTTATATACTTGAGGGATTGTTTCAGTACCAAATGCCATTGCTCCTACGGCTTGAGCACCTCCTGATTTAAATATTTTTGTTACGCCTACTAAATTTGCTGTATATAAAATTACTGGATTAATTTTTCCCTCAGTATTTGGTGGAGTACATAACACTATTTCTTTACAACCTGCAATTTGAGCTGGTATTGCTAACATTAAAATTGTAGAAAATAAAGGCGCACTACCTCCAGGAATATACAAACCAACTTTTTCTATACCTACGCTTTTTCTCCAACAAGACACTCCTTTAGTTGTTTCTACAACTTTAACATCTTCTTGTTGTGCTTTATGAAATGTTGTAATATTATTTCTAGCAACGTCAATAGCACTTTTTAAATCGGCAGAAACTTGTGTTTTAGCTTCTTCAATCTCTTGTTGAGAAACCTCTAAAGAATCTAAAGAAACGTTGTCTAATGACTTGGCATATTTATACAATGCTTCATCCTTATTTTTATTAACATCATCTAAAATAGCGGAAACAACATCTGTTAATTGTGATTTTTCAATTTGTGCTCTCTCACACAAATTTAACCATGCTGATTTATTAGGTTTGATATAACTTTTCATTACTGAATCATGTTTTCAATTGGACATACTAAAATACCTTGTGCTCCTGCTAGTTTTAACTCATCAATAACATCCCAAAAATCATTTTTATTAATAACAGAGTGAACTGAACTCCAACCTTCTTGAGCTAATGGCAAAATTGTAGGACTTTTTATACCTGGTAAAATATTAATGATTTCATCAATTTTATTGTTAGGCGCGTTTAACAACACATATTTATTTTCTCTACCTGCTAAAACAGATTGTAATCTGAATTGAATTTTATCTAAAATCTCTTGTCTATCTGCAGATAATTTTGGTGATTTAACCAATGCAGCTTCAGATTTTAATAAAACCTCAATTTCTTTTAGATTATTTTTAAATAATGTACTTCCGCTAGATACTATATCACAAACAGCATCTGCTAAACCAATGTTTGGAGCAATTTCAACTGAACCATTAATTATGTGAAGGTTAGCATCAATATTAGCTTCTTTTAAAAACTTTTTAACGGTATTAGGGTAAGAAGTAGCAATGCGTTTACCCTTTAAATCTTGTAAACTTTTTGCTTCTGAATTTTTTGGAACAGCAATAGAAACTCTACATTTAGAGAAACCTAACTTTTCTACAATAGAAATCTCTTCTCCTTTTTCAATTAAAATGTTTTCTCCAATAATAGCAACATCTACAACACCATCTCTTAAATATTGTGGTATGTCTCCATTTCTTAAAAAGAACACTTCTAACGGGAAATTTCTTGCTGAAGCCTTTAATTGATCTTTTCCGTTATCTATAGAAATTCCTATAGCTTTTAAGATTTTTAATGAATCTTCGTTTAATCTTCCTGATTTTTGAACGGCTAGTCTTAATTTACTCATTTTTATTAGTTTGTTGTTGGGTTTGAGTAAATCTAATAGGGAATTTTAAAAGTAAAAAATCCGTTTGATTTACTCAAACGGATTTTAGATTTTATGAACTTTTAACTACATACATAACATTCTTAATTCGCCTGAGTGCAAATATGAGAATGATGATGATGTAATTTAATAATTGACATGATATAATTTTGATGATGCAAATTTACATGATTATATATTTAAAAACCAAAATAAATTCACTTTTTTTTAAATAAATCTTATAATTAAATATTCAAACAAAAACTAAAGCAACGTTTCTAAATAATGTTCTTGAATATGGTACATTGATTTTAAATCTTCAATCTTTGAAGTAATAGCCTCTTTATCTTTCTTTTTTGATGATTTAGCACCTATAAGCATTACATTTTTTCGAGTATGTTCATTACTTATAAATTCAAAAACTTTAGTATTATAATTATATTTTTCTAAAATAAGAGCTCTTATAGTATCAGTAACCATTTCAAATTGACGTTCTTTAAATATACCATATTTAAGTAACGGGCTCTCCTGCTCTACTCCTTTAACGTTTTTTCTAATTTGTTTATGACAACACGGAGCACAAATAATTAATTCTGCATTTGCTACTAACCCTTTATAAATAGCATCATCTGTAGCGGTATCACAGGCGTGTAAAGCTATTAAAATATCTATTTTATTATTTTCATATTCTTGAATAGGTTTCGCTACAAAATTTAAATTCTCAAACGAACATTTATTAGCCACATTATTACAGTAATTAACAAGCTCCTCTCTTAGTTCAATTCCAGTTACTGTTGCTTTAAATCCTTTTTTATTTACTAAGTAATCGTACAAAGCAAATGTTAAATAGCCCTTTCCAGATCCCATGTCAACAATTTGAACTGTTTTTGCGAGCTGTACAGTATTTAATTGAGCTTCTATTATTTCAAGATATTTATTTATTTGTCGGTATTTATCAGCCATTTTTGGAATAACTTGACCGTTTTTATCTGTAATACCTAAAAAAATAAGATATTCACTCTGTTCTGCTCTTTTTTCTTTTTGATGATCGTGAGTTTCAGGAAGTTTATTTTTAAAACTTGGGTTTGATATTTTATAACTTACCTTTTTCTTTTTTGATATAAAAACTAAAAAATCATTTTCTAAAGTGAATAATGTTGCTGTTCTAAATTTATTCAATAATAATTCTGAAAGCTCTTCACAAGCTTCTTTAAAATCATAGTTTTTAGTTTGATCATTAGTTGAATACCTGTAGGTAAACTGAAAAAAAGTTTGCTCTTTAATTACTATTTTTCTTACATAAACATTGGGTAAATTATCACTTTTACGTAATGGCTTACTCAATGTAATCTTTACAAAGGTGTCATTATTAATACTATTTTCTAACTGTAAGAAAAGCTTTTGTAAATCTATCATGTTGCAAAAATAAAATAAAAAACCCGCCTAATTGGCGGGTTTCATCAAATTAATCTACAAAAAAATGAAGATATTACTTAGGGTAGTAAAACGGTATCAACAGCATGAATAACTCCGTTAGTACCTTGTACATCGTTTGTAGCGGCACCAACTAAAATATTTACTGTTTGGTTACTTGATGTTATAATTTGAGCTCCAGATGTTAGATCTATAGTGATATCTCCACCTAATGTACTAACTACACCAGCTGATAACTGATCTGCTTGTACATTTGCTCCACTAACAACGTGATATTTTAAAACTGCATCTAAAGTTGCTATATCAATGTCAGCTAAAGAATTCCAGTCTGGATTAGAATCTAATAATGCTTGAAAAGCAGCATTTGTAGGTGCAAAAACCGTGAATGGTCCTTCTCCATTTAAAACACTTACAAAATCAGTAGTAAGTCTACTATCTGTTAATGCAGCCACTAAAGTTGTAAAACCTGCATTATTTAAAGCTAAAGTTACAATATTTGGAGGTAACATCACCTTGTCTATAATGTGAACTACTCCATTTGTACCTTCTACATCTACATCAACAGGTGCAGCATCACCGTTAAATTCAACTCCTCCAGTAACTTCTACTTGTAATGATAAAGGTTCATCATTTGGACCAGTTGCTAATGTAGTCACATACGTATCACTTAAATCTGTAGACATTACTTTACTACCTAATACGTGAAATAATAATACTCCCTGTAATGTTTCTACTGGAATATCATCTAAACTACTCCAATCTGGGTTAGAATCTAATAATGCTTGGAAAGCTGCATTTGTAGGTGCAAATACTGTAAATGGGCCGTCTGCTGTTAAAGCATCAACCAATCCTGCTTTTTGAACTGCTTCTACTAAAATACTTAATTCAGGTGTTGCAATTGCTAAATCAACTACATCTTGAGGTAAAACTTCAGGTAAAAGTACTTCATTAACTAAATGAATAACTCCATTACTTGCAGCAATATCTGCTGTAGTTACAGATACTGATTGATCTGTTGCAGACTCAATCATAACTCCATTTGATAAATCTACCATTAAAGATGCACCATTTAAAGTTGTTAATGATTGGTTGTCTGATAAATCTGTAGAAAAAGCTTGACCAGAAACAACATGATACTTTAAAATATCAGCTAAAGCTTCTGTTGGTATATCTTCTAAACTATTCCATGATGGCTTAGAGTCTAGTAAAGCCTGAAACGCAGCATTTGACGGTGCAAATACTGTAAAAGGTCCATCTGCTTCTAAAGGAGATACTAAATCTGCTCTTTGTAAAGCAGAAACTAAAATACTAAGATCACTTGTTTCAACTGCTAATTCTACAATTGAATCTTGTTCAATTACTACTACATCATCGTCATCATCACATGATGTAAATGTGGTAAGACCTAAGCATACAAATAAACTTAGTGCTAAGTACGATTTAATTTTTTTAGAAAACATCTAATGTTAAGGTTTTAGTTAACGCCTACTTCTCTTTAAAGTCTTTGTTCGGCAAATTTAGACTTTGTTTATTTTTTAGTTTAAAAAAGTAAACAAAAATGATTTGAACCAAAAAAATAACTGTTTAAAATCACAGTTATATTCCTCAAAATTAAGATTTATGTTTAAGTAAAACAAAAAATAACTAAACAAAAAATGTTAAAAAAAACAAAAACCGCCATTTTTGGCGGTTTTGAAAGGTGAAAATTATCTAAAATTAATTTTTCTTATTCTTAAATTTTCAGGTGTTACTTCTAAATATTCATCATCTTTAATGTATTCCATACATTCTTCTAATGACATATCTATTTTTGGAGCAATTTTAACACCATCATCAGAACCTGAAGCTCTTACATTGGTTAATTTTTTTCCTTTAATAAGGTTTACAGCTAAATCATCTTGCTTAGCGTTCTCTCCTACTACTTGACCTTTATAAATTTCTTGATTAGGATCGATAAAGAATTTACCTCTATCTTGTAAACGATCAATTGCATAGGCAGTAGCTTTTCCTGCTTCTGACGAAATGATTGCTCCGTTAACTAATTCAGAGAATTCTCCTTTATAAGCATCATATCCTCGTAAACGGTGATTAATAATAGCTTCTCCTTGAGTAGCTGTTAATAATTTGTTACGTAAACCAATTAAACCTCTTGAAGGAATATCAAACTCTAAATGTTGTAAATCACCTTTTGGTTCCATTACTAATAAATCACCTTTACGCATGGTTACCAAGTTAATAGCTTTACTTGCTAACTCTTCAGGGACATCAATTACTAAAGTTTCATAAGGTTCACATTGCTTTCCGTCAATTTCTTTTAAGATAACTTGTGGACGACCTACTTGTAACTCATAACCTTCACGACGCATAGTTTCTATTAATACTGATAAATGAAGAATTCCACGTCCGAAAACATTAAATTTATCTTCAGTATCTGTATCTTCAACACGAAGCGCTAGGTTTTTTTCTGTTTCTTTATATAAACGATCACGTAAGTGACGAGAAGTTACATATTTACCTTCCTTCCCATAGAATGGCGAATTGTTAATCGTAAATAACATACTCATTGTAGGTTTATCTACTTCAATTCTTGGTAATGCTTCTGGGTTTTCTAAATCAGCAATAGTATCTCCAATTTCAAAATCATCAATACCTGTTACAGCACAAATGTCCCCACTTCTAACTTTATCAGTTTCAGCTTTACCCATTCCTTCGAAAACATGTAATTCTTTGATACGAACTTTTTTAGTAGTACCATCAGCCTTACATAACATGTAATCTTTATTCTTTTCTAAATCTCCTCTATAAACTCTACCAATTGCAATTCTTCCTTTAAATGAAGAATAATCTAAAGATGTAATTTGCATTTGTGGAGTTCCTTCTCTATAAGGTGCTTCAGGAATAGTTTCTAAAACAGCATCTAATAAAGGAATAATATTTTCTGTAGGTTCTTGCCAATCTTGACTCATCCATCCGTTTTTAGCAGAACCATAAATTGTTTTAAATTCTAATTGTTCTTCAGTAGCATCTAAAGCAAACATTAAATCAAAAACCTTTTCATGAACTAAATCAGGAGTACAGTTTTCTTTATCAACTTTATTAACTACTACTATTGGTGTTAACCCTAACTCTAATGCTTTACCTAATACAAAACGAGTTTGTGGCATTGGCCCCTCAAAAGCATCTACTAATAATAAAACACCATCAGCCATTTTTAATACACGCTCTACTTCTCCTCCAAAATCGGCGTGCCCAGGAGTATCTATTACGTTAATTTTAACTCCTTTATAGTTTACAGATACGTTTTTAGATAAAATAGTAATACCACGTTCACGCTCTAAATCATTATTATCTAATAATAAATCGGTACGTTCTTTACGTTCATCTAAAATTTTAGCCTGATCAATAATTTTGTCTACCAACGTTGTTTTACCGTGGTCTACGTGTGCAATAATTGCTATGTTTCTAATAGATTGCATAAAAGCCTTTGTTATTTTTGCGCAAAAGTAATGTTTACATATGAAATGCACTAATGAACTTATAATTATTTATGTATTAAATACTGTTTGATTATCAGCTAAGTAATCATTTTAAACAATTGTTAAGAATTATTTAATTTTTAAAGCAATGTTAATTTATTTATTTTTTAAAAGAAAGCTTGTTGCGCTTTGAAAAAATATGTAGGTTTGATAAAACAAAAACAGACATACTGAATGAAAATTACTGCTAACAATCCGAATAGAAAGTCTTGGCTTAAGGTTGATGAAAACTCAGATTTTCCAATACAAAATATTCCTTTTGGTGTTTTTTTAACCAGAGATGATATTATTACCATAGGAACAAGAATTGGTGATTTTGCTATAGATTTAGGTGCATTACACCAGTTAGGCTATTTTGAAGGTATTCCATTAACAGACGATATTTTCTTACAAGATACTTTAAATGATTTTATTGCTGACGGACGCAAAACATGGCGTTTAGTTAGAAATAGAATTGCTGATATTTTTGATGTTACCAATGGTAAGTTAAGAGATAACGCAGAACATAAAGACAAAATTATTTTTAGAATGGACGAAGTAGAAATGCTTTTACCTGTAAGTGTTGGTGATTATACCGACTTTTATGCAAGTAAAGAACATGCTACTAATGTTGGTTCTATTTTTAGAGATCCAAAAAACGCATTGTTACCAAACTGGTTACACATACCAATTGGTTATCATGGTAGAAGTTCATCAATTGTACCTTCAGGAACTCCTATTAGAAGACCTTTAGGGCAATCTAGACCTGCAGAAGGATCTAATACTCCTGGTTTTGGTCCCTCTAAATTATTAGATTTTGAGCTAGAAATGGCATTTATTACCACAGATGCTAACGATTTAGGCGATAGAATACCAATTGAAGAAGCTGAAGAACACATTTTTGGATTGGTTTTATTTAATGATTGGTCTGCTCGTGATATTCAAGCATGGGAATACCAACCATTAGGGCCTTTTTTAGGTAAAAACTTTGCTTCAACTATCTCACCATGGATTGTAACATTAGATGCTTTAGAACCATTTAGAGTAGACAACCCAAAACAAGACCCTAAACCATTACCTTATTTGCAGCATGAAGGAAAACATAGCTTTGATATCAATTTACAAATGGCTATAAAACCAGAAGATACTGATGAAACTGTGGTTTGTAATTCAAACTTTAAGTATATGTATTGGACTATGGCACAACAATTGGCTCATCATACTGTGAACGGTTGTCCTGTAGAAGCTGGAGATATGATGGGAAGTGGAACAATTTCTGGTCCGACAAAAGATAGTTTTGGTTCTATGTTAGAATTAACTTGGAGAGGTCAAAATCCATTAAAAATGAATGATGGAACAGAACGTAAATTTATTAACGATTTTGATACCGTTATCATGCGAGGTTATTGTAAAAATGATGATATTCGTATTGGTTTTGGTGAGTGCTCTGGTAAAATATTACCCGCTAAAGAATAAATAAATTTTCACTTTAAATATTATAAAATCCATCAATAAAAATGATGGATTTTTTTTATTTATTTATTCAACGTATTTAAAAAAAATGTATTTTTAATATAGTAATATAAAAGCCTATGTAACATCATTTTCTTTATCAACCACGCGCAAAACTATGGTGGTTTTATGCTAAAAGTAACTTGGACTTGTTGTGGTTAAAATCCAAGCAGAATTATATCAAAAAAACAATATAAATTAAAGAAAATGAAAGCATTTATAATAAAATCTATAGTAATATTATTCGTAACTACTGGCTTTACAGTAAATAATTTAAGAAATCAAACAGCTACAATTAAAGCTACATTTGATGGTTTTGACGAATATGGTTACAGCTTTTTATTTACAAATGAAGATGACGAAGAAGAAATTATCACTTTTGATAGTGTTTCTGGAGACATCTTAAAAAAATACAATTTAAAAGATGAATCTTTAGTTGGAGAAGAATTTGAAATTACTTACGAATTAGTTACTGTTGAAGACGAGGATGAAGAAACCTCTTCAGATAAACCAGTACTTAAAAGTATAAAAAAGGTTGAGTAATTAAATTATAAAAACAAAAATCCCATTTCAATTTGAAATGGGATTTTATTTTTTAAAGTTTTACTAATTTATCAATTTTAAAAACCATAAAGTCTTCATCATCTTCGTCTATAATTTCTTTATAAACTACTTCAAATCGTTGATTTTTAAATTGATTATTTTTTAAGTCGAACTCAGAGAGTATATTTTTATTTATTTGTTCAAAATCTAATAAATCTCCATTTTCTAACTCAAAAATAAAATAACCATTAGAATACTCTTTGAATACTCCAATACTTGTTACTGATTGATTTTCAATAGCAGAACTCATATTTATAATAATTAAAATTCTTCGCGCTCTTCAATTTCATCAGAATAACCAAAATCTTCATCATTACCATCATCAAAAGACGAATCGTCTTCTGCATAATCTTCCATGGTTTGTTCTAATTTGGTACTTATTTTAACTAAATATACAGTATCATCTGTTTTAACTTCTACTGCTTTAATGGTTTCTCCTTTTAGATTTTTAAATGATATTACATCATCATAATCATATCCGTCAGGATATTTTTCTACCAATAAATCTAAAATATCAGTAGTTAATTTTGAATAATCTACAATAACACGTTTCATAGTTTAATTTTTTACATGTTTAACAGGTAAGCAAATATTAACGGAGCTACAATTGTTGCATCACTTTCTATTATATACTTTGGTGTATCAATATCTAATTTACCCCAAGTAATTTTTTCATTTGGAACTGCTCCTGAATAGGAACCGTAACTTGTTGTAGAATCTGAAATTTGACAAAAATAACTCCAAAATGGTGTATCTTCTCTTTCCATATCTTGGTATAACATAGGCACTACACAAATTGGGAAATCTCCAGCAATTCCTCCACCTATTTGAAAAAATCCAATTCCAGTTTCTGAATTATCAGTATACCAATCTGCTAAGAAAGTCATGTACTCTATACCAGATTTCATTGTTGAAGCTTTTAATTCTCCTTTTAACACATAAGAAGCAAAAATGTTACCCATGGTACTGTCTTCCCAACCCGGAACAACCATTGGTAAATTTTTCTCTGCTGCAGCGTACATCCAAGAGTCTTTTAAGTCTATTTCATAGTATTCTTCTAAAACACCAGATAATAATAGTTTATACATAAACTCATGCGGAAAAAAACGTTCTCCACTTTCTTCGGCATCTTTCCATATTTTTACAATATGCTTTTGTAAACGTCTAAAAGCCTCTTCTTCAGGTATACATGTATCTGTTACACGGTTTAATCCTTTTAATAATAAGTCCCATTCATCTTGTGGTGTTAAATCACGATAATTAGGAACTCTTTTATAATGACTATGAGCAACTAAGTTCATAATATCTTCTTCTAAGTTAGCTCCTGTACATGAGATTATATGTACTTTATCTTGACGAATCATTTCAGCAAAAATCTTACCTAATTCAGCAGTACTCATAGCTCCAGCTAATGATACTAACATTTTTGATCCCTGCTCTAATTGTGCCTCATACCCTTTTGCTGCATCTACTAAAGACGCTGCATTAAAGTGTAAAAAATATTTTTCTATAAAATTTGAAATTGGCTTTTCCATTTTATTCTTTTGTTTCTAAACAACTATCAGCTAAATCTTTATTTTATTTAACTGATAGTGTTTTTAAATTTTTGTTTTAAATTAATTTTTCAATAATTACTTGTACAACTTCGAATAAGATTAAAATAATTATAATCCATTCTAACATACTACTGTATTTATGTTGCATGATATCGTTAAATAAGTCTAAGTTTTCTTTAATAGCATTCAAACTATTCTCAATACTTTGATGCCTACTTACTATATCTAACTCATCTTTCAACTTATAATCTAATACAGATAAATCTTTATTGTTCCAAGCAACATCTGGTGAATCAAAAACAAACAGGTCTTCAGCAATGTTATTTTTTAAATTCATGGTTCGACCAATAAACTTTCTCATTTGTAATTTAGATAGTTTAAAGGTTCCTGTTTTTTCTAATTGTTTAGAATACACCAATGTTTTACTATGTAAATCTGATGTTTTGTTCACGTAATTCATTAACGCTACAGACTGCGCCAGATTTAACATAATGATATGCGCAATATCATGATTTAACTCTTTAATATGAATCTCTCCAAAATCAACATCTATTTCATTGCCAGTCGTTAACTTATACGTTTCTGACGGTAAATCTGTACTGTTTTTTTTATGATTACTGATGATGTTTAATGTGTTTTCAATTAAATCATCTGTACAATTTATAAAAACTACACTTCCGTAATCTTTAATATAGATGTACCCATTATTAGTTACTTCATATAAAAGAAAAGAACGTTCACGTTTGATTAACTTAAAGTTAGTAAACTGATTTCGAATAAGATTAAGCTGTAATCTTCTTTCTAAATGAAAAGCTTTTGCTAAGCTCATGATTAATAATCTTCCTCTAAATCATTTTTAAACTTAGCTATAGACGCATGTTTATCATCTTCTTCATCTTCATCAAAATCATCATTTTCTGTATCTGAAAATTTATAACTAAGCATTTTATAATAAAGTTTAGCTGCTGCGAAATCTGATGATTTATCAATTTCATTTGGGCATAACTCTACAATATCAAAACCAACTACATTTTTTTCTTCAAAAACTCTGCGTAAAAACTCTAAAGTTTCATACCAAAATAATCCTCCAGGCTCTGGAGTTCCTGTACTTGGTAATATTGAAGGATCTAAGGCATCTAAATCAAAAGTAATAAACACATTACCTGTTAATTGATCAATTACATTATCCATCCAATATTCATTTATGGCCATTTCATGGGCAAAAAACACTTTTTCCTCATTCATAACTGTTCTCTCTGTAACATCCATGCTTCTAATACCAACTTGAACTAGGTTTGTATTTTGACTTGCTTCATAAACTGCACACGCATGATTACAGGTTGATCCTTCGTATTCTTTACGTAAATCAGCATGGGCGTCAATATGTAAAACAGTTAAGTTATCAAAACATTCATTAAAAGCGCGAATAGTTCCTATTGATATTGAATGTTCTCCACCAAACAAGGTTACAAATTTGTTTTTATTTATATACTTTTTAGTTGTTGCATGTACTGCTTCAACCATAGCCTCTGGAGAAGTGCTTTCTGTAACAGGATCTGCTAAGAAAATACCTTCTTTATAAACTTCAGAGTTGGTTTCAATATCATAAAGTTCCATGTTTTCTGAGGCATTTAAGAATGCTTCAGGACCTTTGTCTGCTCCTTTTTGCCAAGTACTAGTTCCGTCATAAGGAACTGGTATTAATACTACTTTAGCGGTTTCTAATTTTCCGTATTTTTCAGGAATTCCTGCGTATGTTTTAGTCGTTTTCATAACCTAAAATTGAAAGTAATTCTTCACTTTTTTGTTGTCCTTTAAATAATTTAGTTGTAATCTCACCATTTTCATTTCTATCAATTAAAATGTGTTTTGGGTTTGGTATTAAACAGTGTTGTAACCCTCCAAAGCCACCAATTGTTTCTTGATATGCTCCTGTGTTAAAAAAACCGATAAATAATGGTTTTTCTTTTTCATACACAGGTAAATAAATAGCGTTTATGTGTTGTTCAGAGTTGTAATAATCATCACTATCACAGGTTAATCCTCCTAATAAAACACGCTCATATTGTTTGTTCCATTTATTAACAGGAAGCATTATAAATCGTTTACTTATTGCCCAAGAGTCAGGTAATGTTGTTATGAAAGATGAATTTATCATATTCCATTTTTCTCGATCGTTTTGCTTCTTTTGATATAATACCTCATAAATTGCTCCGCCTGACTCTCCTACAGTAAAACTTCCAAACTCTGTAAAAATGTTTGGCACCTCTACTCCTGCTTCATTACAAGCTGTATTTATTTGATTTATAATTTCCTCTACCATGTATTCATAATCATAATTAAATGCTAATGAGTTTTTGATAGGAAACCCTCCTCCAATATTTAAACTATCTAATGTTGGACAAATCTTTTTTAAGTTAATATAAACACGTAAACATTTTAAAAGCTCACTCCAGTAATAGGCATTATCTTTAATACCTGTATTGATAAAAAAGTGAAGCATTTTAAGTTCTATTTGAGGGTTTTCGGCTATTCTCTTTTCATAAAAAGAAACTATATTTTTATACCCAATTCCCAGTCTACTTGTATAAAACTCAAACTTTGGCTCTTCTTCCGATGCAATTCTAATTCCTACCTTAAATTTACTTTTAGTTTCATATAATAATAAATCTAATTCTTCATAATTATCAATTATAGGAATACAGTTTGTATGTCCTCCATCAATTAAACTAGCTATATTTGCTATGTATTGATCTCTTTTAAAACCGTTGCACAATACAAATGCATCATCTTTTAATTTGCCTGCTTTTTTTAAAGATTTTACAATATCTATATCAAATGCAGATGATGTTTCTATATGAATATCATTCTTTAAAGCTTCTTCTAAAACATATTTAAAATGAGAGCTTTTAGTGCAATAAGAATAGTTGTAGTTACCCTTATAGTCTAGCTTTTTAATTGCTTTGTTAAACCAACCTTTTGCTCGGTTTATATTTTCTGATATTTTTGGTAAATAAGTAAATTTTAAAGGGCTACCGTATTGCTCTGTTAAAGCCATTAAATCGATGCCGTGAAAAAATAAATTACCATTTTGTGTTTCAAACTCTTCTTGTGGAAAATCAAAAGTTTGCTCTATTAAATCTTTATATTTAGTATTCATTTTACAATATAACAGTTGCGTTAAAACATATCAAGACTATAGATGCTTAATAATTTTAACATAAAAATAATTTAACAATAAGATAATCTTATTGACTCCTATGATGTAATACTAAATATTAAACGCGTAAAGCTAAACAATCTCCACATTGCTTATAAAAATTAAGCAATAGAGAGTTAAAAGTGTAAGTAAAAGAAGAAACCTTAATTTTTTCGCTGTGTTTCCAAAACACTAAACAACTTTCTATCTTCTCTTGAAAATTGTTTACGAAATAAGTGAAACTTAACATTTAACTTATAGAATAAGATGCTGTAAATGTAAACTATTTTTTGAAACAAAAAACTTTTTTCAAAAAAAAATAAAATTTTTTAAAAATTTGAATAACAGTTGTTTATCTGTTATTTTTTGTCTTTATCAGTTCTATTCCTTTATAAAGTATAACTGTATTTGGTATGGTAATCTCTCTATTTCCTTCTGATGTTTTAATCAAAACATAAAAACCAGTTATGTTTTTAACCTCTCCTGTTAAATCAAGTTCTTTATCTAAAATTCTAATGGTATCACCAATTCTTACCGGATGGTAGAAAAATAAAATTATACTAGCTGTTAAGTTAGAAAGCATTGACCATTGTGCAAAAAAACCAACACCCAATACTGCTAATATAGAGGATACAAATACAATTAATTCATTAACACTGACGCCAAGAACAAATGGTATAGAAATAAAGAAAATTATGTAATATAATAAGTAACTTAAGTTAAGTATTAACTTCCTTCTGTGAGGTTCTATGTCATTTTTAACAATATACGCCTTTGTTAGCTTTTTAGTTATATTTATTACAATTAATAAACAGATGAAAGCATATAATACATAAGCGAATTTGTGTGTTAAAATAGATTGCATTTCTTAAAAAATTAAAGAACAAATTTACTATTAAAAACGAATTTAATAAACAATTAAACTTTACTTTTTTATCTTTTTAACGCCTAAAATTAAGTACATTTATATACTATAATTTTACATAATGACGTCAATTAATAATTCTAAACAGTTTAATTTTAATTTAGCGCATCTTTTTTATGCCGTAGCAATGGCTGATAAAAAGATAGAAGTTTCAGAAAAAAAGAAAATAGTTACTATTGTAGAAAAAAACTGGATTACTAATACCGCTAATAATAAAGAAGAAATTTATGAAACTATCAGAAACCTAATTTCTGATGGTATAACCTCTGAAACAGCTTTTAATCAATTTAAAAATTATGTTAAAGCTAACAACACTATCTTTACACCAGAATTATCTAAAAAAATTATTAAATCTTGTCACAGTATTTGTGAATCATTTGCCAGTAAAAATAAATCTGAATTAATTTTATTAGCTCACTTGCATAAATTACTTTTAAATACCAATGCTTAATGCAAACAATTAAAAAGCCTCGTTTTATTATTAAACAAACCAACACAGCAGGTCAAGTACCTGGTAAAATTATATTTGTTGGGGAACAAAAACAAACAGATGTTTTTATAGAGCTTATAGCTTACAATGAGAAAGAATATGTAGAAACTACACTTCAAAGCATTGACGAAGTATTTGAATATCAACAAAAATTTAAAAATGTTTGGGTAAATATTGACGGATTACATGATACTAAATTCATAAATTATGTAGGTTCTTTATTTGGTATTCATACGCTTATTTTGGAAGATATTGTTCATACAGGACAAATTCCTAGAGTTGATATTGAAGAAAGCTTTATGTTCACCGTTATTAAAATGTTGAGTATTCAAAAACAAACCCGTGAATTAAATGCTGAGCAAATTTCTATGTATTTATCAAAAGGGATTTTACTCACTTTTCAAGAAAAAGACGGTGATGTTTTTGAACCTGTAAGAGATAGAATTAGAAACGCTAAAGGTAGAATACGTAAGTTTGGTTTAACTTATTTAAAATATTCGTTGTTAGATACAATAGTAGATAATTACAATTTTTTAATGGAAATTTTTGGTGCTAATATTGAAGATTTAGAAGATAAAATTTTACTTCAACCTAATAATAATATTTTACAAGAAATTAACCGAAATAAAATAGAACTCAACTTTTTTAGAAAAGCTATAAGACCTGCAAAAGAGGCTATTTTATCATTTAAACATTTTAAAACAGATCTAATAAACCGTGAAGAACAATTGTTTTTTAACGATTTAAATGATGCTGTAAGGCAAGCAAATGATTCTGTTGAAAGTTATAAAAGTATGCTTAGTGAACAATTAACTGTTTATTCTACAAACGTAAATAATAGGTTAAATGATATTATGAAAGTGTTAACCATTTTTTCAGCTGTGTTTATACCAATAACTTTTATTGCAGGTATTTATGGTACTAATTTTGAAAACATTCCTGAATTAGGTTATAAAAATGGATATTACTATATGTGGTTATTTATAATCACAATTGCCATAGCAATGCTAGGGTATTTTAAATATAAAAAGTGGTTTTAATAACCACTTTTTATATTATTCATCCACAGGTGGATGACCAAATATTTCTTCATAAATCTCATCAAAATTATTTCTAAGATGAGAATTTAATTTTTTACGATAATCATCTTGAAGCCAATCAATAAAATTATGTGTTGACTTACAAATACACTTAGAATATCTATGAATTCTATCATCAATATCGCCACCTAGTTTTTTAGCTAAAATTAAGGCATCAAAAACATCTTCACTATTTTCTACACACATTTTAGCATGGTGCTCTATAGATCTTTCTAAAACTTTTTTAGAACTCTCCCCTGCTTGAATTGCATCTATATATACACGTTTAACATCAAAGTATAAATCTTCTTCTTTAGTATTAGAAAATTCTTCTTTAACATCAGCAGGTAACTCATATCTAAAGTTAGATTCTATTTCTTCATCAGATAATAAATTATCTAAATAAAAATTAGGAGCTCTAAACATTCGTTGCCAATCTAAATCTGCTCCCCAAGGACCAAATCTGTGAAAATTATTACCTAAATCAATTACATTAAATTCAGACTTATTAGGTAAAATTCTAGAACCTCTACCTATCATTTGGTAGTATAAGGTTAAAGATTTTGTAGCTCTGTTTAAAATGATAGATTTAACCGAAGGTTCATCAAAACCAGTAGTTAAAATACTTACCGAGGTAATAATGGCATTTGGTGTGTTTTTAAACCATTTTAGAATTAAATCACGTTCTTTTTTTGTATTTGTATTATCAAGATGAGCAATTGGATACCCAGCTCTTTTGAAAGTATCATACACATGTAAAGAAGTGTTAATACCATTATTAAATATTAATGTTTTAGTACCTTTTGCACGCTCTTCATAAGCTTGCAAAAGCTTAGATAGCATATCTGTATTGGTATATAAATCTTCTGATGATTTTACGGTATAATCACCGTTTGCTCCCACTTCTAACGAAGTTAACCCAACATTGTATGAATACACATTTGCTTTTGCTAAGTATTCATTTTCAATTAATGAATTAATAGTTTCCCCAACAATTAAATCATTATAATTATCTTTCATGGGTAATTTGATATTCGAACTTAACGGTGTTGCGGTTACACCTAAGATAAACGACTTATCAAAAAACTTAAATAATTTTGTAAAAGAGTTATAGTGAGCCTCATCAATAATAACTAAACCTACGTCAGATATATCTAACTTATCATCATTTAAACGATTGTTTAGGGTCTCAACCATAGCCACAAAACAATCATACTCTCCCTGATCATCTAAACTAGCTTTACTGTCAATAATTTTATTATCAACTGCAAACTCTTTAAGCATTTTTGCTGTTTGCTTACATAACTCAATACGGTGAGTCATAATAAGTACTTTTTTCTTATAATGCTTTAAAAACTGACGAGTAATTTCAGAGAAAATTACAGTTTTACCACCTCCTGTTGGTAATTGAAATAAAAGGTGATGGTTTTCTGGAGCATTTTCAAAACTTTTAAAAATATTGTGTAATGCTTCCTTTTGATAATCATAAAGGTCTTTTCCTGGTTTTTTGTTAGTTGTTGTTGGTGTTGTTGTGCTCAAATCAGATAAATTTTGAAGAATACAAAAATACGACAGATTTAAGGAAAACCCACAGAAAATCTACATTTCTTTTCCAAACTTATTCACATCAACCTCTAAAATATCATAATGAGATGTATGAAAAATTACACTTCCATTTTTAATTAACAGTAATTGAGGAGATTGATGCATTACCTGATATTGTGCTTCAATTGCATTAGAAACCTCTCTATAGCTCAATAAATCTAAATAATAAATGGTGTTATCTATAACATTATTACCAAGTAATTTTTCAAAATTTTTAATAACTGTACTGCTAACAATACATCTTGTAGAGTGCTTAAAAATTGCAACAACCTCATTTTTAGAAGCTAAATTAATTTCTGCTAATTGTTTTACATCTGTTAAAGGTTGCCAGTTAACTTTAGCTTCATTAGTTGCTAACTCGTTGTTATTCTCTTTTTTATTTTTATTGAATAGTTTTTTAAACATAATATATTTTGATTTTAACTCTAAGTCGTTATTGATATGCAATACTTTCAAAACGTCAAAACGTCAAAACGTCAGTAAAAACAATATGAAATCAGTCATTTTGACTGATTTATAACCATTTACATAACTGGTATTGATTTTGAAACACTACAAATAAAAAAATAAACATATGAATTTTAATAATTTCACCATAAAATCTCAAGAAACTATACAAATGGCGCAACAAATAGCCCAAGAGTATAGCCATAATCAAATAGAAAACGAACACCTGTTTAAAGCATTGTTGCAGGTAGATGAGAATGTATTGCCTTTTATTTTAAAAAAATTAAACATAAACATAGATATTGTTTCTCAAATACTAAATAAGCAATTAGAAAGCTTTTCAAAGGTTACAGGTGCAGAATTAATGTTGTCTAGAGAAGCGAACAAAACACTAACAGAAGCTGCTGTAATTGCCAAAAAAAGAAACGATGAGTATGTCGCTACAGAACATATAATTTTAGCATTAATTAAATCTAAAAGCGCTATAGCACAAGCTTTAAAAGACCAAGGTGCTTCTGAAAAAGATATTGAGAGCGCCATTAATGAACTTAGAAAAGGAAGCAGAGTAACCTCACAAAGTGCTGAAGAAACTTATAATTCTTTAAATAAATATGCTAAAAATTTAAACCAACTTGCATTAGATGGTAAGTTAGATCCGGTAATTGGTAGAGATGAAGAAATTAGACGTTTACTTCAAATTTTATCGAGAAGAACAAAAAACAATCCAATTTTAGTAGGTGAACCCGGAACAGGTAAAACAGCCATAGCAGAAGGTTTAGCACACAGAATCATTAGGGGTGATGTGCCAGAAAATTTAAAACAAAAGCAAATTTTCTCTTTAGATATGGGGGCCTTAATAGCAGGTGCTAAATACAAAGGAGAGTTTGAAGAACGTTTAAAATCAGTTGTCAAAGAAGTAACCACATCAGACGGTGATATCGTGCTATTTATCGATGAAATTCACACCTTGGTTGGAGCTGGTGGCGGACAGGGAGCTATGGATGCTGCCAATATTTTAAAACCTGCTTTAGCGCGTGGTGAATTAAGAGCTATTGGTGCAACTACCCTAGATGAATATCAAAAGTACTTTGAACAAGACAAAGCTTTAGAACGCAGATTCCAAAAGGTTTTAGTTGATGAACCCGATACAGAGAGTGCAATTTCAATTTTAAGAGGTATTAAAGAGAAATATGAAACTCATCATAAAGTAAGAATTAAAGATGATGCTATTATTGGTGCTGTTGAACTTTCGCAACGATACATTACTAGTAGATTTTTGCCAGATAAAGCTATCGATTTGATGGATGAGGCTGCCTCTAAATTACGTATGGAAATCAACTCAAAACCAGAGGAGTTAGATGTTTTAGACAGGAAAATAATGCAATTAGAAATTGAAATCGAGGCCATTAAAAGAGAAAATGATGAAGTAAAACTGAAGTCTTTAAATGCAGATTTAGCAAATTTAAAAGAAGAGCGTAATGAAATAAATGCAAAATGGCAATCAGAAAAAAGCGTTGTTGATACAATTCAACAATTAAAAACAGCCATTGAAAATTATAAAATTGAAGCAGAAAAAGCAGAAAGAAATGGAGACTACGGTAAAGTAGCAGAATTACGCTATGGTAAAATAAAAGAAGCACAAGAAGAATTAGAAAAACATCAAGAAAACTTAGCAAATCAAGAAGGTGTATCTTTAATTAAAGAGGAAGTAACGTATGATGATATTGCTGAAGTAGTTGCAAAATGGACAGGAATTCCTGTTACCAAAATGCTTCAATCTGAAAGAGAAAAACTTTTAAAATTAGAAGAAGAGCTTCATAAGCGTGTTGTTGGTCAAGAAGAAGCTATTGAAGCTGTAGCAGATGCTGTTAGAAGATCAAGAGCAGGGTTACAAAACCCTAATAAACCTATAGGTTCTTTCTTGTTTTTAGGTACAACAGGAGTTGGTAAAACTGAATTAGCTAAAGCTTTAGCCGAATATTTATTTGATGATGAAAATGCTATGACTCGAATAGATATGAGTGAGTACCAAGAACGTCACTCGGTTAGTAGGTTAGTTGGTGCGCCTCCAGGGTATGTTGGATATGATGAAGGCGGTCAATTAACAGAAGCTGTTAGAAGAAAACCTTATTCAGTAGTTTTATTAGACGAAATTGAAAAAGCACACCCAGATACATTTAATATTTTATTACAAGTATTAGATGAAGGTCATTTGACAGATAATAAAGGGAGAATGGCTGATTTTAAAAACACGATAATAATTATGACATCTAACATGGGAAGTCATATTATTCAAGAAAAATTTGAAAACTTAAAAGCAGATATTCATACTACTATGGAAATGGCTAAATCTGAAGTATTAGGTTTATTAAAACAAACTGTTAGGCCAGAGTTTTTAAATAGAATTGATGATATAGTTATGTTTACTCCGTTATCTGAAAATAACATTAAACAAATTGTTTCATTACAATTAAATGCTGTTAAAAAGATGATTGATAAGCAAAACATAACTTTGGAAGCGACTGATGAAGCTATAAATTATTTAGCTGAAAAGGGATTTCAACCAGAATACGGAGCACGACCTGTTAAAAGAGTTATTCAAAAAGAGGTATTAAATCAATTATCAAAAGAAATTCTAGCAGGTAACGTAACAAGTGATTCAATGATTTTACTAGATGCTTTTGATGGTGATTTAGTTTTTAGAAATCCATCAAAGCTTGTAGAAAGTAATTAATCCAGTATAATTTTAAAATAAAAACGACGTAATATCGCGTCGTTTTTTATTTTTGCACAAAATAAAATTTTATATGAAGAATTTTTACACATTATTATTAGTTGCCTTTTGTTCGTTAGCTTCTTTTGCACAAGAAGAAAACGTAACTACTTATTATTTAATACGTCACGCAGAAAAATCATTGTTTGATGCTGGCGATAATGATCCGGTATTAAGTTTAGATGGTATAAATAGAGCTAAAAAATGGGTTTCTATTTTTGAAAACACAAAGTTTGATGCTATTTATTCAACAGATTACAAAAGAACGAAGTTAACAGCTAAACCTATTGCAACGGCTAACAAAATACCTACATACAAATTTGATCAAACAAAAATGTATGATGATGCTTTTAAATTCATGACAAAAGGTAAAACAGTGTTGGTTGTAGGACACAGCAACACAACTCCTCAATTAGCAAATATGATTTTAGGTGCTGAAAAGTATCAAGAAATTGATGATACTAAATACGGTAACTTATATATTATTACTGTAATAGGAGACAAAGCTTCAGGAGTATTATTAAACTTAGAATAAGTCGCCTTATTTATAAACAATTTAAAAGACCGCTTAATGCGGTCTTTTTTTATATTTCTTATTATTTAACCCTACAAAATAGTATATTGCATACACTATTCATGAATTAAGTTAGTAATAGGATTTAGAATTTTAGAATGCAGAAGAAAATAAATATTCAAAATAAAAAAGCTCGTTTCGAATACGAAATAATTGATAAATATACCGCTGGTATTCAATTAACAGGTACAGAAATAAAATCAATTCGTCAAAGTAAAGCTAGAATTACCGAGAGTTTTTGTGAATTTAATGATAAAGGTGAATTATTTGTGATAAATATGTATATTGAAGAATATTTATACGGTCATCATTTTAATCATAATCCCAAAAGTGAACGTCGCTTATTATTGAATAAAAACGAACTTAAAAAATTAGAAAGAGAAGTAGAATCCAAAGGAAATACTATTGTTCCACTTCGTTTATTCATTAATGATAATGGTTGGGCAAAATTAGACATTGCACTAGCAAAAGGTAAAAAGACACACGATAAAAGACAAACAATTAAAGACCGTGATAACAAAAGAAATTTAGATCGTATTAAAAAAGAGTTTAAGTAAGATATGTTTAAAGATTTAACTAAAATTATAGATTGGCGTAATGTTTTATCTATAATTTTAATTCTACTTCTTACCAAAATTAGTTTTTTAGAAGGCTTTGACTTTAACACTTCTATCACTTTTCATGGTTTACTAATGTTAATAGCTTCCAGTATATCACTATACATATCTGGCTCGTTTATTAAATTTTACCATGATAAAGAATCGTATTTATCATTTTTTACTTCTAATAACCTAAAAAAAGGTTTTTTATTTTTTGCATGTATAGGCATATTTTTAGGTTCTTACGTATCATTAAGCATCAATAAACCTCAATTTTCTTTCGTATTTATTTTAGTATCACTTTCTACCATTTGGTTTGCTAAAAATTCCAAACCAAAAACTATAATTAACAATATTTTTCCTTCTTTTGTTAAATCCGGAAATTTTATGTTAATCTGGTGGATGGACTCTCCTACTTCACTAACCGCTAATCAATGGGAAGTTTTTTTAAAAATAGAGTTGATTGTAATTTACTACATAACAATATCATTTGTATCAAACTTCGCCAAGAGTGTTATTAGTGATTTATGTGAGTATAAAATTTTCAAAAATAAAACGGACGAAAATCTACCTATTGTATTAGGTGAAAAAACCACAAAAAAAGTAATTACCAACATATCATTTTTTATAATACTTGTAACAACATCTTTACTAGTTTATCTACATGATTATATTGAGGTCGCTTTAATAGTACTTTTCACTATGTTGATTCCACAAATTATATGTTTATCAAAATTTAAAAAATCTAAAACTAATGAAGACTATGATAAAGTTGTACGTATTTTAAATTTTGTTTTTTTAGTTACTGTATTAGCTATTCCCTTAATGTCATTTTTCCTAAGAAATGCTTCAAAATAAATTATCAAATCACCACATAATATTAGCTTCTGGCTCTCCCAGAAGACAACAGTTTTTAAAAGATTTAAATATAGATTTCGAAATCAGACTAAAAGATATTGAAGAAATTTACCCTAAACATTTAAAAACCTCAGAAATCACAGATTATTTATCGAAACTTAAAGCAGATGCCTTTACAAATGAATTAAATAATAATGATATTTTAATCACATCCGACACTATTGTATGGCTTAATAATACCGCCTTAGGTAAACCTAAAAATTATAATGAGGCTTTTAAAATGCTCTCAAACCTATCAGCAAACACTCATAAAGTAATTACTTCAATTTGTATTACCTCAAAAGAAAATCAAAAAATAATTAACGATACTACAGAAGTTACCTTTAAAACATTAACTGATGAAGAAATTAATTATTACATAGAAAACTATCAGCCTTATGACAAGGCAGGTGCTTATGGAATACAAGAATGGATAGGTAAAATAGGTATTACACATATAAAAGGAAGCTATTTTAACGTAGTTGGATTACCTGTTCATAAATTATATAAAGAATTGATGAATTTTTAAGCGGCTATCTTTTTAAAAAGTTTATTTTTGACGCTCTTTTACAACACAACAATGAAAAAATACACATACACAGAAAAAAAAGACACTAGATCTGGTTTTGGAGACGGATTAACTGAATTAGGAAAAACAAATCCTGATGTAGTTGCCTTATGTGCAGATTTAACAGGTTCATTAAAAATGAATGAATTTGCTGCTAATCACCCAGAAAGATTTTATCAGGTTGGAATTGCAGAAGCAAATATGATGGGAATTGCTGCTGGTATGACAATTGGTGGAAAAATACCTTTTACAGGTACTTTTGCTAACTTCTCAACGGGTAGAGTTTATGACCAAATTCGTCAATCAATTGCTTATTCTCATAAAAATGTAAAGATTTGTGCATCTCATGCAGGGTTAACTTTAGGTGAAGATGGAGCAACTCATCAAATATTAGAAGATATTGGTTTAATGAAAATGTTACCGGGTATGACAGTAATTAACACCTGTGACTATAATCAAACCAAAGAAGCTACAATAGCAATTGCTGAACATAATGGACCAGTGTATTTACGTTTTGGTAGACCAAAAGTTCCTGTATTTATGCCACAAGGAGAGTTTAAAATTGGTAAAGCAATTCAACTTACTGAAGGTACAGATGTAACAATAGTAGCTACAGGGCATTTAGTTTGGGAATCATTACAAGCAGCTGAAAAACTTGCGGAAGAAGGAATTTCTGCTGAAGTAATTAATATTCACACTATCAAACCTTTAGATGAGGACGCTATTTTAAAATCAGTAGCAAAAACAAAATGTATTGTTACTGCTGAAGAGCATAATAAATTTGGAGGTTTAGGTGAAAGCGTTGCACGTTGTTTAGCAACTAACAACCCTACTCCACAAGAGTTTGTTGCTGTAAATGATACATTTGGAGAATCTGCTACACCTGCAGAACTGATGGAAAAATATCAAATAAATGACTTAGCTGTTATAGAAGCAGTGAAAAAAGTTATTAAAAGAAAATAAAAATAAAACGGCTTAATTGCCGTTTTTTTTATGTACAACAATTAAATTTTTAAATTATGAAAAAACTAGTTTTAATTATTTGTTTAGTGTTTGCTTACACGCAAACGAGTTCAGCTCAGGCTAAATTTGGAATAAAAGCAGGAATAAATTACAATTCAGATTCATTTGAAGAAGTGAAAGATGATGTGTTTTCTGGCGCTAAAAGTAAAACAGGCTTTCATGCAGGAGTATTTGTTCAAGCTAAAATACCAGCTTTAGGTTTATTTTTAAGACCAGAATTAGTATATACTAGTCTAAGTAATGAGGTTCAGTACAACAATTCTGTTCAAACAAAAACTACTACTTATGATTTTCAAAAATTAGATATTCCTGTTTTATTAGGAACAAAAGTTTTAAAAATAGGAAGAGTTTATGGAGGTCCATCGTTTCAGTATATTTTAGATGCAGACTTTGATACTGATGATATTCGTGATGTAGAAGCAGACGGATTTACAGTTGGTCTTCAGTTTGGTGCTGGAGTGCAGCTAGGAAGATTTGGTGTTGATTTACGTTGGGAAAGAGCATTATCTGACACAGAAACAAAATATGTTAACGGAATTACCAATTCAGAAAGTAATTTTGATACTAGAGTAAACCAAATTATTATTGGTGTTTCATTAGAATTATAAAAAAAACCGCATTTAATGCGGTTTTTTTTATTTATAATGTTTATTGATTACTTACTCTAATATTTCTATTTAAATAATCTGGTAGTGTTGGATTGTCAGGATCACTAAAGTCATTTCTTGGGTCACCGTCATTATTTGCGTCCTCAAACCTTGTCAATATTAAATCTCCGTCATCGTCAGAGTCAAACATATTAGCTGAAAAATCACCATCTGTATCGTCATTCCATGGCTTACCATCACCGTCAATATCTTCGTAAATAGAAGGAACCCCATCTCCATCAATATCAGTTTCTGGTACTAAGTCTAATAATTCTATGTAAAACATTAAAGGCTCGTTAGGCAAAATAGATCCTGAACCAACATTTCTATAAGCTAAACCTGAAGGTATAAATAAAATACCTTTTCCAGGGTTTTCGTAGGTAATTGGTCCATTACCTGTAACATTTACACCTCCTTTAAAGTGGGTGAAACCATAAGACCATCCTCTAATTACTCCACTTAATGCAAACCATAATCTATTGTTAGCATCAAAGTTACTAGCGCTTAAACTATCTGTTCTAACAACTCTTTGTCCTGAATAATTAACAAATACGGAGTCTACTACTGAAGGGTAACCTTTATCGTCATTTACACCTTCATTAATTACATAGTAATATAATGTAAAATCTATATCCTCTTCATCTATAGTTTCTGTAACTTCTTGGATTTTTAAATTTTCATCATCAAAAAGAGCTGTTTCACCATCAATCAATGGTTTTACAGAATCTGTAGCTACATCAAAATAATGTTTCTTAAAAAAACTCACCAACGAATCGTTGTCAATTACAGACTGGGATGCATGATCGAAATTATCTACGGTGCTTCCTCCATCTCCTCCACAAGCAACTATCAATCCAATAAAAGCTACTACTAAAAGGTATCTAAATTTTGTCATTAATTATTTAATTTT
This sequence comes from Tenacibaculum geojense, assembly GCF_042676005.1. Lineage (NCBI taxonomy): Bacteria > Pseudomonadati > Bacteroidota > Flavobacteriia > Flavobacteriales > Flavobacteriaceae > Tenacibaculum > Tenacibaculum geojense. Next base: position 96,511 of record NZ_JBHTJR010000014.1, on the reverse strand, counting down.
ATGGCGCAATTTACCATTTTTATACCTTTGCTAAAAATGAATAAATAAATTTTAACGAATTGTATGAGAATAGACAAGTACTTATGGTGTATTAGATTGTTTAAAACTAGAAGTTTAGCTACCGATGCTTGCAAAAAAGGACATGTTAAAATTGATAGTAATAACCTTAAACCATCTAAAGAAATCTTTGGAAACGAGGTTATTACTGTAAGAAAAAATCAAATTAACTATAAAATAAAGGTATTAGATATACCACCAAATAGAGTTGGCGCAAAATTAGTTGACTTATATAGAAAAGATTTAACGCCTAAAGAAGAGTTTGAAAAAACAGAACTTCTTAAATTTGCTAAAGACTATTACCGTAAAAAAGGTACTGGTAGACCCACAAAAAAAGATCGAAGAGATATTGATGATTATTACGACGATACTAATCCGAATGATTTTTAAATTTACTTTATGACAACAGCTGCTCAAAATATTATATTAAACACCACTGAAATAAATCATAAAATTAGGCGTATAGCTTATCAAATTTATGAAGCTAACCACAAAGAGAAAGAAGTTATTTTAGCTGGAATTGCTGATAACGGTTATATTTTTGCTGAAAAAATAGCTATTGTATTAAAAGATATTTCTGACATAGAAGTAACTTTATGTAAAGTATCTATAAACAAAAAGAAACCTTTAGAGCCTATAACCACTTCTCTACCCGCTCAAGATTATAAAAATAAATCATTAGTTTTAGTTGATGATGTATTAAACTCTGGAACAACATTAATATATGGTATAAAACACTTTTTAGATGTTCCTTTAAAAAAGTTTAAAACCGCTGTTCTTGTTAATAGAAACCATAAAAAATATCCTGTTAAAGCTGATTTTAAAGGAATTTCATTATCAACTTCAATAAAAGAACATGTGGTTGTTGAATTTAATAATGATGAAACAATAGCTTATTTAACTTAATAAGCTATTAATTTCATCTACTATATCTTCCATACTTTTTGAATCAATAGTAATTACGTTTTTTGCCTGATTATAGTAAAATTGTCTTTCAAACAAATGTTTAGCAATATACTCTGTGAGCTGTTCATTAGTTAGGCTTGCTACCAATGGTCTATTAACTCTATCCAGCTCTAACCTATTCACTAAAGTTCCAATATTTGCTCTTAAATAAACAGAAATTACATTAGTGTAAGAATTAATTACATCGATATTACCAGCATAACAAGGAGTACCTCCACCTAAAGAAAGAACAAAATCTTCATTTTTATTTAATAATTCTTTTAAATATTCATGCTCTTTATTCCTAAAATAGATCTCTCCTTCTTCTTCAAATATTTTTTTTATTGATTTCCCTTCGCATTCTTCAATATAGTTGTCTAAATCTACAAATGGGATTAATAATGTAGCTGCCAATTGTTTACCAATTGTAGATTTACCACTAGCCATATAACCCAATAAAATGATTTTCATGTCAGAAATATTTTTTCACAAAAATATTAGAAAAAAAATTAAAAAACCTTTCATAATTTAAAAAACAGATGTATATTTGCACTCGCTTTTACGAAAAGCAATGACCGGGTAGCTCAGTTGGTAGAGCATCTCCCTTTTAAGGAGAGGGTCCTGGGTTCGAGCCCCAGCCCGGTCACAAAAAAAGTTAAGCATTTTGCTTAACTTTTTTAGTTTACGCGCGTATGGCGGAATTGGTAGACGCGCAAGGTTGAGGGCTTTGTGTCCGTAAGGACGTGCTGGTTCGACTCCAGTTACGCGCACTAACACAAACACTTCTTTTCTGAAGTGTTTTTTTATGTTCTACTTTTTGTAATTTACTTTCACAAATTATTAACTCATATCAACGTTTTTATCCGTAATATTGCATTATGCAGAAATTAATACCCCTAGTAATATTTTTACTAATAAACACCCTAACCTATGGCCAAAACTCAGTTTTAAAAGGTCAGGTAGTAGACTCTGAAGATAAACAAGCTTTAAGTGCAGCACATATATTAAACTTAAATTCAGTTAACGGAACAATTACGAACGAAAAAGGTCTTTTTCAATTAACCGCTAAAGAAAGTGATACTGTATTAGTTTCTTTTTTAGGATACGAATCTATAAAACTAAAAGTTACTAACGACCTTTTAAAAGGAAATGAGTTAGTTATTGAACTTAACGAAAAACCTGAAGAGGTAAAAGAAGTTGTTATTAAATCTACCAAGTTAATAGGTGTTTTAGAAATTGATGTAAAACAAGTTCCAGTTGATAGATTTAATAGAATCCATATTAACGGCCTACGACAAACGTATGAAATAGGAAAGCCTCAAAAATTATCTACGTCTCCTATTGCTAAACTAATGAATCCAGTAGATTTGGTTTACAATTTATTTGGAAAAAAGCCTAAACAGTTAAAAAAGCTTCAAAAATTAAAAAAAGAAGATGATTTACGTAAAATGTTAGCAGGTAAATTTGATAGAGAGGTTATGATGGAATACCTTGAAATGGATAAAGAACAATTAGCTAAACTTTTAACAGATTGTAATTACTCTGAATATTTTATTAAAAAAGCTAGTGATTTACAAATGATTGAAGCCGTTTTAAATTGTTATGAAAACTATAAGGCCATTAAAAAAGGTAAAATAGAGCGTGATAGAATTCCAGAAAAAATTAAAGAAGAATAAGCACAAATAAAAAATAAAAACTCGTAAAATTTACGAGTTTTTTTTTGATTGAAATCCAACTAAAAAAAGTAAATTTGTGTCTTTCATAAACAACAACACAAACATAACAACATGATTCATTTCTTTGGAAACATAAGCAGTAAAGTATTTGCTGTGCAAACATCAAAAGAATTAACAGAAGAAAGTATCTCTAAATTAACTTGGTTATTTGGTAATCAAAATATAATAAACTCGGCGTCTATTGACGCCTTTTTTGTTGGCCCTAGGGCAGCCATGATAACTCCTTGGAGTACCAACGCTGTTGAAATTACCCAAAATATGGGTGTTGATGGTATTATTAGAATTGAAGAATTTGAAGCTGTCGCTGAAAATTTTTCTGATTTTGATCCAATGATCTCTCAAAAATTTAATGGATTAAATCAAAATACTTTTACAATTGATATTACTCCTGAGCCTATTTTAGAAATTGATGATATAGCAGCATACAATAAACAAGAAGGTTTAGCTTTAAGTGATGAAGAAATTACTTATTTAAACGAGGTTTCTGAAAGAATTGGAAGAAAGTTAACCGATTCTGAAGTTTTTGGTTTTTCTCAAGTAAACTCAGAGCATTGTAGACATAAAATATTTAATGGTACCTTTATTATAGATGGTGAAGAGCAACCAACATCATTATTTAAATTAATAAAAGAAACCTCAAAACAAAATCCAAACGATATTGTTTCTGCCTATAAAGATAATGTTGCATTTATTAAAGGCCCAAAAGTAGAACAATTTGCACCTAAGAGTGCTGATAAACCTGATTTTTACGAAACAAAAGAATTTGAATCTGTTATATCACTAAAAGCAGAAACACATAACTTCCCTACAACTGTTGAACCTTTTAACGGAGCAGCAACTGGTTCTGGTGGAGAAATTAGAGATCGTTTAGCAGGTGGAAAAGGATCAATTCCATTAGCAGGTACTGCAGTATATATGACATCTTACTCTCGTTTAGAGGAAAATAGACCATGGGAAAAAGCCATGGATGAACGTAAGTGGTTATATCAAACCCCAATGGATATTTTAATAAAAGCATCTAATGGAGCTTCTGATTTTGGTAATAAATTTGGACAACCATTAATTTGTGGTTCCGTATTAACTTTTGAACATGAAGAAGATGCCAGAAAGCTTGGTTTTGATAAAGTTATTATGCAAGCTGGTGGAATTGGATACGGAAAAATAGACCAAGCAATTAAAGAAACACCTCAAAACGGTGATAAAATTGTTATTCTAGGTGGTGAAAATTATAGAATTGGTATGGGTGGTGCAGCAGTATCATCAGCAGATACAGGTGAATTTTCTTCTGGTATCGAATTAAACGCTGTACAACGCTCTAATCCAGAAATGCAAAAAAGAGCTGCAAACGCTATTCGAGGAATGGTTGAAAGTGATGAGAATTTAATTGTATCTATTCATGATCACGGTGCAGGTGGACATTTAAATTGTTTATCTGAATTAGTTGAAGATACTGGTGGAATAATAGACTTGGATAAATTACCTGTTGGTGATCCAACATTATCTAATAAAGAAATAATTGGTAACGAATCTCAAGAAAGAATGGGATTAGTTATTGGTAAAGAAAATTTAGAAAAACTAGAAAGAATATCAGAGCGTGAGCGTTCACCAATGTATACAGTTGGAGATGTAACTAACAACCACAGATTTACTTTTGAATCTAAATCAAATGGAAATAAACCAATGGATTTAGATTTAAATGATATGTTTGGAAGTTCTCCAAAAACAATCATGAATGATACAATTGTAAACAATATTTACAAAAGTAAAAGTTATGATTCTAAAGATTTACAAAAGTATTTAGAGCAAGTTTTACAGTTGGAGGCCGTTGCTTGTAAAGATTGGTTAACAAACAAAGTTGACAGATGTGTAGGTGGAAAAGTTGCTAAACAACAATGTGTTGGACCTTTACAAATACCTTTAAATAATGTAGGTGTTATGGCACTAGATTATAAAGGTAAAGAAGGAATAGCAACCACAATTGGCCACTCTCCTATTTCTGGATTGATAGATCCTGAAGCTGGTAGTAAAAACTCTATTGCAGAAGCTTTAACAAATATAGTTTGGGCTCCATTAAAAGATGGATTAGCTTCTGTTTCTTTATCTGCAAATTGGATGTGGCCTTGTAAAAACGAAGGAGAAGATGCTCGTTTATATAAAGCTGTTAAGGCAGTTTCAGAATTTGCTATCGATTTAGGTATTAATGTTCCTACCGGTAAAGATTCTTTATCCATGAAACAAAAGTATCCAAATGAAGAGGTTATCTCTCCGGGTACAGTTGTAATTTCAGCTGCTGCAAATTGCAATGATGTTACAAAAGTAATCGAGCCTGTATTTAAAATAAACAAAGGTGATATTTATTACATTAATATGTCTGATGACAATTTTAAACTTGGAGGAAGTTCATTTGCTCAAATTTTAAATACCATAGGTTCAGAAGCTCCTACTATTAAAAATGCCCAACAGTTTAAGAATACCTTTAATACTATTCAGCAGTTAATTGTAGATGGGAAAATAGTTGCTGGACATGATGTTGCTTCAGGTGGTTTAATAACTACGCTATTAGAACTTTGTTTTGCTGATGTTAATGTTGGGGCTAACATCGACTTATCAAACTTAAACGAAGAAGATACTGTTAAGGTTCTATTTGCTGAAAATGCAGGAATTGTAATACAATCTACTGACAATAGTATTGAAACAGTATTTAACAATCAAAATATATCATATACTAAAATAGGTACTGTTACAGAATCTGATAGATTAAATATTAAAAATAATAATGATATTTATGCACTTTCGGTATCTGAACTAAGAGATACTTGGTATAAAACATCTTATTTATTAGATCAAAAACAAACAGCCAATAATTTAGCTGAGGCTAGATTTAATAATTATAAAAAACAACCTTTAAAATATCAATTCCCTACACATTTTACAGGAAAAATAAGTGATATAGTTGGTAATGTAACTAACAGACCAAAAGCTGCAATTATACGTGAAAAAGGTTCAAATTCAGAAAGAGAGATGGCTAACGCTATGTATCTTGCTGGTTTTGATGTTAAAGATGTTCATATGACAGATTTAATATCAGGTAGAGAAACCTTAGAAGATATTCAATTTATTGGTGCTGTTGGTGGTTTTTCAAATTCTGATGTATTAGGATCAGCTAAAGGATGGGCTGGTGCTTTTATGTATAATGAAAAAGCTAATAAAGCATTAAAAAACTTTTTTGATAGAAAAGATACACTTTCTGTTGGAATTTGTAATGGTTGTCAATTATGGATGGAATTAGAACTTATTAATCCAGAACATGATGTTCATGGAAAAATGGTTCATAATGATTCTAAAAAACATGAAAGTAGTTTTACCTCTGTTAAAGTTCAAGAAAATAATTCTATTATGCTTTCAACACTTGCAGGTACTACCTTAGGTGTTTGGATTTCTCACGGGGAAGGTAAATTTAAATTACCAAAACAAGAAAGTGATTATAACATTGTAGCTAAGTATGCTTACGATGCTTATCCACACAATCCTAATGGATCTGATTATAATACAGCAATGATGTGTGATAAGTCAGGTAGACATTTAGTAACAATGCCGCATATAGAGCGTTCTACTTTTCAATGGAATTGGGCAAATTACATAGATGGTAGAAAAGATGAAGTCTCTCCATGGTTAGAAGCTTTTGTAAATGCTCGCAAATGGATTGAATCTTTAAAATAAATTATAAATAGTCTTTTAATTATTATTTAAATAAGATATTATTTAGTTAATAATAAGCAAAATATTCTTAAATAAAAGAAGCACCTCTTAAATAATGAGGTGCTTTTTTTATGTATGTATTTTACAAATGTAACATTAAATTATCCAATAAATTTTGTTTACAGAATTAAACACCTCTAATTTTAAGGTGTTTTACTTATGTATACTCATAACTGGTTTGAATTTAACTTATGTTAAACACTATATAAGTAAAACTTATAGCTGTGACTTAAATAAATGTTTTACAGAGTTTTAGACTATTTTATTTAAACGAATACTTAATGATTTAATAGAATGCTACTTTTAAATTTTTAAATTTTGATATTTAAAAATTAATAATTACATTTGTAAAGTAAGTAAATTTATTACAATTGTGAATTCGGAAGCAATTTCAAATAGAATAAAATTAATTATAGAACATTATAATTTAACATCGTCAACATTTGCAGATTCTATTGATGTGCAAAGATCAAGTATTTCTCACCTACTTTCAGGTAGAAACAAACCTAGTTTAGACTTTGTTATGAAAGTGGTTAATAATTATGAAGATGTAGACTTATATTGGCTTTTGTATGGTGATGGTAATTTTCCTAAGAAGGATAAAAAAACTGAAAGTTTCAAAAAAGAAGTTACTAAAAGTGCTGAAGATTTAACATTTTTAAAAGCTCCAACTCTATTCACTGATAACAAAATAATCACACAATCAGACGAAAATAAATCAAATAGCTCCGTCTCAGTAAATAATAAAAAATTAGTTAAAGTCATATTAATATATAATGACGAAACTTTTGAAGAATTTAACAAGTAGTTCCCCAACGAGAATTACTGCTAATAATCCCCAAAGTAGAAGAAAGCCTGTAAAATTTTCACAGGCTTTTTTAAATACTATTTATTCATTTAACTATTATAAGAATAATCTACTTATACCAGTTATACAATATAAAAATCTTATATGTCAATTTATTTCTAATTTTAAGATAAATTATGAGCTAAATACCAATCTTCTCAAAATCTCTTATTCGTATAATTATTCAAATTAATTTCAAATACGCGATTCTCAGCAAAGTAAAAAACTACCTATTTTTTTATTAAAATTAGTATAATAAAAAAGTCTGTAATATTTTACAGACTTTTTTTATGATTATTTTATATGATCAAATACTAAGTTAACATTCCCCCATCAACAGATAAGGTTTGACCAGTAATATATGAACTCATATCTGAACCTAAAAATACACATGCATCTGCTATATCTTTTGGTGATCCTCCTCTTTTTAATGGAATTTCATTTCTCCAACCTTCAACAACTTTTTCATCTAATTTAGCTGTCATTTCAGTTTCTATAAAACCAGGAGCAATTACATTACTTCTTATGTTTCTAGAACCTAGTTCTAAAGCAACTGATTTTGAGAATCCTATGATACCTGCTTTAGATGCTGCATAATTTGCTTGACCAGCATTACCTTTTAAACCAACAACAGAACTCATATTAATTATAGAACCAGCTCGTTGTTTCATCATTGGACGAACCACTGCTTTTGTTAAATTAAATACAGACTTTAAATTTACTTCAATTACTTTATCAAAATCATCTTCAGAAATTCTCATCAACAAATTATCTTTTGTTATACCTGCATTGTTAATTAAAACATCAACAGTACCAAATTCTTCCAATACATTTTTAACTAAATCTTGAGCTGCATCAAAATCTGCTGCATTAGATTGATATCCTTTGGCTTTTACTCCAAATTCTTTTAATTCTGATTCTAAAGCAGTTGCAGCGTCAACTGATGAATTATATGTAAAAGCAACGTTAGCACCTTGCTTTGCAAACTCTAATGCAATTCCACGTCCAATACCTCTGGTAGCACCAGTTATAATTGCAGTTTTGTTTTCTAGTAGTTTCATTAAATTAGTTGTTTTTAGAATTTCAAATATAAAAAGAAAATCCTGCTAAAAAATTAATCTTAGCAGGATTTTAATCTTTTAATTAACTAAGTTAATTAAGATTTTATTTTTTTCTTATCAACGTAATTAAATAAATAATCAACTTCTAACTCTTGAATTTTGCCTAACTTTTGAAGAGACTTAACGTCAAGATCTTTCTTGTTTCCTATTACCATTACATTGTACTTCTCTCCTTTTATATTATTATCAAAAAATGATTTCAAATCATTGATTGTCATATTTTTAATAGTATTATAAATTTCTTCTCTATTGTCATTTTCAATTCCTAATTTCTTTAAACGTTCATAAGACCAGAAGATATTTGATTTTGTAATTCTTTCAGCAGCAATCTTTTTTAATGTAGCTTCTTTTGCTGCATTAAATTGTTTTTCTGCTTCAGGCATGTTATTCATTAAATCCATCATTGCATCAACTGCTTGCTCTAACTTATTAGCTTGAGTACCAACATAAGCTAAAACATAATTTGGTTTTCCTTTCTCTGAAGCAGTATCATAAGCTGCAAAAGCTGAATATGCTAAAGATTTACTTTCTCTAATTTCTTGAAATACGATAGATGATAATCCACTTCCGAAATAGGTATTGAATAATCTAGACGCTGCTAAGTTTTTAGGATCAAAAGGTTCTCCTTTTGCTAAAAATAACATTTCGGTTTGTACCATGTCATAATTTGTAAAGTATACATTTCCACCTGTTTCAGTTTCAGTATATTTTACTGCTTCGGGATATTCTTTTAAATCACCGTAAACTTTATGATTTGCATCTAATGCTGTAATTGCAGCATCTAAATCTTTTCCGTAGTAAAAAATTCGTTGTTTATAATTCTTCAAGTCTTTTACTAAACTTACTAATTCCTCTGGGTTAACTTCTTTTAGTTCATCTATTTGCATGATGTTTCTTAATCGTGAATTTTCACCATACATACCATAGTTCATCAAACCATTCCAAAGAATATTACCTTTTTGAGTTTTACCATCTTGTCGTTCTTTGTAAATTTTATTTACATATTTATCGTACGCTTCTTGATCTGCTTTTGCATTATCCCATAAGTGCTCAAGTAATTCTAATCCTTTTGGTAAATTTTCTTTCAACCCTCTTAAACCAACATAAGTTTTATCATTACCTGTTGATACGTAATAATTAACACCTAATTTATAAAACTCTTTTTTAATTTCTTCAGCACTATATTTATCTGTACCTAAGTATTCTAAGTAACCAGCAGCTAATGATAATTTTTTATCATTATCGCTTCCCATATCAAAAATGATATTTAAATTAAACAAGTCATTGGTTTCATTTTCTATGTAAGAAATCTCTATACCATTTGCAGTTTTAGCCTCTTTTATTTTAGACTTATAGTCAATAAATTTAGGTTGTAATGATTTTGACTCTACTTGTGCAAATTTCTTTTTAAAGTCAGATTCTTTTCCTCTATTTAATTTGATTGGTGTAATACCAGGATTTTCAACTTTAACAATTGATGGATCTTCACCTTTTAACTTATGTACTTCTACATAATTATCTTTATATATTCTATTAGCTGCATCTATAATATCTTGCTTGCTAATATTTTTCATATCGTCTAACATTTTTAAACGATTATCCCAATCTTGCTCACCAATAAATGCTGATAAAAATGCATAAGCTGTAGAACTTGCATTTTCGTATTGACGAATTCTAGATAATTTTAAATCGTTAACAACAGCACTTGGCAACCAATCTTCAAATTCACCTTTTTTAATTTTATCTAATTGTGCAAGTAATAACTCTTTTACTTCATCTAAAGTTTGATTTTGTTTTGGTACCCCATAAACAACATGAAAACCATAGTCATTATCAAAGTTTGTAAAAGAGGAAGCTCTTTGTACTTTTTGTTGTTGGTTAAGATTTAAGTCAATTAATCCTGCTTGCGAATTTGCTAGCATATAATCTATTAATGTTACTATTGTTTCATCTTTACTTCCAACACCTTGTGTTCTAAAAGCTACATAAATATTTTCGGCCGTTGGTCCGTAAACTGTTTTTTTAACAGGAGTAATTAATGGTGCAACTTCATCAAATGTAGGATGAACTACTTCTTTACGCTCATAATTTCCAAAAGCCTTATTTACTTTTACAATAGTTTCATCAAAATCTAAATCACCTACCATAATTACTGCCATATTATTTGGCACATAATATTTATTGAAATAAGCATGAATTGCTTCCATAGATGGATTTTTAAGATGCTCTGACTCACCAATAGTAGTCTGAGTTCCGTATGGATGTGTAGGAAAAAGTCCTTCTAACATTTTAGCGTACATTTTTCTTCCATCATTATCTTGGCCACGATTATATTCTTCATAAACTGCCTCTAGTTCTGTATGAAACAAACGTAAAACCAATTTACTAAATCGCTCTCCTTCTACCATTAACCACTTATCTACTTCATTAGATGGTATTTTACCAACATATACTGTTTGCTCACTAGATGTGAATGCATTAGTACCTTGCGTACCTAATGAATTTACCATATTATCATACTCATTAGCAATTGCTAATTCTGAAGCTTCTAAAGATTTTTTATCAATTTGCTGATAAATTTCTTTCTTTTTTTCAAGATCAGTTTCTGCTTTATGTTTTTCATATAAATCAGAAATTTCTTTTAAGTAAACTTGTTCTTTTTCAAAATCTACTGTACCAATTTCATCTGTACCTTTGAAAACCATGTGCTCTAAATAGTGAGCTAAACCAGTGTTATCTGCGGGGTCATAAGTAGATCCTGCCTTTACAGCAATTAAAGTTTGAATTTTTGGCTCTTCTGTATTTCTTCCTAAATATACTTTTAGTCCATTATCTAGAGTATATAAACGTAAACCTGTGGGATCATTTGTGTAAGTAGTATACGAAAATCCATTGGCGTCATTTTTCTCCTCAGCAGTTATTGATGATGAATTGTTATTGGTTTTACAACCAATCAATCCTACTACTAACATACTGAAAAGCAGCAATTTTGTTTTTTTAAATAATTTCATAGTTAAGTTAAATATTTTGTAATAAAAAATCCGTTGAATTTACAAATTCAACGGATTTTTAAGAAATATTTTATGTAAAATTTAAGCCAAAACTTTAGCTACCATTTCTCCAATTTTTGCAGGAGATTCTACAACGTGAACTCCATTTTCAGCTAATATTTTCATTTTAGCTTGTGCAGTATCATCAGCTCCTCCTACAATAGCACCTGCATGTCCCATTGTTCTACCAGCTGGTGCAGTTTGTCCAGCAATAAAACCAACTACTGGTTTACGGTTACCATCAGCTTTAATCCAACGAGCAGCTTCAGCTTCTAAGTTACCTCCAATTTCACCAATCATTACAATTGCTTCAGTTTCATCGTCATTCATTAATAACTCTACTGCTTCTTTGGTAGTAGTTCCAATAATTGGATCTCCTCCAATACCAATGGCAGTAGTAATTCCAAATCCTTGTTTTACAACCTGATCAGCAGCTTCGTAAGTTAAAGTACCAGATTTAGATACAATACCTACCTTACCTTTTTTGAAAATAAAACCTGGCATAATACCAACTTTAGCCTCTTCTGGTGTAATAACTCCAGGACAGTTAGGACCAATTAAAGTACAGTCTTTAGTATCAATATAAGCTTTAACTTTTACCATATCAGCTGTAGGAATTCCTTCAGTAATACAAATAATTACTTTAATTCCTGCTTCAGCAGCTTCCATAATTGCATCAGCAGCAAATGCTGGCGGAACAAAAATGATAGTAGTATCTGCTCCTGCTTTTTGTACAGCTTCGTCAACGGTATTGAAAACTGGTTTACCAAGGTGCTCTTGTCCTCCTTTACCTGGAGTAACACCACCTACTATGTTGGTTCCGTAATCAATCATTTGACCTGCGTGGAAAGTTCCTTCGCTTCCTGTAAATCCTTGTACAATAATTTTTGAATCTTTATTTACTAAAACACTCATTGGTTGTTTATTTTATTTTTTAAGACAAGCAAAAATAACTTTTTAATTGACGAATACCAATTAAATTTATGTTACTTTTTTTCTTTATTGATTTGATTTTTTAAATATACTATTTCGCGCATTGTTTGGCGATACTCTTTTTGAGGAGTTCCAAAATAAACGCCTTTATCTAAAGATTTCATAACACCTGTTTGTGCCATAAGTACAGTACCTTTGGCAATTCTAAGTCCACTAATTACGCCTACTTGCCCCCAAATAGTTACTTCATCTTCTATAACAGTGCATCCTGCAATACCAGTTTGAGCAGCAATTAAACATTTACTACCAATTAAGGTATCGTGACCCACATGTACCTGGTTATCAATTTTTGATCCTTTACCAATTGTAGTATCTCCGGTAACCCCTCTGTCTATTGTACAAGAGGCTCCTAATTCTACATTATCTTCTAAAACAACTCTACCTCCAGAAATTAATCTATCAAAACCTGAGGGTCTATTTTTATAATAAAAAGCATCACTTCCTAATACTGTGTTAGACTGAATAATCACATTATCACCAATAACACAATTACTATTAATTGTTACATTAGGATGTATTACACAGTTTTTTCCCACAGTAACGTTCTCACCTATAAATACATTTGGCTGAATTATAGTGTTCTCTCCTATTACTGCTGAATCTGCAATAGTTTGTTTTGAAGCTATAAAAGGATTAAAATGTTTTGTTATTTTATTAAAATCTCTAAAAGGGTCATCAGAAATTAATAAAGTTTTTCCTTCTGGGCATAAAACATTTTTATTTATTAAAATTGTGGTTGCAGCAGAATTTAAAGCTTTATCATAATATTTAGGATGATCTACAAAAACAATATCACCATTTTCAACTACGTGAATTTCATTAATACCCGTAATTGTAAAATTTGGATCACCTACATAGTCAATGTTTAATAATGTAGCAATTTTTTGTAGTGTTTGAGTTTCTTTAAATTTCATGGAAAAGAAATCCCGCTAATGCGGGAAATATTTATTCTTTAATACGCTCTGTATAAGCTCCTTTTTCTGTATCTATTTTAATTTTGTCTCCTTCGTTAATAAATAAAGGAACATTTATTCGAGCTCCTGTTTCTACAGTTGCAGGCTTAGTTGCATTAGTTGCTGTATTACCTTTAACTCCAGGCTCTGTATGCGTAACTTCTAAAATCACATGAGATGGCATTTCTACTGATAATGGTGAATTATCTTCAGCATTAAAAATAACCGTTACCACTTCTCCTTCTTTTAATAAATCTGGAGAATCTAATGAATCTTTCATTAAAGTAATTTGGTTATAATCTTCAGTATTCATGAAATGATACATATCACCTTCTGGGTATAAATACTGATAAGAACGAGTTTCTACTCGTACATCTTCAATTTTATGACCCGCAGAAAAAGTATTATCAATAACTTTACCTGACGTAACACTTTTTAATTTTGTTCTAACAAAAGCAGGACCTTTACCTGGCTTTACGTGTAAAAACTCTATTATTTTGAAAATATCATGGTTATAACGAATACATAACCCTTTTTTAATATCTGATGTAGTTGCCATTTTAATTAATTTGCTTTGTAATATCCTTTCATTATTCCGCGATGAGAATCTTTTATAAATTGTATAATTTCATCGCGCTCTGATGTTGCTTCCATTTCAGCTTCAATAATATCAATTGCTTGACTATTGTTGTAATTCTTCTGAAATAAAATTCTGTAAACATCTTGAATTTCTCTAATTTTTTCTGTTGTGTAGCCTCTTCTTCTTAAACCAATAGAATTAATACCTACATAAGATAAAGGTTCTCTTGCCGCCTTTACAAAAGGAGGTACATCTTTTCTTACCAACGATCCTCCTGTAACAAAAGCGTGGTTTCCAACGGATGCAAATTGATGCACAGCTACCATACCCGCCAATACTACATTGTCTCCAATTGTAACATGACCAGCTAGTGTAGAATTGTTAGAAAAAATACAATTGTTACCAACCATACAATCATGAGCAACGTGACAATAAGCCATGATTAAACAATTATCTCCAATCACAGTTTTCATTCTGTCTGAAGTACCACGATTAATAGTTACACACTCTCTAATGGTTACATTATCACCAATTTCAACAGTAGTTTCCTCATCGTTGAATTTTAAATCTTGAGGGATAGCAGAAATAACAGCACCTGGAAAAATCCTACAATTTTTACCAATTCTTGCTCCTTCCATTATGGTTACATTAGAACCTATCCAAGTTCCAGAACCAATTTCTACATTGGCATGAATGGTTGTAAAGGGCTCTATAACTACGTTTCTTGCAATTTTTGCTTGCGGATGAACGTATGCTAAAGGTTGATTCATAATTACTTTACTTTACTTATTTGTGCCATTAGTTCAGCTTCTGCAACAATTTTACCGTTTGCATAAGCATAGGCTTGCATATGGGCAATACCACGACGAATCGGGGTAATTAATTCACTTTTAAATATTAAAGTATCACCAGGTAATACTTTTCTTTTAAACTTAACTTTATCTATTTTCATAAAATAAGTTAAGTAATTTTCTGGATCAGGTACAGTACTTAAAACTAATACTCCACCTGCTTGAGCCATTGCTTCTATTTGTAACACACCAGGCATTACTGGTGCTCCAGGAAAGTGACCAACAAAGAAATCTTCATTCATGGTAACATTTTTCATTCCTACTACATGAGAATCTGATAACTCTATAATTCTATCAACCAATAAAAATGGAGGTCTGTGTGGTAAAACATCCATTATTTGATGAATATCCATTAAAGGTGGTTGATTTAAATCGTACTTAGGTACATTATTACGTTTTTCATTCTTAATGATTTTTGCCAGCTTTTTAGCAAACATAGTGTTTACTAAATGACCTGGTTTATTAGCAATAACTTTACCTCTAATTCTAGTACCAACTAATGCTAAATCACCAATTACATCTAGTAATTTGTGACGTGCAGCTTCATTGGCCCAACGTAATTCTAAATTATCTAAAATTCCGTTTGGCTTAATTTTAATATCGTCTTTATTGAAGGCTTTTTTTAACTTTTCTAAAGTTGAGTCAGATAATTCTTTATCAACATATACAATAGCATTATTTAAGTCACCTCCTTTTATTAAGTCGTTTTCAAGTAACATCTCAATTTCATGTAAAAAACTGAATGTTCTAGCCGATGATATTTCTTCTTTAAAATCTGAAATTGTATCTAAGGTAGCGTTTTGAGTTCCTAATATTTTAGTCCCAAAGTCTACCATTGTTGTAACCTGATATTCATCAGCAGGCATTAAAATTACTTCACTGCCTGTAGCTTCATCTTTATATGAAATTATTTCTTTTACAACATACTCTTCAATTTCTTCATCTAATTCTTGTATACCTGCTTTTTCTAAAGCCTCTATAAAGAATTTTGAAGAGCCGTCCATAATTGGAGGCTCAGAAGCATTAATTTCAATTAATAAGTTATCTATATCTAAACCAACTGCTGCTGCTAAAACATGTTCTGAAGTGTTTATTTGTACTCCATTTTTTTCCATGTTGGTACCTCTTTGCGTGGTTGTAACATAGTCTGCTTTAGCTTCTATTACAGGCTGACCTTCTAAATCTACTCTTTTAAAAGCAAATCCGTGATTAGCTGGCGCTGGTTTGAAAGTCATCTTTACTTCATTACCTGTGTGTAATCCTACACCAGATAGAGAAATTTCGTTTTTTATAGTTTTTTGTTTATTACTCATTGTTTGGTTTTTGAGTATTTAAATCTTTTTCTAGTTTATTAATTGTTTTTGCAAGTTTTGGTAAATTTTTAAACACCACGTATGATTTGTTGTAATCACCATAACCAAATGCTGGTGAGCCTTGAACAACATCATTATCTTTTAAATTTCTACCAATCCCCGATTGTGCTTGAATTTTCACATTATTCCCAATAGAAATATGACCTACAATTCCTACTTGTCCACCAATCATACAATTTTCGCCAATTTTAGTAGAACCAGCAATACCGGATTGAGAAGCTATTACTGTGTTTTTACCTATTTCTACGTTATGAGCTATTTGTATTTGATTGTCAAGCTTCACTCCTTTTCTAATAATTGTTGAGCCTAAAGTAGCTCTATCAATAGTTGAATTAGAACCAACATCAACATTATCTTCAATTATAACGTTTCCTGTTTGAGGTACTGCTTGATATTCTCCATTTTCATCTGGTGCAAAACCAAATCCATCAGAACCAATAATTGTTCCTGAATGAATTTTACAATTTTTACCTATGATTGTTTCAGAATAAATTTTAACTCCTGCAAAAACGATAGTGTTATCACCTATTACTACATTGTCTCCAACATATGAATTTGGATAAATCTTTACATTTTTACCTATTTTCACTTGTTCTCCTATGTAAGAAAAGGCACCAATGTATTCATTTTCTCCAATTTCAGCACTTGATGCAATAAAATGAGGATTTTCTCTACCTGTTTTATTGTTTTTAACTTGGTTGTAAAACTCTAATAATTGTGAAAAGGCTTTATAAGCATCATCTACTTTAATTAATGTAGCTGCTATTTCTTTTTCTGGAGTGAATGATTTGTTAACAATTACTATTGATGCTGACGTATCATATATATAATTGTTATACTTTGGGTTAGCTAAAAATGTTAACGACCCTTTGCATCCTTCTTCTATCTTAGATAATTTAGAAACTTCCTCGTTTGGGTTTCCAACCACATCACCTTCTAAAATACCTGCTATTTGTTCTGCTGTAAACTTCATTAGATTGCAAAAGTAAATAAATTTTATGTATTGACTGAAGATACTTTTAATTCAACAAAAATTTCTTCGGATAACAAACGTAATATTTTATTACGGGTTTTGTTAATGTTTGAAGATTTAATTGATCTGAAGCTTTTGCAATATCTTTAAGTTTTCCTTTTTTGGTTAAGATTTTTATAGGTTTTTCTGAATTATATGCTTGGTTAATTACTTTATCTTCAAATTTAAAATAATGTAAATCTTCTTTTGCAATGCCTAATTCATTTTTAAAACTAACATCTATTTTTTCAAGCTGTTTTGTTGTAAATGGCTTGTCTTGTAATTGAATTTTAAGTAATTTTCTATTTACAATCATTGAAGATAGTTTTGCTAAAACTAAATCATCATGATGAACCCATTCTTTAATAGCAGATAAAACATCATAATCATCAAGGGTTGAAAATATATCAAGGGTTTCATCCGTAAAATTTTCTGCGTTAATGGTATTGTATAAAAAATACCTTAAAGGTGTACTTGCTGAAAGCTCAACATTTTTTTTAGCCAATTCTTTAGCTCTTTGTAGTGTTTTTACTAGTAATGTTTCTGCAGATAAACATGTTTTATGTAAATAAACCTGCCAGTACATTAATCTTCTTGCAATTAAAAACTTTTCTACAGAATAAATTCCTTTTTGCTCAATTACCAATTCATCATTTTTAACATTCATCATGGTAATTAATCTATCTGAAGAAATATTTCCTTCTGCAACTCCCGTAAAAAAACTATCTCTTTTTAAATAATCTAACCTATCAATATCTAGCTGACTTGATATAAGCTGATTAAAAAAAGAACGATGATATTTACCTTCAAAAATTTTAATTGCTAACGTTAGCTTTCCTTTAAATTTTTCATTAAGCTTTTTCATGAATTTTAAAGAAATTTCTTCATGAGCAATTCCATTAACAATACTATGCTCCAATGCGTGTGAAAACGCACCATGACCAATATCGTGCAATAAAATTGCTATATACAAAGCATTGGCTTCTTTATTTGAAATTTCTACATTTTTAGTACGTAAAACATGAACTGCTTTTTGCATCAAATGCATACAACCAATGGCGTGATGAAAACGAGTGTGATTTGCTCCGGGATACACTAAATTTGATAATCCCATTTGAGTTACTCTGCGTAATCTCTGAAAATAAGGATGTTCTATAATATCAAAAATAAGTGAATTTGGAATTGAAATGAATCCGTAAATTGGATCGTTTAATATTTTTAATTTGTTAGTTTTTTGTTTACTCAAAATGTAAATATTGTTCTATGTATAACAAAAATAGGTGCATTTTATGAACTAAACCAAACAAAACACCGTTTAATTAACTTATTTTTAGCTTTTACAATTACACGATAAATCAGTTTTAATCGTTAATTTGTGTAAACTACTAAAACAATTATGAGCAAATTTGAAATACTTTGGGTGGATGATGAAATTGATTTATTAAAACCTCACATTATTTTTTTAGAACAAAAAAACTATCAAGTTTCATCATGTAATAATGGTACTGATGCTATAGATTTAGTAGAAGAAAACAATTATGACATTGTTTTGTTAGACGAAAACATGCCTGGTTTAACTGGATTAGAAACATTAACCCAAATTAAACAAATTAAGCCTAATCTTCCTGTTGTTATGATAACTAAAAGCGAGGAAGAATATATTATGGAAGAAGCCATAGGGTCTAAAATTGCTGATTATTTAATAAAACCAGTAAATCCAAATCAAATACTTTTAAGCTTAAAAAAGAATTTAGATCACTCTAGATTAATTTCAGAAAAAACAACTTCTAATTATCAACAGGAATTTAGAAAAATAGCTATGGACCTATCAATGGTAAATAACCATGAAGAATGGGTTGATTTATACAAAAAACTTGTTCATTGGGAGCTTGAGTTAGAAGATATTAAAGATACTGGTATGTTAAGCATACTTGAAAGTCAAAAGGCTGAAGCTAATTCACAATTTTTTAAATTTATTAAAAAGAATTATCAAAACTGGTTGTCATCAAGTGAAGATAAACCAACTCTATCACATACTTTTTTTAAAGATTATGTAGTTCCAAACCTATCCAAAGACCAAGGTGTTTTGTGGGTGGTTATTGATAATTTAAGGTATGATCAATATCGAGTTTTAGAACCTTTAATTAATAACTTTTACAAAAAAGAAAAAGAACATTCTTACTTTAGCATTTTACCTACAGCAACTCAATATGCAAGAAACGCAATATTTTCTGGCCTAATGCCTTCAGAAATGGAAAAATTGTATCCAAAATATTGGAAAAATGACACTGATGAAGGTGGTAAAAATTTATTTGAAGCTGAATTTCTATCAGAACAAATAAAAAGATTGAGTTTAAATATTCAGCATGAATACCATAAGATTGTTTCTTTAAGAGCAGGTAAAGAATTATCTGATAGTTACAATAGTACTAAACAAAACGATTTAACCGTAATTGTTTATAATTTTGTTGATATGCTTTCTCATGCAAAAACAGAAATGGAGGTTATAAAAGAATTAGCCGGAGATGACAAAGCCTACAGATCTTTAACCGTTAGTTGGTTTAAAAACTCTCCTTTATTTGAAATTATTCAAAAAGCACATCAATTAGGACAAAAACTGATTATTACAACAGATCATGGTACTATTAATTGTAAAAACCCTTCTAAAGTTATTGGAGATAAAAACATTAGTGCCAATTTACGTTATAAAACAGGAAGAAGTTTAAGTTATGAAGAAAAAGAGGTTTTTGAAGTAAAAAACCCTAAAGATGTTTTTCTTCCTTCAATTTCTATAAATAGTCCTTTTATTTTTGCTAAAGAAGATTTATTTTTTGCCTACCCAAATAATTACAATCATTTTGTAAAATATTATAAAAACACCTATCAGCACGGAGGAATTTCTTTAGAAGAAATGATTATTCCTTGTGGAATATATGATCCTAAATAGATAAAAAGAAATACTAAAAAGACCTTGTAAAAAAATATAAGGTCTTTTTTATATTTGCATTATGAACAAAAACTATTCATTAAACGAATTATCAGTCGTTGCTCAAGAAATTGTAGAAAACTCTCAGCACAAAATATTACTTTTTAATGGTAATATGGGAGCCGGTAAAACAACGTTAATTAAAGAGTTGTGTAAAGTTTTAGGTGTAAAAGATGTAGCAAACTCTCCTACTTTTTCGTTAGTAAATGAATATGAAACTGTAAACCAAGAAACAGTATATCATTTTGATTTTTATAGAATTGAAAAAGAAGAAGAGGCCTACGATATGGGAGTAGAAGATTATTTTTATAGTAATAATTGGTGCTTAATAGAATGGCCAGAGAATGTTAAAAATTTACTACCTTTAAATGCTACTGAAATTCACATTGAAATTTTAGAAAACGGACAACGAAATATTCAACTTAAAAACAGTTAATGAGCTCATTATCTCCCTTCACAAAAGAACAATTAATTCCTCAGCCTGAAATGTTAGAAATTTCAAAACAAAAAGGCGAGTTATATATTGGCTTACCCAAAGAAACCCATTTTGAAGAAAAAAGAATAAGTTTAACACCAGATGCTGTTTCTGCTTTAGTAGCTCATGGACATCGTGTTGTTGTTGAAACGGGTGCCGGTGAAGGTGCTAACTATTCTGATAATGAATACTCTGAGGCTGGCGCAAAAATTTCTTATGATGTTAAAGAAGCGTTTGGCTGCAATATTGTTTTAAAGGTTGAACCACCATCTTTGGATGAAATTGAATACATGCATCCGCAAGCAGTTTTAATATCTGCTTTACAATTAAAAACACAAGAGAAAAAATATTTTGAAGCCTTAGCCAAAAAAAGAATTACAGCGATTGCTTTCGATTATATAAAAGATGAACACGGGGTATTTCCTGTTGTAAAATCATTAAGTGAAATAGCAGGTTTTGCCTCTATGCATATAGCTGCAGAATTGATGACCACCTCTAACGGAGGAAATGGTTTGTTATTAGGAAATATAGGTGGAGTTCCACCAAGTAGTGTTGTTATATTAGGTGCAGGAACAGTGGGTGAATTTGCTGCCAAAGCTGCTATCGGTTTAGGAGCAAGAGTTAAAGTATTTGATAACTCTATAACTAAATTACGAAGACTTCAGCAATTTGTTCAATCTCCAGTGTACACATCTACAGTACAACCAAAAGCATTACAAAAAGCATTAATGCGTTGTGATGTTGTTATTGGTGCTATTAGAGGAAAAGATAGAACTCCTATTGTAGTTACTGAAGAAATGGTAGAAAACATGAAAGAAGGTGCTGTTATTGTTGATGTTAGTATTGATAGAGGTGGTTGTTTTGAATCATCTAAAGTTACAACACATAGCAAACCTACTTTTACAGAACACGGTGTAATTCATTATTGTGTTCCAAACATTCCATCTCGATATGCTAGAACAGCTTCTGTATCAATCAGTAATATTTTCACCCCCTATTTATTGAATATTGCTGAAGAAGGCGGTTTTGAAAACGCAGCAAGATTTGACAAAAGTTTACGTAACGGAATGTATTTTTATCATGGTATTTTAACCAATAAAACGGTGGCTGATTGGTTTGATATTCCATATAGAGATATAAACTTATTGATTATATAAGCTTTTTCTGTATTTTCGCACCCCAATAAGAGTAACACATGAATTTATTAAAGAGAGTTGGAATGTATTTATTAGGAGTTTCATTAGGAGTTCCTATTGTTTTATTTTTTTGGAATAAAAAAGAAGTTACTTTTGATTATGGTATGGATGCTCGTACCTTAAAAACCATTCGTGTAAGAAAAAGAGTATATAGTAAAAATGCATTAACTACTTTACAACAAAATAATATTGATACAGCAATGGTAAGCAAACTTTTAAGAGAAGGGGATGTATCTTTTAAAAAAAGTAAGCCACGCCAAAAACCTTGTGCTGAATATTATGTAACTGGAGACTTACTTGATGTTTATGTAATTAGATGCGATAGTATTGCTACTATTGATAAAGTATTAGTGAAGAACAAGAACTAAAATGTATTTATTTATAAAGTTAAAAGCTATTATTTTTTAATTTTAATAAATAGTAAAACTTTAGATTTATAAATTAGTTAATTTGAGCTAATATTATAGCTACTTTTTTCTTAGAATTATTTTTTTTTGTAATAGTATAAGTGTAGCTGCAGAAATACTAAATAGTAACCCAAGACTTATAATAAAGAGAATTGTTGTATAAAAATTCTCGTCATATTGAATATTTATGTAATTATTTGCTATTAATATGTAAATGGTTGTCAAAATACTAGAAACATAATAATAAAAGCTAAATAGAAGTGATTTTTTGAATTTTATATTTTCTTTCGTAGAAAGAAAATAAATAAGATTTGATAATAAAATAAATATCATCATCAATGTAAATTGTAAAGATATTTTACCTGTAAGCTTAGTGAAATAATAGTTTTTAACTAAATTATAAATTAACAAACCACTAATTATTCCAAGACCAATACTATATGGTAAAATTTTAATTTTTAAGCTAAAAGACAGAAAAAATAGTAAAATAATAATACCTAAGATTAAAATATTTTTTAAAACAGGGATTAGTTGTATAAATTGAAAATTAACTATTTTAGACTCATCAGTTTTTCTACTCTTCAAAAAACTAATTTCAGATTCTAAATTATTTTTATAAGTATTGTTGTAATCTTTATGTAATAACAATCTTTCTTCTTGATCATTAATTATTATGCTTTGATTACATAAATATGAGTCATTTATTAAGCCATACTTACTAGGATTAGAATAAATTAACCATTTTTGTCCCTTTTCATATAAAAAATTGCAAACTCCACCACAGTTATTTAAACCAGAAATAAATTTAGTTGTTTGACCTTTAAAAATATTTTCAACTTGAAAAGTAAACTTTTGATATCCTAGATTATCACAATCTTCAACTTCAATTATTTCTCCTATAAAAATTAATGAATAGTTATCATATATCTCTTGAGTTATTTTGTCATGTGAACAGCTACAACCATATGATTTGTAAAAATTAAAAATTAACAAAACATAAAAAATAAGCCAGATTGTTTTGGGTTTCATCTAACAATTTTTATACTTATCATTAAGACCAACACCCTTTAAAATCATTGGTGTTATTTTCTGAATTCTAGTTATTTTGGTTTTTTCTCTTTTTGCTTCTTCTATATAAGTAGCATACTCTCTTTGTTTACCTGGTGTAAGTTTTAAAAAAGCTTTTTTAAGCTCTTGATTTACTGTAAATATAGCATCTAATTCTTTAGGTAGTATAACTTTTTTACTTTTACGATCTGGTTTAATTTCCTTACCCTGATCAAAATTAGCAAGAGATTCCAATACATAAGACTTAAGAAGCTCTTTATCGATTTCATTGACTGATGAAAATCTCCATTGACGCATTGCTTTGGTTTTTCCTTCTTGAGCGTTTTGTAGAACATTAGCCTCATCTAGCAATAAACCTCCTTGAAAAAACCACAAACCAAAATAATTTTTAAAACCTGCGATACCAACAACATTTTTATTTTTGTAAACATATACTGGTGCACCCCATTTAATAGTTTCAGTTAACGGAAGTTCTAATAACAGAGAACGCAAGATTTGTAATTCTTGCGTCCATTTTTTTTGTGTACTTATATATGTATCTACGTCTATATTCATATTTAATTTGCAATATCACTTGTAAATTTAATTCGCATTAAACGTAATTCTTCATCATCATAATCACCATCAAACTCATCTAATGCTTCTTGTATACCATCACTCTCTGCTTCCATAAAATACTCATGTATTTCTTCTTGTTGATCTTCATCTAACAAATCATCAATGGCATAATCTATATTAAGCTTTGTTCCAGAGTAAACTATAGCCTCCATTTCTTTAATAAGCTCGCCCATTTCTAATCCTTTAGAGCTAGCTATGTCTTCTAGTGGTAGTTTTCTGTCTGTGTTTTGAATAATATATAACTTTAAACCAGAGTTTACACCTGTACTTTTTACAATAAGATCGTCTGGACGTGTTATATCATTATCTTTTACATAATTAGCAATGAGTTTAACAAACTCTTTACCATATTTTTTTGCTTTACCTTCACCTACTCCATGAACTTTTGATAACTCCTCTAAATCTATAGGGTATTTTAAAGCCATATCATTTATAGAAGGGTCTTGAAAAACTGCAAACGGTGGTACGCCTTGTTGTTTACCAACTTTTTTACGCAGTTCCTTTAGCATTGACACTAATTTATCGTCAATACCAATAGCTGACGATTTTTGGTTTACTATTATTCCGCTATCATCTGTATCATATTTATGATCTTCAGTCATCATAAACGATGAAGGATTTTCTAAATATGATTTTCCAATATCTGTAACTTTTAAAACACCGTATTGTTCTATTTCTTTTTTAAGATATTTAACAACTAAAACTTGACGTATTAAAGCCATCCAATAATGGTCGGATTTATCTTTTCCTATTCCAAAAAATGGCTGTTCGTGTGTTTTATGTGATTTTAATAGTGCATTATCTTTACCAATTAATGTATTGACTATCTCTTTAGCCTTATACATTTCGTTAGTTTTTGATATAACAGATAAAAGTTTAACTACATCTTCTGATGCCTCGTGCTTTTTCTTAGGATTTTTCATATTATCATCCATATCAGCACCTTCACCATTTACTTCATCAAACTCTTCTCCGAAATAATGTAATAAATACTTTCTTCTATTCATTGAAGTTTCAGCATATCCAACAATTTCCTGTAGTAAAGCATGACCAATTTCTTGTTCAGCAACAGGTTTGTTTGCCATAAACTTCTCTAATTTCTCAATATCTTTATAGGAATAAAACGTTAAACAATGTCCTTCTCCTCCATCTCTACCAGCTCTTCCTGTTTCTTGATAATAACTTTCTAAACTTTTTGGAATATCATGATGGATAACATATCTAACATCTGGCTTATCTATCCCCATACCAAAAGCAATAGTTGCTACAACAACATCACAATCTTCCATCAAAAACATATCTTGATGTTTTGCTCTTGTTTTTGCATCTAAACCCGCATGGTAAGGAACTGCATTAATACCGTTTACTTGAAGTACTTGAGCTACTTCTTCTACTTTTTTTCTACTTAAACAATATACGATTCCAGATTTCCCTAGGTTTTGTTTTACAAAACGTATAATATCTTTTTCAACATCTTTAGTTTTAGGACGTACTTCGTAAAATAAATTAGGCCTGTTAAAAGAAGCCTTGAAAACATTAGCATCAGTAATTCCTAAAGTTTTTAAAATATCTTCTTGTACCTTTTCTGTAGCAGTTGCAGTTAATCCTATTACAGGAACATTATCTATTTGTTTTATAATATTTTTAAGATTTCTGTATTCAGGTCTAAAATCATGACCCCATTCAGAAATACAATGTGCTTCATCAATCGCAACAAATGAGATGTTTTGGCTTCTTAAAAACTCGGCGTATTCCTCTTTAATTAAAGATTCTGGAGCTACATATAATAACTTGGTTACTCCAGATTGAATATCACTTTTTACTTGTGCAATTTCTGATTTATTTAAAGAAGAATTTAAAACATGGGCAATACCATGAGTTTCAGAAATACCACGAATAGCATCTACCTGATTTTTCATCAGTGCTATTAACGGAGATATTACTATGGCTGTACCATCTTTCATTAAAGCAGGTAGCTGGTAGCATAAGGATTTACCACCACCTGTTGGCATAATTACAAAGGTATTTTGATTGTTTAATATACTCTTAACTACATCTTCTTGAAGTCCTTTGAACTGATCAAAACCAAAAAACTTTTTTAATGCTCCGTATAAATCAATTTCTTTACTCATCATCTTCTGTTCCCAACGTTTTAAAAAGGCTGACTAAATTACAAAAAATATTAACATATTTTACAATAAAGTTTCTTTTATATAAAGCCTCCTTCCCCAAAATATTGTTATTTTTACGCTTCGAAAAAACGTAAAATTTATCAAACTTGAAAGAAACAAGCGCAATTTTAGCTACTGCTCAAGAAACCATCATGTTACAAAGTAACGCTATTGCTAATTTAACGAATTTATTAGACAATTCTTTTGTTGAAGCCGTTAAGTTCATATTAAATTCTGACGGAAGAGTAATTGTTACAGGTATTGGTAAAAGTGCAAATATTGCCAATAAAATAGTTGCTACCATGAATTCTACGGGTACTCCAGCTGTTTTTATGCATGCTGCCGATGCTATTCATGGTGATTTAGGTAATGTGCAGCAAAATGATGTTGTTATCTGTATTTCAAAAAGCGGAAATACTCCTGAAATTAAGGTATTGGTTCCGTTAATTAAAAATTCAAATAATAAAATAATTGCTATAACCGGAAATCCAGATTCATTTTTAGGTAAAAATGCTGATTTTCTTTTAAATTCTTTTGTTGAAAAAGAAGCTTGTCCAAATAATTTAGCTCCTACAACTAGTACTACTGCACAATTAGTATTAGGAGATGCTTTGGCTGTTTGTTTGTTAGAATTACGAGGATTTACAAGTAAAGATTTTGCTAAATATCATCCAGGTGGTGCTTTAGGGAAACGTTTATATTTACGTGTATCTGATTTAATAAGTAAAAATGAGATACCTAAAGTACTTGCTACAGATTCAGTATCTAAAGTTATTGTTGAAATTTCTGAAAAAAGATTGGGTGTTACAGCTGTTGTTAATAATGATAACAATATTATAGGTATTATAACAGACGGTGACATTAGAAGAATGTTAAATAAAACAACAAAAATTGATGAGCTTACTGCTGATGATATCATGAGTAAAAACCCTAAAACTATAGATGTTGATGCTATGGCAGTAGATGCTCTTGATACTTTAGAAAACAATAATATTACCCAAATATTAGTTACAGACACTAATCAGAACTATGTAGGTGTTGTTCATTTACACGATTTAATTAAAGAAGGTATTTTTTAATATGGCAGAAAAAGAAATGTCTTTTTTAGACCATCTCGAGGAATTAAGATGGCATTTGGTAAGAAGTTTTTCAGCAATTTTCATTATTGCTATTATTGTTTTTGTGTACATTCAATTTTTCTTTGATGAAATTTTGTTAGCACACCTAAAACCTGATTTTGCTACGTATGAGTTTTTCTGTAATGCTTTTGCAAGTGTTGGTGTAGATAGCAGTTTTTGTAATATCTCGTTAGATCAAACATTACAAAGTGTTAATCCTACTCAACAATTAATGACGGCTATTTGGTCATCATTAATCATTGGTTTTATAATAGCTTTTCCTTATATTTTATGGGAAATTTGGCGATTTATTGCCCCAGGGTTATTAGAAAATGAACGTAAAAAATCTAAAGGGTTTATTTTTTATACCTCTTTCCTATTCTTTTTAGGAGTTTTATTTAGTTATTTTGTCATCATACCATTATCTGTATATTTCTTTTATAATTTTCAAATTTCAGATAAAGTTCAAAACATTTTTAAGGTAGATGCTTATATAAGCTTAGTGACTAACACTTTAATTGGTGTTGCTTTATTTTTTGAGCTCCCTATAATTATATTCTTTTTAACTAAAATAGGTTTAGTTACTCCAGAATTTTTAAAAAAATATAGAAAACACGCGCTAGTATTGGTGTTAATTTTATCAGCAATTATTACACCGCCAGATATTGCTAGTCAAATTATAGTTGCTGTACCTATTATGTTCTTGTATGAAATAGGTATATATGTATCTAAGTATGTATTAAAAAAAGAACAAAAAAATGTCAAACAAAGTCCAAGAGTTCAATAATTATCGTTCTAAAATGAACGAAAAAATATTATCAGGAGATAATAAAGTAATCAAAAGAATATTTAATTTAGATACCAATGCTTATGCAGAAGGTCATTTATCTACAAAAACAAAAGAGCTATTAGGTTTAGTTGCATCTGCTGTTTTACGTTGTGATGATTGTATTGCGTATCATTTAGAAACTGCTTATAAGAGTGGTGTAACCAAAGAAGAAATGATGGAAACAATGTCTATTGCTACCTTAGTTGGAGGAACAATTGTTATTCCTCATTTAAGAAGAGCTGTGGAATTTTGGGAAGCTTTAGAGGAAGATAGCAAAGCTTAACAAAACAGAATTAAAAAATATTAGATGATTTTAAGAGCAGATAACATACAAAAAGTTTACGGTAGTCGAAAGGTTGTTAAAGGCATATCATTACAAGTAGAGCAAGGAGAAATAATTGGTTTACTAGGCCCTAATGGTGCTGGTAAAACTACATCTTTTTACATGATAGTTGGAATGATAAAGCCTAATGAAGGAAACATTTATTTAGAAGATGATGAAATTACCGAAGACGCAATGTATAAACGTGCTCAAAAAGGAATTGGATATTTAGCACAAGAAGCATCAGTATTTAGAAAACTATCTGTAGAAGACAATATCATGTCTGTTTTAGAATTTACAAACAGAACCAAAGCTGAATGTAAACAACGATTAGAAGAACTTATTGAAGAATTTAGTTTAGGTCATGTTAGAAAAAACAGAGGAGATTTATTGTCGGGAGGTGAGCGAAGAAGAACAGAAATTGCTCGTTGCCTAGCTTCTGATCCTAAATTTATTTTATTGGATGAGCCTTTTGCTGGAGTTGATCCAATTGCAGTAGAAGATATTCAAGGAATTGTAGCCCAACTTAAAAATAAAAATATTGGGATTCTAATTACCGACCATGATGTTCAAGCTACTTTAGCTATTACAGATCGTACCTATTTAATGTACAATGGTGGTATTTTAAAAGAAGGTACGCCAGAGGAATTAGCTGCAGATGAAACAGTTAGAAAAGTATATTTAGGTAAAGATTTTGAGCTTAAAAAGAAGAACTTTGATAATATAACTAATATTACCAGTAATCATTTTATTGTTGAAAATGGTAATGAAGATCAAATAATTAATGCTTTTTCAAATGCCTGTAATACTCAAAAATTAAGAAAAGGATTCAAATTATATCGAGAAAAAGGGAATATAAAAAACTATTTAGTAATTCTATCTGATACAATTGCTTTCTCTGATTTTATTAATATGTCTTTAGCGCTAGAGTTAGCAAGCTTTAGAGGAAATGTAAAAATATCTGATCATAATTATAGCAAAATAGCAAACTACAATGATTGGTGTAATTTTGAAAAAAGAAATGATAAGTTAGTAATTACCAACAGAAACAATGAAAACTTTGATTTTACAAGTAGTACAAATTACATTCTTAATAAAAATGAAAGTAAAATATTTTCAGAAGATAAACTAAACCTTGAAAATTATAATTTTATTCTAAATATATTTAATCCAGAACAATAAAAAAGCCGCAATATTGCGGCTTTTTTATTGTTAGCTTAATTTGTTGTTATACTCTTTTATTTTTAAAGTTACTTAATACCGAGATTAGTATGTATACAATAATAATAGCAGGTATAGCAACCAATTGAAAAACGGTTAATAAAATGATACTTATTAATAAAAACACATATTTAATAAGATTATCTTTTAAAGTAAATGTTTTAAACTTTAAAGAAAATAATGGTAATTCAGAAACCATTAATACACTTAATACAAGAGTGACTAAAATTAAAAAAATAGGATTATTGATTAATGATAAAACAATATCATAATCAGAGTACTCCAAAATAATTGGTAGTGATATTACAAATAAACTAGTAGCTGGTGTTGGCAAGCCTATAAAACTATCAGATTGTCTAGTATCAATATTAAATTTTGCCAAGCGATAGCAAGCAAAAAGCGTAATTAATAAACCAATATACGGTAAATTACTACCTGACTGCCCGTATTCATCTACACCAAAATATCCAACAGCATCTTTATCTAAAGCATTAATTAACAATTGCATCATTACAATACCGGGTACTACTCCACTAGTAATCATATCAGCCAAACTATCTAACTGTTTACCTAATTCACCTTGGACATTTAATAATCTAGCAGCAAAACCATCAAAAAAATCAAAAGCAATTCCAAAGGTTACCAATAAGGCAGTAGCATAAAAATCGCCTTTAACAGCAAAAATAACCGCTAAGGTTCCACAAAAAGCGTTACCTAACGTTAATAAATTAGGAATAAAGTTTTTAATTTTCATTGATTCATGATTTTTCACGAAAATATAAAATAGATTGATTTTTTTAGTATTTTCATCAAAATTGTTTTCAAAATATGCCCATACTAACAACTAATTTCTCTCCTACTCTCCCATTTAAAAGTGCTCATTTTAATACTTTATACAGACCTTTATTTATAAAAGAAACCATTAAATACACTAGAAAAAGGATAAATACATGGGATAATGATTTTATTGATTTAGATTTTTCAACTGTAAATTCTAATTCGTTAGTGTTATTAATTCATGGTTTAGAAGGAAGTGCTAATTCTAAATACATGATTACTACTTCTAAATACTTAAATTTAAATGGTTTTGACACCGTATGCATGAATTTAAGAGGTTGTAGTGGTGAAGATAATTTATTATTAGAAACCTATCATAGTGGAAAAACAGATGATGTAGATTTTATAATTAACTATTTAACTAATAATTATCAATATAAAAATATTATTATTTGCGGATTTAGTTTGGGAGGCAATTTAACTTTAAAGTATTTAGGAGAGTATAAACAAATCCCAAACCAAGTAAAAGGAGGAATTGCTGTTTCTGTACCAGTAGATTTAACAACTTCTCAGGCTGAGCTTCATAAGCTTAAAAATAAAATTTATCTGCATGAATTTTTACGTACTATGAAGCTTAAAATTCTTCAAAAAGCAGCAAAACATCCGGATTTTAAATTAAATAAAGAGCTTTTATTAAAAGCAACACAATTTAAACATTTAGAAAAACAATATACAGTTCCTGTTTTTGGTTTTAAAAATTCATTAGATTATTGGAAAAAAGCAAGCAGCAAACCCTTTATACCTAATATAAAACTACCTGTATTATTAATTAATTCGTTAGACGATACATTTTTATCAGATGAATGTTACCCAATCAACTATGCAAAAAACATAAATAACTTCTATTTAATGTTGCCAAAATATGGAGGTCACGTAGGTTTTATGTCTAGTTTTGGAGCTAATAACTATTGGCTAGAAACTCAAATACTAAATTTTATAAAAGATCAAATAGGTATTCATCAACATTCATAATAAAGCCTTAAATTGCGAGTTTAATATATATTATAATTCGTTACTAAAGTTTGAAAAAATTAACACTTATTTTCTGTTTTCTACTATCAATAAATGGGTTTACTCAATTTAGAAATTATTCTAATGAATTTTTAAATATTGGTGTCGATGCAGCAGCTTTAGGTATGAGTAAAACAGTAGTTGCTACTTCTAATAATGTAAACGCCACGTATTGGAATCCTGCTGGTTTAGTAGCTGTTAAAGACTATGAAGGCTCACTAATGCACGCTTCATATTTTGCCGGAATTGCTAATTATAATTTTGCGGGTTTTGCAATGCCAATAGACAATAAAAGTGCTTTAGGTTTATCTTTAATACGATTTGGAGTTGATGATATTTTAAATACCACAGAATTAATAGACAGTGAAGGAAATATAGATTACAATCGAATTCAATTATTTTCTGCTGCTGATTATGCCTTTACTTTTTCTTATGCTAGAAAAATGATTTTAGATGGATTTCAGTTTGGAGCGAATGCTAAAATTATTAGACGAATTATTGGAGACTTTGCAACTTCATGGGGTTTTGGTTTCGATGCCGGAATTCAATTTAAAAGAAACAACTGGGAATTTGGATTAATGGTAAGAGACATAACCACAACCTTTAACTCTTGGGCTATAAATGAAGAAGAGTTTGAAAAAATAAGAGATGCTATTCCCGACCAAAATCAAGAATTACCAGAAACCACAGAAATCACTAAACCAAAAGTACAACTAGGTGTGGCAAGAAAATTTACAATTGGAAGAGACTTTGGTTTACAAACGGAATTTGACTTAAATATGAGATTTGCAAAAACTAATGATATATTTAGTTCCGAGTTTGTTAGCGTTGATCCGGCTTTAGGTTTTCAACTAGATTTTGAAAACATGGTGTTTTTAAGAGCTGGTGTTGGTAATTTTCAAAATACTGAAGAATTTGACGGTAGCTCTTCTATAGCAGTTCAGCCTAACTTCGGTTTAGGTTTTAAATATAAAGGAATACAAATAGATTATGCGTTAACAAACATTGGTAGCACAGGTAATGCCTTATATTCTAACATATTCACAATTAAATTTGATTATAGTTTTTATAGATAATTATGACTTTAAAAAAACTAACCTTAATATTACTTTTAAGTACAATAACTTCTGTTTTATCTCAAAACGTACAATTATCAAAATTTTCAAACATAAGTATAATTACCTCTGGACCTGGTGATAATTTATATGAAAAATTTGGTCATACAGCAATTCGTGTAAAAGACCCTGTTTTACAATTAGATGCTTTATATAATTACGGAATGTTCGATTTTAACGCTCCTAATTTTGAGCTAAATTTTGTAAAAGGTTATATGAAATATAAACTTGCTGCGTATCCTTTTCATTATGCTTTAAAAAGCGCTAAAGAAGATAAAAGGTGGGTGAAAGAACAAATATTAAATCTTACTCAAAAAGAAAAAACTGCCGTATTTTATTTTTTACAAAACAATGCTAAACCTGAAAATGCTACTTATTTTTATGATCCTTTTTTTGATAATTGTGCTACAAAACCAAGAGACATTATTGAAAAAACACTTGGAAACGCTTTAGTTTACAATGATAGCATTATAACAGAAAATAAGTCTTTTCGTGAGTTAATGAATGAAAAGATTAACGTTAATACTTGGGGAAGCTTTGGTATTAATATCGCATTAGGTAGTAAATTAGATCAAATAACTACGTTACAATCTAGAATGTATTTACCCGATTATGTTTTTAGTGCTTTGGCAGCGGCAAAAATTAAAAGAGACAACAAAACAGTAAACTTGGTAAAAAAAACAACCGTTTTATTAGATTATAAAACAAAAGATTCTAAACCAGCGGCTTTAAGTCCGTTTATTGTTTTTTTAGTTTTTTTAATGATAGCTTTATTTATAACCTATAAAGATTATAAAAACGCTAAAAGAAGTAAGTGGTTAGATTTTTTAATATTCTTTTTTTCGGGGATAGCTGGTATTGTTATTGTTTTTTTATGGTTTTTCACAAATCACTCTACAGCACCAAATAACTTTAATATTTTATGGGCATTTCCTTTAAATAGCTTTATTGCTTTTTTAATGTTACAAGATCAACCTAAAAAATGGATAGTAAAATATCTTTTATTTTTAATGAGTATTTTATATTTAATTCCTATTGTATGGTTCACTAAAATTCAATTATTTACGTGGCAGTTACTACCTTTATTGATATTAATGGTAGTGAGATATGCTTTTCTTTACAAAAAGCTTTCAATAGCTAAATGGTAACTTTTTAAACCAAAACCGCAGATAATTCCTTTGGCATTAGGTGAAATATAGCTTTTATGCCTGAATGATTCTCTTGCGTAAGTATTAGAAATATGTACTTCTATTACCGGAGTTGTTATAGCTTTAATTGCATCAGCAATAGCTACAGATGTATGTGTATAAGCAGCAGCATTTAGCACAATGCCATCATAAGTAAAACCTACTTCGTGAATTTTATCTATTAACTCACCTTCTATATTAGATTGATAATAAGATAAAGATACATTTGAAAATTTAGCTTGTAAGGTTTCAAAATAATCTTCAAAAGTTTTATTCCCATAAATTTCAGGCTCTCTTTTACCTAATAAATTTAAGTTTGGTCCGTTTATAATTAAAATTTTCATAAATAAAAATAGGAAGCCATAGCTTCCTGTTTAGTTAAAATATTAATAAGCGTAATAATTGCTGCTTCCGTTAAAATCAAAAACAAGTCCTAAACCTATAAAACTATAGGTAGGTACTCTCTTTTTAATAACAGTGTACGATAAATCTACTTTAAAAGAGTTTGTTATTTTATAACCTAATAAAGGTCTAAAATAAACACCTCCGTTATCACCATCTGGTGATATTCCTATGGCAAAACCTAAATCACCACCAACATAAAAATATTCATCAATAGAATTAAACCTAATAGCACCACCAACAGGAATATAAGCTCTAGCTTCTAAATCATCTTTTGGTAAAAAATGAACATAACCTATAAATCCTCCAGCATTAAAATCTTCACTAAGATCTAATAAATAATTCACATCTAAACTAACACCTAAAGAAGAAAACTCTTTAGATTTATCAACAGTAAATCCACCGTGAACACCTAAATTAAAACTATCTTGGGCATAAAAAGTGAATGAAAACAAAGTAAAAATAAGGGGTAGTACTTTTTTCATAATTATGTATTAATTTCCTGCTAAGATATAAAAATATAAACATCAGATATAAAAAAAAGGAAGCTCTAGAGCTTCCTTTTTTTGCAATAAATATTATAAATATTTACCAAGCATATCCTAAAGATACACCTAATCTTGGTAAAAATCCATCAATACTTACTGATGAAATATTTCCGCTAGTTGATACCGACATATATTGTGCTCCAAAATTTAAATCCAAAGCAAAACCAGAATCTCCTCCACCAAATACCCATTGGTATCCAGCTAAAGCTCCACCAGCAAATGCATTTATATCTCCTTTTGTACCGTCGTTATCTACAGATGACGTAGAATAGCTAACAAAAGGGGCAGCGTACCAACCTCTTGGTGCGTCTTTATCTGAAGAAAAATAGAATTTATACTTCCCTTCTGCTCCTATTGAACTTGTTTCTACTTTGTCTCCTCCATCTCCTGTAACATCAAAACTTGAATAAGCAATACCTAATTCAAAAGATTGTTTTTCAGATACTGCTCTTTCATAAGATAGTTCAGCTACACCAATAGCCAAACCTAATGGGTTTGCTTTAACTACATTTTTTTGTGC
This sequence comes from Tenacibaculum geojense, assembly GCF_042676005.1. Lineage (NCBI taxonomy): Bacteria > Pseudomonadati > Bacteroidota > Flavobacteriia > Flavobacteriales > Flavobacteriaceae > Tenacibaculum > Tenacibaculum geojense. The sequence goes on along the minus strand of NZ_JBHTJR010000014.1, from coordinate 61,203 downwards.
GTTTGCAGTAAACCCTACTGCTACCATAGCAATTGATAATAAAAGTTTTTTCATAATAATAATTTGATTTTTATTGGTGACAAAGATATTCTTTTGGTTGAATTATCAAAATTTTTTTAAAGATAGATAATTTGATTTTTTTAATAAAAAAAGGAAGCTGTTAGGCTTCCTTTATTTGATTATATTATAATCTATAATTTTAATTAGAATTTATAAGTTAAACCTAACTCTATATTTGATAAGTTTAAGTTTAATCCAAAATTATTTATTGAATCAGCCCCATCAATATCAACACTAGTGTTTCTATATGATAAAGCTCCAATTGAAGCTCTTAAAGCAAATGATTCAGAAATAAAATAATTTATACCTGGTGATACTGTAAAACCAAATATACTTTGATCAGGTTGTTCTACTCCGAATTCTTCAGAAGATTCATTAGAGTAACTAAATCCAGCTCCTACAATAAAAGAAAACTTTTCTGAAGGTGTAAAAAAGTAACTAGCGCCTAATCCTACTCCAAAAACACTAGCTTCTGTATCAGTTGCTTCATTTTCACCTGAAGCAAAAGTTAAACCTAATTCTAAAGCAATATTCTCACTTACAAAATAACCTGCGCTTGGTGAAAAGGTAAATAATGAAGAACTAAAATCTCCTAGAGATTCATTATTAAACCCAACAGTACCTGTTAAATAAACGTCGCTTTTTTCAAATCCTTGTGCAGATGCAGTAAATCCTACTGCGATCATAGCAATTGATAATAGTAATTTTTTCATTTTTATATTTAAAATTTTTCAGCGGCAAATGTATCAATATGTTTCAATTGTCGAAACTATTTTTTGTTAATTTAACTTAACCTGTGTAAAAACACAGGTTATATTAAAAACAGTAGTACTTTTGTAACTATTAAAATTACTAAGATATTGAACTGGCTATCACTCATTAAAGACTATACTTTATACCTCACTATAGAAAGAGGTTTATCTGATAATTCTATAAAAAGTTATGAGCGTGATGTTTTAAAACTGTACAATTATTTTGAAAACTCCTCTCCTATTAATATCAATAAATCAGAAGTTCAAGAATTTATTTATGATTTAAGTAAAAAAGTAAATCCTAGAAGTCAGGCTAGAGTAATATCTGGTTTACGAAGTTTTTTTGATTATTTAATTTTTGAAAATTATAGAGAAGATAATCCTTTAGATTTAATAGAAACACCTAAAATAGGTTTAAAATTACCAGATGCATTAACTGAAGAAGAAATTAATCTTCTTATCGCACATATAGATTTAAGTCATCCACAAGGAGAAAGAAACAAAACTATTATTGAGTTAATTTATGGTTGTGGTTTACGTGTTAGTGAATTAATTAATTTAAAATTATCAGATTTATTTTTAGAAGAAGGTTTTATAAGAGTTTTAGGTAAAGGTGACAAATATAGGTTTGTGCCAATTCATATATCTACTAGTAATTTATTAGTCACTTATATTCAGAATTTTAGAAAACAAGAAACTCCTATTAAAGAAGATGAGGATATTATTTTCTTAAACAGAAGAGGTAAAAGACTTACCAGACAAATGATATTTATAGTTTTAAAAAACCTTGCTAGCATAACTAACTTAAAAAAGAAAATTGGTCCACACACATTACGACACTCTTTTGCAACACATTTATTACAAAACGGAGCAGATTTGCGTGTAATACAACAATTATTAGGACATGAAAGTATTACAACCACAGAAATTTACGTGCATTTAGATAGAAAGTATTTACAAGAAGTTGTTGAAAAATATCACCCAAGAAAATAAAACTTACAGAAAATTTAGGGCACAAAAAAAGGCAAGCTACCTACATCACACCGCTACGACCTAATACCCTTGCTGCGTTCCCGCCCTGGGGGATTCAAAGGGAGCTGGTTGTGTAGAACTTGCCGCTGCAAATTTACAATCATTTTTTAATAATTAACAATAAATTTACTTCTTTTTTTTGTAACATTTTTAAAATATTGATTACTAATATATTGTTATGGTGAAAAAATAATAAACCACAACATTTAATAAAAAGTATATATTTGTTCAACAACTAATCAAAAATTAATCAATGGAAAATCAAACAAATTTTAAAAGTATAATCATTAACAATGGTGCTTTACTTGCAGGAATTAGCATAATGCTTAATCTAGTTATGTACGCAATGGGAAATCATTTTGAACCTCATTGGTCTGTAGGTGCTATCAGCTTTATTGCTTTTATAGTTTTAATCGTTTTAGCTATTAAAAAATTTAAGCAAAATAACGGTGGTTTTCTTTCTTTTGGGGAAGCTGTAAAAATTGGTGTAGGAATTGCAATTTTCTCTGCATTACTTGGTGCTATTTATAACTTTGTTTTCATGAACTTTATTGAGCCTGACTTCTTAGCTCAAGTAATGGAATTACAGGAACAAAAATTATTAGATCAAGGGATGAGTGAAGAACAAATAGAAGCTTCTATGGCAATGGGGCAAAAATTTTCTTCTCCATTATTAATGGCCGCTTTTGGAATAATAGGTTCTGCTATAGGTGGATTTATAGTTTCTGCAATAGCTGGGGCAGTAATGAAAAAATCGGAAGAAGAACAATATTAATATTCTTTTAAAAGGAAATATAAAAGGTAAATTGTAAATTTGCCCATCTATACTTAAACATTTAGTATGCATATATCGGTAGTAATACCACTTTTAAACGAAGAAGAATCTTTACAAGAATTATATGATTGGATTGCAAATACCATGCAATCCAATCAGTTTTTATATGAAGTTATATTTATTGATGATGGAAGTACTGATACTTCTTGGGACATTATTAATAAATTATCTCAACAATACAGTCAGGTAAAAGGAATCCGTTTTCAAAAAAACTATGGTAAATCTCAAGCTTTAGATGCAGGTTTTTCTATTGCACAAGGTGATGTTGTAATTACAATGGATGCCGATTTACAAGATAGCCCCGATGAAATACCTGGTTTATACAATTTAATTACCACAAAAAATTACGATTTAGTTTCTGGCTGGAAGAAAAAACGTTATGACAACGTTATTACTAAAAATATTCCTTCAAAATTATTTAATTGGGCAGCTCGTAAAACTTCAGGTTTATCATTAAATGATTTTAATTGCGGACTTAAAGCTTACAAAAACGAAGTTATTAAAACAGTTAAAGTTAGTGGTGAAATGCATCGTTACATACCTGTTTTAGCAAAAAATGAAGGCTTCACTAGAATTGGTGAAAAAGTAGTTCAACACCAGGCTAGAAAATATGGTGTTACTAAATTTGGTATGGATCGTTTTATTAATGGTTTTTTAGACTTAATAACTATCTCCTTTTTATCTAAATTTGGAAAAAGACCAATGCATTTTTTTGGACTCTACGGCACATTAATGTTTCTTGTTGGTTTTTTTGCCGCCTTTTTTATTGGAGCTATGAAATTATATAGAGTATCTCAAGGTACAAAAACTATTCTTGTTACTAGTAATCCTTGGTTTTACATAGCTTTAACATCTATGATTATTGGTACGTTATTATTTTTAGCGGGCTTTTTAGGAGAGCTTATCATCAAAGCAAACCCACAAGAAAAACACTATAAAATCAAAGAAAAACTTAACTTATAAGCATTATCTTTGTTTAACATCTAAACATTTTCCTATGAAAGATATAATTGAAAAAGCTAAACAATGGTTGGCAGCACCTTTTGACGCTGAAACTCAAAAAGAAGTAGAAAACCTTATTAATACCAATGCTGAAGATTTAAACGATCGATTTTATAAAGATGCAGAATTTGGTACTGGAGGTATGCGTGGAATTATGGGCTCTGGTACTAATAGGATTAATAAATATACCCTAGGAAAAGCAACGCAAGGTCTGAGTAATTACTTGCAAAAATCATATCCAAAAGAAACTATTAAAGTGGCCATTGCTTATGATTGCAGACATAATAGTAAAGAATTTTCTAAGTTAGTTGCAGATGTACTTACTGCTAATAATATACAAGTATTTTTATTTGAAGAATTACGTCCTACTCCAGAATTATCTTTTGCTGTTAATTATTTAAATTGTCATGCAGGTATTGTTTTAACCGCTTCTCATAACCCTCCAGAATACAATGGATATAAGGTTTACTGGACTGATGGTGGACAAATTGTACCTCCTGAGGATAAAGAAATTATAGCTGAAGTTAATAAGCTTACTTACAGCGACATTAATTACAAAAATAATGATCAATTAATAACATATGTTGGTCAAGAATTAGATGAAGCTTTTTGGAACGCATCTTTAAAAAATGGAACTTTTGATGTAAAAGGTAGAGAAAACCTAAAAATTGTATTTACTTCTTTGCACGGAACTTCAATCAAATTAATTCCGGAGGTTTTAAAAAGAGCTGGCTATACACAAGTGTATGTTGTTGAAGAACAAGCAGAACCTAATGGTGATTTCCCAACTGTAAAGTCACCTAACCCTGAAGAACCTGAAGCGTTAGAAATGGCTGTTGATTTAGCTAATAAACATAATGCTGATATTGTAATTGGAACTGATCCAGATTCTGATAGAGTTGGAATAGCTGTTAGAGATTTAGAAGGAAATATGAAGTTATTAAACGGAAACCAAACCATGAGTTTAATGACAAGTTTTTTAATACAACAATGGGAAAATAAAGGAAAGTTAAATGGGAAACAATTTATAGGTTCTACTATTGTATCTACTAATTTGGTTAATGAAATAGCAGATAGTTATAACGTAGAAACTAAAGTTGGTTTAACTGGTTTTAAATGGATCGCTAAAATGATTAAAGATTTTCCTAACCAGGAATTTATTGGTGGTGGAGAAGAAAGTTTTGGTTACATGGTTGGTGATTTTGTTAGAGATAAAGATGCGGTAACCTCTGCCCTATTAGCTTGTGAAATAGCAGCTGATGCTAAAGCTAAAAATAGTTCGTTTTATGATGAACTACTAAATATATACATTAAGCATAGTTTTTATAAAGAACATTTAGTTTCTTTAGTGAAGAAAGGTATGGAAGGAGCTCAAGAAATAAAACAAATGATGATTGATTTTAGAAACAATCCACTATCTGTTATAGATGGCGAGCAAGTTGTTTATTTAAATGATTACCAATCTTCTATCAGAAGAAATTTAATTACTGGTTTAGAAGAAAAAATAACGGTACCAAGCTCTAATGTTTTGATATATGAAACTGATAAGGGTACCAAAGTAGCTTGCAGACCTAGCGGTACTGAGCCAAAAATTAAGTTTTACATTAGTGTAAAATCCAATGTAAATAACGTTGAAGAAGTTAAACAAAAAGAACCTCTTTTAGATAAAAAAATTCAACGTATTGTTAAACAATTAGGAATTTAATGGAACATTTTAAGAAAATTTTACGATATGCAAAACCATACAAAAGTTTTGCATTTTTAAATATTTTTTTCAACATATTATATGCTATATTTTCTGCACTATCATTTGTGGTATTAATGCCTCTTTTAAAAGTTTTATTTGAAGAAAATAAAAATAAAGAGATTACTAAACCAATTTATAAAGGTTTTAGTAAATTAAATGCTTATGTTAACGAGTCATTAAGCTATTACACAGATCAATTAGTCCAGGAAAATCCTTCCAAAGCACTAGTCATAGTTACTTTATTAATAATTGTAACTTTTGTATTTAAAAATTTATTTAGCTACTTCGGTTTTTATTTTATCACATTTTTAAAAAACGGTGTTCTAAAAGATTTAAGAAACGATCTTTATAATAAAACAATATCATTACCAATATCTTTTTATTCTGAAAAAAGAAAAGGTGATGTTATGGCACGTATTGGAAATGATGTAATTGAAGTGCACTATTCCTTTTTATCAATACTTGAATTAATTTTCAGAGATCCAATAATGATCATTATATCAGTAGTGATGATGTTACTTTTTAGTGTTAAACTAACAATTTTTATATTCATTTTTATTCCTATTGCAGGTTTTATAATTAATATAATAGGTAAGAATCTAAAAAAAACATCAGATAAAGTTCAAGCTGAACAAGGTCATTTTTTATCAATTTTAGATGAAACTTTACAAGGACTAAAAGTTATAAAAGGCTTTAATGCTGAAAATGTTTTTAATAACAAATTCCAATCTTCAACCTCTCGTTTCGAAAAACTTCTTAATAAATTAATGATTAGAACGCAACTAGCTGGACCTGTAAGTGAAATTTTAGGCGTTATTGTGTTTTGTATTTTAATATGGTACGGAGGCAAAATTGTTTTAGTAGATAAAACATTAGGTGGAGATGGATTGTTAACATTTCTTGGTTTTGCTTACAATATTATAACGCCAGCAAAATCAATTTCTAAAGCAAGCTACACCATCAAAAAAGGAAATGCAGCTGCAGAAAGAATTCTTGAAATATTAGAATCAAATGATGAGTTAAAAGACACTCCTAACGCCATTAATAAAACTACATTTAATCATAATATAGAGTTTAAAAATGTTTGGTTTAAATATGAAAATGATTACGTTTTAAAAGATTTTTCTTTAACAATACCGAAAGGAAAATCTGTTGCATTGGTCGGTCAGTCAGGAAGTGGTAAATCTACTCTTGCTAATCTAATTACTCGTTTCTACGATGTTGATAAAGGTGAAATTTTAATTGATGGTATAAATATCAAAACAATTTCTAAAAAATCATTATTAAATTTAATGGGAATTGTAACACAAGATTCAATTTTATTCAACGACTCTATTGAAGAAAACATTAAACTTGGTAAACAAAATGCTGACAATGAAGAAATTTTGAGTGCAGCTAACATAGCAAATGCTCATGAATTTATTAAAGATTTACCAAATGGTTACCAATCAAATATTGGTGATAGCGGAAATAAATTATCTGGTGGGCAAAAACAACGTTTATCTATAGCAAGAGCTGTCTTAAAAAACCCTCCTATTATGATTCTTGATGAAGCAACATCCGCTTTAGATACTGAATCTGAAAAATTGGTACAATCTGCTTTAGAAAAAATGATGGTTAATAGAACTTCATTAGTAATTGCTCATAGGTTATCTACCATACAATTTGCAGATAATATTGTTGTAATGCGAAAAGGTAAGATTGTAGAACAAGGAAAACACTATGAGTTATTAAATAAAAGTGGAGAATATTTTAAATTAGTTTCTCTTCAAAATATAGACTAATGAAAGAATTTTTAATCTTTAATATTGTTTATAAATGGAAATACTTACTTGCTATTTTAAAATCAAAATTTATTAAAAATAGTAGTAATACTATTGAAAAATTAATTTATGTAGCAAGAGAAGCTGATAAAGATTGGATTTTTGGAACTAAAGTTAGAAGATTGTCTCAGCATTCATCGTTAAATGCATCCCCTTATTTTCATGCTAAATTAAGAAATTTACCAGAAGCTGATGGATATTTCTTTATCTATCCACATTATTTTTGTAGAGCTATTCGACATAATCCACAAATACTTACTAAAAAGAATATTGTGATGTTTACACATGAGCATTACACAACTTCATATTCTAAAACTCATATTGCTTGGTGCTTGAACCTAGCCGATAAGGTAATTTGCTTAAACTCAAAAGTCAAACAAGATTTAATAGATATTGGAATTAAACCCTATAAGCTAGAAGTAATTCATATCGCATCAGACCCAAATTTTTTCTATTATCATGACAGAAAAGGTGGAGATGTTGGTTTTTGTTCTAATTTTGGTATCCGAAAAAATCCAGAATTAACCTTTCAAATTATCAAAAACATGCCAGAAAAACACTTCCATATTTTTGGTAAGAATTGGGAAAACTTTGAAAAATTTAATGAATTACAAAGTTTAAAGAACTTTACCTATCATAACAACAAGGATTATTCGGAATTTCCGGATTTATATGCTAAAATAGATACTTTTATCTCACCATCTATATTAGAAGGTGGGCCTGTACCTATCTTAGAATCTATGCTTTCAAACTGTGTGCCCGTTGCTACCAAAACTGGATTTTGTCCGGACATTATAGAGCACGGAAAGAACGGATTTTTATTTGATAGTAATGATAACTATGAAACAGTAATTGATTTAATCAAAAAAGCGGATAATATAAAAATTAATATTAGAGAAACTGTATTAGATTATTCTTGGGAAAATTGTTCCAAAAAAATTGATAACCTATTTAAAAATGCTTAATCCTAATTCTTCTCCTTTTTTTACCATAAATTTATGAGAAGCATCATATTCATTAGGTATTTTACCGTCTAAAATAGCTTCTTTAATAGCTTCTTTTATTTGCCCTATTTCCCTACATGGCTTTAGATTAAAAGTTTTCATTATTTCTTCACCTGTAATAGGTGGTTGAAAATTCCTTACACGATCTCTTTCCTCAACTTCTTTAATCTTATCTCTTACTAACTCAAAGTTTTTATGATATCTTTTAAACTTTTTTGGATTTTTTGTGGTAATATCTGCTTCACACAAAGTCATTAAACTTTCAATGTCATCTCCTGCATCAAAAATTAATCTTCGAACAGCAGAGTCTGTTACTTCTGAAGCTAACACAATAGGTCTAGAACTTAATAACACCATCTTTTGAACAAATTTCATTTTATTGTTCAATGGCATTTTTAATCGTTTAAAAAGTTTGAAAACCATTTTAGATCCAACAAATTCGTGCGAATGAAAAGTCCAACCTACTTTTTTACTAAACTTCTTGGTAGGTGCTTTACCAATATCATGTAATAAAGCCGCCCAACGTAACCAAACATCTTCTGTATTTTGAGCAATATTATCTACCACTTCTAAAGTATGATAAAAGTTATCTTTATGTTTTTGTCCTTCTACTTCCTCAACTCCTTTTAAAGCTGTAAGTTCTGGCATAATCAAATCTAACAAACCTGTCTTTTCTAAATGCAAAAAACCAATTGAAGGAATAGGTGAACTCAGTATTTTATGCAACTCATCCACTACTCTTTCTTTAGTAATAATTGCGAGTCTATTTGCATTGGTTGATATTGCTTGTAAAGAAGCGTTTTCTATAGTGAAATTTAATTGTGTTGCAAATCGTATAGCTCGAAGCATTCTTAATGGATCATCAGAATAGGTTATATCAGGATCTAAAGGAGTTTTTATTAATTTGTTTTCTAAGTCTTTTAAACCATTAAAAGGATCTAATAATTTACCGAAATTAGAGGCATTTAAACTTAAAGCTAATGCATTAATCGTAAAATCTCTTCTATTCTGATCGTCTTGAAGTGTTCCTGATGATACTTTGGGGTTTCTACTATCTTCAGAATATGATTCTTTTCTAGCCCCCACAAATTCTACTTCTAAATCTTTATATCGAAGCATGGCAGTTCCGTATGTTTTAAATACTTGAACTTTTGGTTTGTTAGGTAGTAAGCTTGCTACCTTTTCTGCTAATTCAATACCGCTTCCAACAGCTACAACATCTATATCTTTAGCTGTACCTCTTTTTAAAATAAAATCACGAACAAAGCCACCTATAACATAACTTTCTAAGTTTAATTTTTCTGTAGCCTCGGAAATATATTTGAAAATATCAGCAGTTAATGCTTCTTTAAAAAATTGTTCTTGCATAAAATTACTCTCGAATCACAACAATATCTTCTCCTTCAATTTTTAAAATAGTAGATGACTTTGTTGACACTTTATCTTGTTGCAAATTTACCACATAATCTACGCTATCCAAAACTCGTTTGCTTATTTCTGAAAAAGACATAGGCGTAGGTTCTCCACTAATATTAGCTGATGTTGATACAATAGGTCTATTAAAGTCTTTAATTAATTGAATACAAAACTCATTATCAGGTATTCTTATAGCAACAGTATTATCTTCTGCTATTGTATTTTTAGCTAAACCTATTGGATTATTGTAAATAATTGTTGTTGGGTTTTGAGATGATTTTAATATTTCTAAAGCTTTTTCTGATATAAAAGGAATGTACTCTTGTAACATTTCAATTGAAGATACCATAACTATCAAACTTTTAGAAGCTACTCTATTTTTAAGTTTAAAAATAGTATTAACAGCTTCTTCATTAGTAGCATCACATCCTAAACCCCAAACAGTATCTGTAGGGTATAATATAACTTTACCAGACTCTAAAGCAGATAAAGAATTATGAATTTCATCTTTCATAAAAACTGTAATAAACGCTTAATAATTATCCTGTTATCAATTAATAATAACTGTAAACTAATTAAAATTGTAAATTTTGTACAAAAGTAAGCTAATAGAATAGTTAAAATCAATTAATTTTGTGGTTTATTACAACTATTATGCATAATAAACCTGAAATATCAATAATTATAAGCACTTACAATTCTGAAGAATGGCTTCAAAAAGTTCTTTGGGGTTATAATCAACAAACTCTTTTAAACTTTGAAATTGTAATTGCTGACGATGGTTCTAAAAACAACACCAAAGAATTAATTGATAATTACAGGAATGAAGCAAAATATGATATTGTACATGTTTGGCATGAAGACAATGGATTTCAAAAATCAGAAATTCTTAATAAAGCGATTGTTAAATGTAATGCAGATTATATTATAATGTCTGATGGTGATTGTATTCCTAGAAAAGACTTTGTAGCTATTCATAATAAGCACAAAGAAAAAGGGTTTTTCTTATCAGGTGGGTATTTCATGTTACCAATGAATATATCTAAACTTATAAGCAAAGAAGACATTGAAAAACAAAAGTGTTTTAATGTAAATTGGCTTACAAAAAATGGTTTAAAAAGATCTTTTAAAAACAATAAATTATCGGCATCTGGCACTAAAGAAAAATTATTAAATCTTTTAACCCCAACAAAGCCTACTTGGAATGGTCATAATGCATCTGGTTGGAAAGAAGATATTATAAAAATTAATGGTTTTGATGAAAGAATGCAATATGGAGGGCAAGATAGAGAGTTAGGAGAAAGACTTTTTAATTTAGGAATAAAATCAAAACAAATAAGATATAGTGCTATTGTTGTTCACTTAGATCATCCTAGAGGTTATAAAAATCAAGAATCAATTGATAAAAACCTTGCCATAAGAGCTACTACAAAAAAAGAAAATAAAGTTTGGACAAACTTTGGAATTAAAAAATAAAATATGCCTAAAAAAACAAAAGTTCTATTAACAAAAGGGCATGCTGTTAACAATGGTGACATGGCACTAGTATATGCGTTATACACGGCCTTAGAAAAGAAAGGTTTTGAAGTATCTATCGCTACATTTCATTATGAATTTCTAAAAGAAAAATACCCAGATTTACCATTAGTTCGTGAGTTATTAGACTATAACTTAATTACAGGGGCAACTTTTATCAAAAAAATATTTCTAAAAATTAATTATTTAATAAACAAAAAGTATAAAAAATTTGATGTTTATATTAGTAGTCCGGGTGGGTATTTAAACTCTTACTATGGCCTTAAAAAAAGTTTACTACCACTTGTAGAAGCAAAAAAAAGTCATAAAAAAACAGCTGTTTACTCCCAATCAATTGGACCATTAAACGAAAGAGATATTTCTTTATTAGAGAAGTATAGCAAATTTATAGATTTAATATTGGTAAGAGATAATTATTCTAAAGAATGTATTTCGTCTATTAATTGTAGCTCATCAATTTTACAAACTAAAGATGCTGCCTTTTTATTAGAACCAAAAAAGTCTAAAGCTGATCCTAACTCTAAATTAGTTGCTGTTTCTGTTAGATCATGGAAACATGATAATAGAAACATGGAGCACTACCACAATCTAATTCAAAATTATTGTGAAAAAGTATTAGAAAAAGGATATGATATTGAATTTATATCTACTTGTCAAGGTGTTAAGGGCTATGTTGATGATTCTATTACAGCGGAAATAATCAAACAAAAAATTATTAAAAGCAATAAAAACTATCAAGAAAGTATTCATATTGACAGTGAGTTTAATTCATATTTTGATTTAGTTAAAAAGCTTAATACAAAATACTGTTTTGTGATTGGAACAAGACTTCATATGTGTATTTTATCATTAATAAATGGTACTCCTGCTTTTAATATCAGTTATGAAGTTAAAGGAAAAGAATGTTATGAATATTTAGGGTATAATTCTTATTCAGCTGACTTCAACGAAGACATTTCAATTGCTTTATCTAAATTTGAAGATTTTATATCAAATTATAAAAACCTGAAAGAAAGTTTATATGATAAAATTTATGAAATACATAAAGAAAGTAAAGAACATCTTAATGAATTCATAAATCTTATGAAAATGAGTTAGTTTAAAAACTAACTCATTTTTTTTTTTGCATTGACTGCTAAATTATAAATTTTTGAAATCTGCTTTTCTTGATTATAATTTTCAAGAATATGCTCTCTACCTTTTTTTCCAAACTTTAGAGATAAATCAGGAGAATTACAAATTTCAATCATATAATCTCCCATAGCTTCGCTATCTCTTTCTTGAACCAAATATCCAGATTCCGAATGAATAACAGCGTCTTTTATCCCTCCATGTAAAGTACTTATAATAGCTAAACCACTGGCACCAGCTTCCATAATACTAACTGGAGTTCCTTCCATATCACCATTTGGTGCCGTTACAGAATGTTGAACAAATGCTAATGAAGATCTCATTAATTCAGCTATTTCATCTTGATTTAAAATGCCTGTAAAAATAACGGATTTTTGAATATTTAAAGTTTCAATTAAGTTCAAACATTCTTCATATAAACCATCTTTTTTTCCAACAATTGTTAATGTGGCATCAGGATGTACTTGCAATAACTTATTAAAAGCTTTAATTGTGTATAAAGGCCCTTTCTTTGGTGTGAGTCGTCCAACCGCTAAAAAATTTTTATCTTTTTTAACTTCATTTCCAGGCTGAAATTTTTCTGGGTTTACACCACAAGGAATTACTTTTATTTTATTAGGATTAGCTCCTAAACTAATAATCCCATTTTTCATCTCTTCTGAAACAACAATTATAAACGCTGCGTACTCAAACAATTTAGTGTACTTAGTTTTATACTTTGATAAATATTTCTTATCAGTTGCATCATGCCCATGAAAAATGGGAATTAATGGTATGTTTAATGCCTTACAAACAGGCACCATATGAGAAGCAGAAGTACCATAATTAGATATTACTACATCTATTTTATTAGATTTTAAAAACCTTTTTACTCCGTAATTACTAAAATAGTTATTTCTACCTGTAAACGTTTTAATTAACTTGTGTATTAACCAATATAACTTTGGACTTAATAATTCTCCATTTTCACTTTTTTCTGGAAATCGTCCACTATGAACCGTGTGTACGTCAGCTAGTTTAGAAAGGCCATTAATTTGGTCTCTAATAAAAGTTTCTGAGTAAGCATGTTTTACAGTTCTGGTAATACAAATACGCATGATTTAATCTATTAAACGGCAACTTCGTTTTCACGCAAAGCATCATTTAAAGATGTTTTTTTATCTGTGCTTTCTTTTCTTTTGCCTATAATCAAGGCGCAAGGTACGTTATAACTTCCAGATGGAAAATCTTTTTTATAACTTCCAGGAATAACAACTGAACGAGCAGGAACAACCCCTTTCATTTCAATAGGTTCATCTCCGGTTACGTCAATAATTTTAGTAGAGGCAGTTAATACAACATTTGCTCCTAAAACGGCTTCTTTTTCTACTCTAACTCCTTCTACTACAATACATCGAGAACCTATAAAAGCATTATCTTCAATAATTACTGGAGCCGCTTGTAATGGTTCTAAAACACCACCAATTCCTACTCCACCAGATAAATGTACATTTTTTCCAATTTGTGCACAAGATCCAACAGTTGCCCATGTATCAACCATTGTACCTTCATCAACATAAGCCCCAATATTTACATAACTAGGCATTAAAATTGTTCCTGCAGAAATATACGCACCATGACGAGCTACTGCATTAGGTACTACACGAATTCCTTTTTCTTGATAGTTTCTTTTTAAAGGAATTTTATCATGATATTCAAAAATACCTGCTTCTAAGGTTTCCATTTTTTGAATAGGAAAATACAATACAACTGCTTTTTTCACCCATTCATTTACTTGCCAACCATTATCTGTAGGTTCTGCTACTCTAAGTTGACCAGCATCTAATAAATCTACAACCTCTCTAATTGCAGAAATGGTATTTTCTTCTTTTAAAAGATCTCGGTTATCCCAAGCATTTTCTATAATTGAACGTAACTCTGTCATTTTATATGTTTAATTTTGACAAAAATATATACAAAAAGAGTTTTCTCATAAAATTAGTTCATTAAAAAACATAAAAACTACTTTTGTAAAATAGTAAACAAATACATGGCACGAATTTTAGCGATAGACTTTGGACAAAAAAGAACAGGACTTGCTGTTACTGATGAATTACAAATTATTGCATCTGGTTTAACAACTATTAATACCCCTGAAGTTATTAAATTTTTAAAAGATTACACATCTAAAGAAAATGTTGAACTTTTTGTTGTAGGAAAACCTAAACAAATGGATAATACCGATAGTGAAAGCGAAATTTTAATTAAACCTTTTTTAGAAAAACTTTCCAAAGCAATTCCTACTATTCCTATTGAAAGAGTCGATGAACGTTTTACATCTAAAATGGCATTTCAAACAATGATTGATAGTGGTTTAAAACGTAAACAACGTCAAAACAAAGCTTTAGTTGATGAAATTAGTGCTACTATTATCCTACAATCATACTTATACAGATAAAATAACTTGTATTCTTACAGTTTATGCTAATTTTGTACTTTTGCATGCATTAAAAATATAATCTTTATGATTTTACCTATTGTTGCCTATGGTGACCCAGTTTTAAGAAAAGTTGGAAAAGAAATAAATGCCGATTATCCTAATTTAAAAGAGTTAATTGCTAACATGAAAGAAACCATGTACAATGCATCTGGTGTTGGTTTAGCTGCTCCTCAAATTGGAAAAGATATTCGTTTATTTATTATCGATGCCTCTCCTTTTGCTGAAGATGAAGATTTAGACGAAGCAGACAGAGAAGCTTTAAAAAACTTCAATAAAGTATTTATAAATGCTAAAATTATTGAAGAAGAAGGTGAAGAATGGCCTTTCAATGAAGGATGCTTAAGTATTCCTAATGTACGTGAAGATGTTTATCGCCATGAAAAAGTAACCTTTGAATATCAAGACGAAGATTTTAACACATATACAGAAACCTTAACAGGTTTAGCTGCAAGGGTTTTTCAACATGAATATGATCATATAGAGGGTGTGTTATTTACAGATAAATTATCTTCATTAAAGAAAAGACTTATTAAAAAGAAGTTAGAAAATATATCAAAAGGAAAAATAAGAGCAGATTATAGAATGCGTTTTCCTAATTTAAAAAAGTAATATATGGATTTTAGTAAAATAATATCAGTTTCTGGAAAGCCAGGATTATTCGAAATTTTATCACAAACAAAAACAGGTGTAATTGTAAAATCATTACTAGATGGTAAGAGAATGCCTATTACTGCTACACATAATGTTAGTTTGTTAGAAAACATAGCAATTTATACGTATAGTGAAGAAATACCTTTAGCACAGGTATTTAAAAATATTGCTGATAAGGAAGATGGTAAAGAAGCTATATCACACAAAGAAAGTGCAAACACATTAACTTCTTACTTTAGTGAAGTTTTACCTGATTATGACGATGAAAGAGTATACACCTCTAACATTAAAAAAGTAATTCAGTGGTACAATATTTTAGTTAAGGCTGAATTTGATTTTGCTACATCACTAAAAGAAGAGACTAACTCAGAAGAAGAATAAATTTTGAATACTCGAAAAGAACAGTTAGCAGCTTTTAACCGTTTGTTAGATATCATGGATGATTTACGTGAGAAATGTCCATGGGATAAAAAACAAACCATTGAAAGCCTTAGACATTTAACAATCGAAGAGGTGTATGAGTTAGGAGATGCTATTTTAGATAATGATTTAATCGAGTTAAAAAAAGAATTAGGCGATGTGCTTTTGCACATCGTTTTTTATTCTAAAATTGCTAGCGAACAAAAAGCCTTTGACATTGCTGATGTAGCTAATGCTATTTCGGACAAACTAATTGACAGACACCCTCACATATACGGAGACATATCTGTTACAAGTGAAGAAGAAGTAAAACAAAATTGGGAAAAGCTGAAACTTAAAGAAGGTAACACTTCAGTACTTCAAGGAGTACCTAAAAGCTTACCTGCTTTGGTGAAAGCAAATAGAATACAAGATAAAGTAGCTGGTGTTGGATTTGATTGGGAAAAACCTTCACAGGTTTGGAAAAAAGTACAAGAAGAACTTGAAGAGCTAAATACTGAAATAGAAAACGGTAATCAGGAAAACATTGAAAAAGAGTTTGGTGATGTTTTATTTTCTATGATTAATTATGCACGCTTTATTAAGGTAAATCCAGAAAATGCATTAGAGAAAACTAATAAAAAATTTATTAATCGTTTTCAATATTTAGAAGAAAAAGCAAAACAAGAAGGTAAAAACCTCTCAGAAATGTCTTTATCTGAAATGGATGTTTATTGGAATGAATCAAAAAAATACTTTAAGTAATCTTTATGAATGTACTATTTGTTATAAATGCTAGATTTTCTTTTTCTTCTCAAATAGCTCAATTAGCTTTAACCAAAGGATTAAAAAGTAAAGGTGTAAACATTACGGTAATGGGAAAGTTTGCTCCAGAAGTAATTGATTATTTTAAAAAAAATAATATTTCATATATAGAAATGTTTCCTTTAAAAAAAATCGATTATAACTTTATTAATAAGTTTGGTACTTATGTTGCGAATAACAATGTTGAAATCGTTCATTTTGTTAGTGGAAATTTTAGCAGAAGTGGACTTATAGCTCTTAAAAAATTACCTAATGTTAAAGTTGTAACTTATTTTGGTTCTATTAGCTTGCATTGGTATGATCCATCATCATATTTAACATACTTACACCCAAGAGTTAATAAAATAATTGGTAATAGCGATTATGTTTATGAGCATGTTAAAAAACAATTATTTTTTACAAATAAGAAAAAAGCAGCTCGAATTTTTAAAGGTTACAACCCAGATTGGTTCAGTAATGTTGTTCCTTTTGACTATTCAAAATTAGGAATATCTAAAAATAGTATAGTAGTCTGTTCTGTTAGCAATCACAGGAAAATAAAAGGAACTCGATACTTTTTAGAAGCTACTAATTATCTTGATACACAAAAAGAAGTACATTTTATTCTTATTGGTAGTAATACCGAAGATGATTCTTTAAAAAAATATATTAATTCTAGTAAAATATCAAAAAACATACATGTTTTAGGAAAAAGAGATGATGTTCCATCCTTGCTTGCTGGGGCCGACATATATGTTCAAACATCGTTAAGTGAAGGTTTTGGGAGAGCCATTAGTGAAGCTATGAGTGTTGGGAAGCCAATTGTTATGACAAATGCAGGAGGTTGTACAGAATTAATTGATAAGAATTCTGGAATTATAGTTCCGCTAAAAAATGCTAAAAAGGTTGGTGAAGCAATTTCAAAATTAACCAATGATGATTCTTTAAGAATTAAAATGGGACATAATGCTAAAGAGAGGATATCAACAGTTTATCATATTGATAAAACTACTGAGGATACTTACAAATTATATAACGACTTAATGAATGAGTAATATTTTAATTATAACTGGTGGTAGTAAAGGGATAGGAAAAGCAATTGCTGAATACTATTCTGTAAATAATTATAGAGTTTTTAGCATCTCAAGGTCTATAATTGATTCTCAAAACATTACTCAAATTAGTTCAGATTTATCTGATTATAAACAAGCAACACAAACTTTAAAAATGTTATTAGATGAAGTTAAAAAAGAATCTATTTCATCAATTACATTAATTAATAATGCAGGAAGATTAGGAGAAATATCTAATTTAGAAAATTTATCTTCAGAAGATATTAATCTTTCCATACAATTAAATACCACTACTCCGCTAATTCTATCAAGTATATTTATTAATACACTACAAAACTTAAATATTCCTAAAGAAATAATAAACATATCTTCAGGAGCAGCACTGAGTGCATACGCTGGTTGGAGTGTATATTGCTCTACCAAAGCAGCCTTAGATATGTTAACGAAAAGTATTTCAGAAGAACAAAAACATGTATTAAACGGTGTTAAATGCTATGGAATAAGACCTGGTGTTGTAGATACTAATATGCAAAATCAAATTAGAAATACTGATCAAAGTAATTTTAAAAGTGTTCAAAAGTTTATCGATTTAAAAGATACTAATAAATTATTCTCTCCAGGTTTTGTTGCTGAAACTATTTATAAACTTCAAACAACCAACCAACTTATTGATGGTGAAACTATTGATTTAAGAAATTTTGTTTCTTAAATATTATACACATTCTTCTTAAAAAATAAGAATTTTAGTATTTTCGGCCTCCTAATTATTGTGAATGAAAGTTTGTATAGCCGAAAAACCAAGTGTAGCAAGAGAAATTGCTAATATACTAGGAGCCAACACCAAAAGAGATGGATACTTTGAAGGTAATGGTTACGCGGTTACGTATACATTTGGCCATTTATGTACTTTATTAGAACCTAAAGATTACAAACCCCATTGGAAAAGTTGGGACTTAAACAATTTACCAATGCTTCCTGAAAGATTTGGGACTAAGGTTGTAAAAGACTCTGGAATTCAGAAACAGTTTTCAATAGTTAAAAGTTTATTTGAAAAAGCAGATGTTGTTATTAACTGCGGTGATGCTGGTCAAGAAGGAGAACTAATTCAACGTTGGGTTATAAATCAAGCTGGTTATCATGGTAAAGTTCAACGATTATGGATTTCATCACTTACAGAAGAAGCTATAAAAGAAGGTTTTGATAATTTGTATGATGATGAAAAGTATAACAATTTATACTACGCAGGCTATTCTCGTGCTATTGGTGACTGGTTATTAGGTTTAAATGCTACCAGATTATATACCGTAAAGTTTGGAGGCTATAAACAAGTTTTATCTATAGGTAGAGTTCAAACACCTACGCTAGCTATGTTAGTAGATAGATATAAAGAAATAAAAAACTTTACCCCTCAACCATATTGGGAACTACAAACTACCTACAGAAATACCATATTTAATTGTGAAGAAGGGCGTTTTTTAAAGAAAGATGAAGGCCAAGCTTTTGCAGATAAAGTAAAAGAAAGCGATTTTGAAATAGTATCTGTTACTAAGAAAAAAGGAAAAGAATACGCCCCTAAATTATTTGATTTAACTGGCTTACAAGTATATTGTAACAACAAATTTGGTTTTTCAGCAGATGAAACATTAAAAATTGTTCAGAAATTGTATGAAATGAAAGTAATAACATATCCTAGAGTTGATACTACATTTTTACCAAATGATATTTATCCAAAAGTTCCTGGTATACTTCAAAAGTTAACAAATTACGCAAGTTTAACTCAACCTTTATTAGGTAAGAAAATTAGAAAATCAACAAAGGTTTTTAATGATAAAAAAGTAACAGATCATCATGCTATAATTCCTACCGGAATTCAAACTAATTTACAGTACAATCAACAACAAGTTTATGATATCATTGTAAGACGTTTTATTGCTGTATTTTATCCAGACAGTGATATTTCCAACACCGCTGTAATTGGTAAAGCAGATAATGTATCTTTTAAAACTACAGGTAAGGAAATACTAACCAAAGGATGGCGAGTTGTTTTTGAAAATAACGACGAAACTAAAAAAAGTAAAGAGCAAAATGTATTACCTACCTTTACAAAAGGAGAAAAAGGTCCACATGAGCCCAGTTTTTTAGAAAAAGAAACAAAACCACCTCGAAATTATACAGAGGCTTCACTACTTCGTGCTATGGAAACTGCTGGTAAGCAGGTTGATGATGATGAAATGCGTGAATTAATGAAAGAAAATGGTATTGGTAGACCTTCAACACGTGCAAGTATTATAGAAACGTTATTTAAAAGAAAATATATTGAACGTCAAAAAAAATTAATTATTCCTACACAAACCGGTATAGATTTAATTGATTTGATAGATAATGAATTATTAAAATCTGCAGAATTAACAGGTTTGTGGGAAAAAAGATTAAAAGAAATTGAACGTGGAGAATATCATGCTTCAACTTTTATTAATCAAATGAAAAAAATGGTTGATCAACTTGTTTATGAGGTAAGATCAAGCCAAAAAACAATACGTTTATCTGCAGAAAAAGAAAAACAACAAATTTCATCAACCAACAAAAAGAAGAAAAAAACCTCTAAAAAAACTGTTGTAGGTAAAGAATGTCCAAAATGTAAAAAAGGTAATTTACTACAAGGAAACAGTGCTTATGGTTGCTCTAATTATAAAAATGGTTGCAATTTTACACTTCCTTTTTCATATTTAGATAAAAAAATATCTGAAAATCAATTAATTCGTTTACTTGAAAAAGGTTATACAACCAATTTAAAAAGTTTTAAACAGCATAATGATAAAGTAGAAGGTTTGATACGTTTTGATGATAATTTTAACCTTAAACTTGAAGAGAAAAAAACTAAAGTAAAAAAAGAAATTCCAGATACTTTAGCTTGTCCAAAATGTAAAAAAGGAACTGTTTTAAAGGGGAAATCAGCTTACGGTTGCTCAGAATTTAAATCTGGTTGTGATTTTGTTTTTGCTTTTGAAAACTTAAAAAAAATCGCCAATGGCGAAACATTGACGAAAGAGCTAGTGTATAAAATACTTACTTCTTAAGTTGTTTATGATAATACTCCGTTAGTTTATCTAAATTTTTAAGTGTTTTCTGAATCCATTCAGCATATAATTCTTGCTTTTCCACTGTAGATAATTTCCAATCAATGTCAGATTTTCTTAATCTGGTAGTTACATCTTGTAAAATAATAGCAACAGCAACAGAAATATTTAAACTTTCTGTAAATCCAACCATTGGTACTTTTAAAAAACCATCAGCATTTTCTTTTACATAGTCTGAAATTCCTTCCTTCTCTGCTCCAAATACAAACGCTGTTTTTTTAGAAATATCAAAATCAGGTAAAATACAAGAATCTGTGTGCGGTGTTGTTCCAATTATTTGATATCCTTTATCTTTTAACTCTTTAAAACAATCTTCAGTAGTTTCTCCATCAGATTTTTTACGATGAAATGTTAACCATTTTTGACTTCCTCTAGCCACATGTTTCGATACTTTACTAATAAATTTTTGTTCAATTGTATAAATATCTTGTACTCCAAAAATATCACAACTTCTTACAACTGCACTAGTATTGTGCGGTTGATAAGTGTCTTCTAGAACTACAGTAAAATGTCTTGTTCTTTGCTCTAAAACTTTATGAAACAGTTCTTTTCTATTATCTGTAACATATCCTTCTAAAAATTCTAATAATTCAGCATCAATCATATCACAAACATATAAAAAATATTAATTTTATAGACATGAAAAATTTAGTGGTTTTAACTGGTGCTGGAATAAGTGCCGAGAGCGGAATAAATACCTTTAGAGATGCTAATGGATTATGGGAAGGACATGATATTATGGAGGTTGCCTCACCAATAGGTTTTAAAAACAACCCTAAATTGGTTTTAGATTTTTACAATCAACGAAGGAGACAGTTACATGAGGTTTCTCCTAATAAAGCTCATATCAATCTAAAAAAACTAGAGCTGTACTATAATGTAAATATTGTTACTCAAAATGTAGATAATTTACACGAAAAAGCGGGATCTTCTAACATTATTCATTTACATGGTGAATTATTTAAAGCTAGAAGTACAGCTGATGATTCACTTATATATCATTGGGAAAAGGACATTAATATAGGAGATATTGCTGAAGACAAAGCACAATTAAGACCGCATATTGTATGGTTTGGAGAAAATGTTCCCGCGTTAGAAAATGCCATTAAAGTAGTTGAAAAAGCAGATATTTTGGTAATTATTGGTACATCAATGCAAGTTTATCCTGCGGCTAGTTTAATTAATTATACATCTCCAAATACACCAATTTATTTTATAGATCCTAAACCTATGGTAAATAAAAACGCCTTTAATAATTTAACAATTATTAAAGACGTTGCTAGTTTAGGTACAGACAAACTGCTAACAATGCTTACTTAACATAAGTAACCATTACATTGTCTGAGCTATTCATATCTTCTATTAGTTCAACAATTAACTTTTCTGAAGTTACTTCAATAATTTTATAAAAAATTGTTTGAGCTCCAGTTACTTTAATTAACTTTTTAGTATTGTCATAAGACCATGAAGAAGAAGAAACATCTCCAAAAACATTTTCTTCAGCTTTACCGTCTTTGTGATAAACGATCCATTCATCGTTTTTATCAGCAGACATTTCTGGTTGCTGCCCTTTTTCTTGAACAGATTCTACAAACCATTTACCTGAAGTCAATATTGTTTCAACGTCTTCTTGCGCATTAATTACTAAAGATGATAAACCAATAAATAATGTTACTAATATTTTTTTCATTTTCAAGAGGATTATTTACACCAAAAATATATAAAAACTTTTGGAATTACAGAAATTGTTAATAATTAAGTTAAAATTTTTTGAAAAAAAGTGAATAATTCACCTTTTGATATACTACTACCCTTTTCTATAAGGTCAAAGATCTCTAAATTACGTTCATTAGTATATGGCTTTTCTCCTGTTAAATATTCTATAGAATCATTATTAGGATTTTTTAATAACCATTCATATCCATTTTGTTCCATTAAATTAATGTTACTTGGTACTTTTATCACTAATCTGTTTATTGTATCGCTTTCACATTTGAATAAATTAACTGTGTTTGATGAAAAATGTTCTAAATAATTTACTTTACTTAATACATCATCCCAAACAACATCGCTAAAAACATTCATTTCTTCTTCAGCTACATGAGGTTTTTCTTTTTTTATTTGATTCCATTCTTTAACATCAATACTTTGTGAAGCTAAAAAACGAGCAAACTCTTCATGTAAACTTTCAAACTGTTCTTTAGTTAATTGTCTATATTTCATTTGGTAATTTTAATAGTAAATTTGGATCTGGACAATTTTCTTTATAAAAATCTAAATCTTTTTTTGAACAAACACCAGGATAATCTCCTTTTTTGCCTTGCATATCTTTTATTATTTGAAAATGTAAATGCGGTGCATAATCACCATTTACCAAATTCGTGCCAAGATATCCAATAACTTCACCTTTTTTTATTTTTTGACCTTCTGAAAGATTTTTTAGTGACTCTAAAGATAAATGTCCATACAATGAATAAAATTCAGTATCATTAATAGTGTGCTTTAAAATAATTGTTGGACCATAATCTCCAAAATTTTTATTGTTTTGAAAACTATGAATTTCTCCATCTAAGACCGCTAAAATAGGAGTATTTGCATCCACCCAAAAGTCCATACCCAAATGTATATTTCTTTCATCTTCTGTAGCGTTAAAATAGGAACTTCTTTTGTAAATATCTCTAACTTCTAAATAACCTCCATATGCTATTTTCTTATTTTTACCTTTTAAATAATAACTTAAATAATCTTCCCATGCCTTTGAAGAGGCAATATCAAAGCTTTCTAAATCTTTATTACTACTATTAATATTTATTGCTATATACTCTGCTAAAGGTATAGATGCATCTACCACAAATAATGGTGATGCGCTAATTGATTTTAAAAACATTTCCATAGTGTAAAAATAAAAAAAGCACAGCAATAATGCTGTGCTTACATTTCAAATAAATAGAAGACAATTAAATTATCTTAATACTGAACCAGAAATTGCTAATACTGGACCTGCGCTTAAATCTTGTACGGTATGAACTTCCGCATTCATTGGAACTGATCCTGCTAAAGGTTTTAATGTAAATGGAGCTGCACTATTGTCTGGATAAGGCTCTACAGAAATTACTACTGTTGCATTTCCTCTCAAATCTAAAGGAAATGATATTCCTGCTGCACTTCCCATTACATAATCTTCTCCCGGATAAGCTGGTCCGTTGTTAGTATCTCCTTTATATGGTGATGTTGCAGCATTATCATCTGCAGCTGATACACTGGTAAAAGTTCCAGTACTTACAGGTGTACCGTTTAAAACTACCCACCCTTCATATTTCCATCCATCAGGTAATGTAGGTAAAGATAAACCTGCTACTGGAGAAGCTCCCGAGTTATCTAAAAACCAAACGCCACTTGCTTCATTGGTATCATCCATATCTGTTGGCGTAGCTAAAATATATTTACCTGAAGCGTCATTGTAATCACCAACTAAATTTGATGATGAAACAGTAGCTGAATTTCCTGAAAAGTTTCCTGCTAATAATTTTGTGGCTGCTGGTGCTGGATCTGGATCAACAGCTGGCTCAATTGATAATACAAATGCTGTTGCCAATGCTAATTGATCTGCATATACAGGAAAAGATGTTTGAGATAAATTTCCTGAAGCATCTACTGTAAAAGTTCCTGTGGTTACAGGAGAACCATCTACCATAATCCAACCTTCATAAACATAATCTGGACCTAAATCTTCTAACCCTGAAATTGAAAGATTTAAATTTTCTTGTGATACACTTGTATTTTCATCATCACTACATGATGAAAAAACTATACTTGCCATGGTTAAAACACCTAAAAGAACTTTTTTCATTGTAATTATTATTAATATTATACCGCAAAGTTATTTTAGGAAAACACAATAAAATGTCAGCTAGCTTACACTTATGCTATTTTTTTTAATAAAACAATTTCATTTCTATTAAAATCTATGATGTTTTCTTGTTTTAATTCATTTAATAAAGAATTTAAAGTAGGACGAGAAGTTCAAATTAATGAAGCAATGTCTTTTTGTGTATAAGGATGTTTTATTATATGATTTCCTTTTTCGCATTCATATCCATAATCTTCACATAATTCGTTTAAGAACTCTACCAAACGAGTACGGGTATCTTTAAATAATAGTAATTGAAGTCTTCTTTCCAATCGTTTAATTCGTAAACCTATAAACTTGTATATTTTAAAGCTTACAGAAACATTATCTCTCATTAAAGACAACATAGTATCAATAGAAACTGGACATATACTTGTTGTGTTATCTATAGATTGTGCAAATTCATTTCTGGTTTGTTCTCCTAAAATAGCTTTTTCACCAAAAATTTCTCCTTTAGTCAAAATAGCTTTTATTACTTCATCACCATTCTCAGTATAATAACCTATTTTAACCTTTCCTTTATCTATTAAATAAATTTTATTTGCTGCATCTTGTTCAAAATAAATATAATCACTCTTTTTATACATATCTATATCATGCGTTTTTTTGTAAGCAGGATATTTATGTGGACATAGTATTTTAAACAAATTAACATCTTCGAAATACCATAATGCGCTCATAGTTTTAGGGTGTTTTTTTATAAAGTCTTGAAAAGATATTAATCATTACAAAAAAACTCCAGAATTTCTTCTGGAGTTTTTAACATTGTATAATTTTAAAACGTACTATTAAGCGTTTTGTTTTTTAATTAAATTTAATGCTGAACCTTCTTTATACCATTCTATTTGTCCGGCATTATAGGTATGATTAGCTTTTATAACATTTTTTGAACCATCAGCATGAACAACTTCTATAGTTAATTGTTTATTTGGTGCAAATTGATCTAAATCTAAAAAGTTAAAAGTATCATCTTCTTGAATTAAATCATAATCACTTTCATTATCAAATGTTAAGCCTAACATTCCTTGTTTTTTAAGGTTTGTTTCATGAATACGTGCAAAAGATTTTACTAAAACAGCAACAACCCCTAAGTGGCGAGGTTCCATAGCAGCATGCTCACGTGAAGACCCTTCTCCGTAGTTGTGATCTCCAACTACAATAGTAGGAATTCCTTTTGCTTTGTATGCTCTTTGCGTTTTTGGTACTGCATCATATTCACCTGTCAACTGACTTTTCACAAAGTTAGTTTGCATATTAAATGCATTAACAGCTCCTATTAAACAATTATTAGAAATATTATCTAAATGACCACGATAACGTAACCAAGGACCTGCCATTGAAATATGATCTGTAGTACATTTTCCATGTGCTTTAATTAGAAGTTTAGCTCCTTTAATTTCATCACCAATTGGCTCAAAAGGAGTTAATAATTCTAAGCGTTCTGAATTTGGATCTACAACTACTTCAACACCACTTCCATCTTCAACTGGTGCTAAGTATCCATTTTCTTTAACTTCAAAACCTTTTGGCGGTAATTCCCAACCAGTTGGTTCATCTAACATTACTTCTTCTCCGTTTTCATTAATTAATTTATCAGTAATCGGATTAAAGTCTAATCGCCCAGCAATAGCAATCGCAGCTACCATTTCTGGAGAAGCTACAAAAGCATGTGTGTTTGGATTACCATCGGCTCTTTTCGCAAAGTTTCTGTTAAACGAGTGGACGATACTATTTTTTGGTGCATTTTTTGGATCTTTATAACGAGCCCATTGACCGATACATGGACCACATGCATTCGTAAAAATTGTAGCATCTAATTTTTCAAAAACTTCTAAAATACCATCTCTATCCGCTGTATATCTAACTTGTTCAGATCCTGGATTAATTCCAAACTCTGCTTTTGTTTTTAATCCTTTATCTATTGCTTGTTGTGCAATTGATGCAGCACGGGATAAATCTTCATAAGAAGAGTTTGTACATGAACCTATTAATCCCCATTCTACTTTTAAAGGCCAATCATTAGCGTTTGCTTTTTCAGTCATTTCTGGTCCAGCTGGAGTAGATAAATCTGGAGTAAAAGGTCCGTTTAATAATGGTTGTAACTCCGATAAATTAATTTCGATTACTTGGTCAAAATATTGTTCAGGATTAGCATATACTTCTGCATCAGCAGTTAAGTATTCTTTAATTTTATTAGCCTCATCAGCAACGTCGGAACGATCTGTTGCACGTAAATAACGTTCCATTGATTCATCATAACCAAATGTAGAAGTGGTTGCTCCAATTTCTGCACCCATATTACAAATAGTTCCTTTACCTGTACATGACATTGATGTAGCTCCAGGTCCAAAATATTCTACAATAGCTCCAGTTCCACCTTTTACTGTTAGAATTTCAGCTACTTTTAAAATTACATCTTTTGGTGCCGTCCAACCAGATAAAGTACCTGTTAATTTAACTCCAATTAATTTAGGAAATTTTAATTCCCACGGCATTCCTGCCATAACATCTACAGCATCTGCTCCACCAACACCAATTGCAACCATTCCTAATCCTCCAGCATTTACAGTATGAGAATCTGTACCAATCATCATTCCGCCAGGGAATGCATAATTTTCTAAAACTACTTGGTGAATAATACCTGCTCCAGGTTTCCAGAAACCAATTCCATATTTATTAGAAACAGATTCTAAAAAATTGAATACCTCATTACTGATGTTTAATGCATTTTGTAAATCTGTACTTGCTCCTTCTTTAGCTTGAATTAAGTGATCACAATGAACCGTAGTAGGAACAGCAACTTTTGTTTTCCCTGCTTGCATAAACTGTAACAAAGCCATTTGTGCTGTTGCATCTTGACAAGCTACTCTATCTGGAGCAAAATCTACATAATCTTTACCTCGCTGGTACGCTTGTGTAGGTTTTCCGTCCCAAAGATGGGTATATAAAATTTTCTCTGCTAAGGTTAAAGGTTTACCTGTAATTTCACGAGCTGCATCTACTCGTTCTACTACTTTACTGTAAACCTGTTTAATCATTTCAATATCAAAAGCCATATAGTGTAAGTTTTTGTTTGTTCACGAATTTACCAAAAAAAAATAGCATAAAAATATGTTCACTATTTAAATATAATGAGTATAAATAAGTTTTTTCTATTAATTATTCTTTTTTGATTAATACATAAAAAAAGCCCTAACAAACAATGTTTGTTAGGGCTTTAAATTATAACTAATGTATTAATTACATTACTAATTGCTTTGTGGATGGTTTGAATTTAGTTAAAACAATGCCTTCAACAGCAGCCTGATACTCTTCTAAAGTTGGAGTTCTACCTAAAATTGTAGATAATACTACAACTGGAGTAGAAGATAATAATGACTCTCCTTTTTTACCTTCAGCGTCTCTAACCACGCGACCTTGGAATAAACGTGTAGATGTTGCCATAACAGTATCTCCTGGTTCTGCTTTTTCTTGGTTACCCATACATAAATTACATCCAGGACGCTCTAAGTATAACATATTCTCATACTTTGTACGTGCTAATCCTTTTGGAGCACTATCATCAAATTCGAAACCTGAGTATTTTTGTAAAATTTCCCAATCTCCTTCTTCTTTCAACTCATCAACAATATTATATGTTGGAGGTGCAACTACTAAAGGAGCTTTAAACTCTACTTTACCTTGTTGCGCTTCGATGTTCTTTAACATCTGAGCTAAAATTTGCATATCTCCTTTATGAATCATACATGATCCAATAAAACCTAAATCAACTTTCTTAGTTCCACCATAATAAGATAATGGATTAATACAATCGTGAGTATAACGCTTAGATACATCCTCGTTGTGTACATCTGGATCAGCGATCATTGGCTCAACAATCTTATCTAGGTCAATAATAACTTCTTGATAATATTTTGCATCAGCATCAGGTTTTAACGCTGATTTTTTTCCTGATTTAATATCAGCGATACGTTTATTCGCTTTATCAACTAATCCTTTAAGATCTTGTTTTGGATTATCCATTCCCTTATCGATCATAATTTGAATACGATCTCTAGAAATTTCTAATGATTCTATTAAAGTATCATCTTCTGAAATACAGATAGATGCTTTGGCTTTCATCTCAGCAGTCCAATCTGTAAAAGTAAAGGCTTGATCTGAAGTTAACGTTCCGATGTGTACCTCAATTATTCTACCTTGGAATACGTTTTCTCCTTCAAACTGATCTAACATTTGCTCTTGAGTAGCATGTACTACATCACGGAAATCCATGTAAGGCTTCATTTCACCTTTAAAAGTAACTTTTACAGACTCTGGAATAGGCATAGTAGCTTCACCGGTAGCTAAAGCTAGAGCAACTGTTCCTGAATCCGCTCCAAAAGCAACACCTTTTGCCATACGTGTATGAGAATCTCCTCCTATAATTACATCCCAATCATCAACAGCAAGATCATTTAATACTTTATGAATTACATCGGTCATTGGATGGTATTTTCCTTTAGGATCACGTCCAGTAACTAATCCGAAGTCGTTCATGAATTTCATTAAACGTGGAATGTTAGCTTTAGACTTATCATCCCATACAGAAGCTGTGTGACATCCTGACTGATAACCTGCATCAACAATAGGAGAAATAACTGTAGCAGCCATCATCTCTAATTCTTGTGAAGTCATTAATCCTGTAGTATCCTGAGATCCTACAATGTTTACTTCAACTCTTACGTTTGAACCTGCGTGTAATGTTTTACCTGGAGTAGTACCTACTGCATTTCTATTAAAAATTTTCTCAACTGCAGTTAAACCTTGACCTTCAATAGATACTTCTTTTGCAGGTGCATAAACTTGAGGAACATCAATTCCTAAAACCTTACAAGCAAATGTTTGTAATTTTTTACCAAAAACAACAGCATAAGAACCACCAGCTTTGATAAATTCCATTTTTGGAGGTGTTAATGCTGTAGAAATATCTTTTACAGCTTTTCCGTCTTTATATAATTTTTTCTCTTTAGTATTTATTGTAAGTACAGTTCCTGTAGCTACAGAATACTCTTCTTTTAATATTGGATCACCATCTTCATCAACAATAGTATTACCATCAGCATCTTTTTGCTTAACCCAATTTTTTAAATCGATTCCAATACCTCCTGTTACTCCAACAGTTGTTAAGAAAATTGGTGCAATACCATTAGTACCTGCAATTACAGGAGCAATATTAATAAATGGTACATATGGACTTGAAGGAATACCTGTCCATAAAGCCACGTTATTTACACCCGACATACGAGAAGAACCAACTCCCATTGTTCCTTTCTCAGCAATTAACATCACTCGCTTATCAGGGTGTTGTTTTTTTAATGCTAATAATTCTTGTTGCATTTCTTTATTATGCTCAAACATAGACTGTCCGTGTAACTCACGATCAGATCTTGAATGCGCATCTGCACCTGGAGATAATAAATCCGTAGAAATATCACCTACTCCAGCAACAAAAGTTACTACTTTAATTTCTTCTTCTACCTCAGGCAACTTAGTAAAGAATTCTGCCTTAGCATAGCTTTCTATTAATTCTTTAGCAATAGCATCTCCTTCATTGTATGCCTTTTCTAATCGTTCTGTATCTGCTTCGTATAAGAAAACTTGAGTTTTCAAAACTTTTGCAGCTTCAGCGGCAATACCAGCATCATTTCCAAGAGCTAAATCTAATAAGACTTCAACAGATGGACCACCTTTCATATGGCCTAATTGTTCAAAAGCAAAAGCAGGTGTAATTTCTTCTACAACAGTTTCTCCAAGTATTATTTCTTTTAAAAACTTTGCTTTTACTCCAGCTGCACTTGTAGTACCTGGTAATGTGTTATAAATAAAAAAGTTTAAAGAATCTTTACGATGCTCGTTGTTTACATCTTTTATTTGTGCTATAATTTCGTTTAATAATTCTGCACCATCAATTGGTTTTGGATGTAGACCTTGAAGTTTACGAGCTTCAATTTCTTTAAGGTAGTCTTTGTAAGTGTTCATAAAATAGAAATCTTTCAATTTTAAAAAGCTATACAAACTGTGGTTGAATAACTTTATGTGTTGTAACTATATTATTTATAACTGATTAAATTTCAGTTATTAAAATCACAAAATAAAACAGTGATTAACTATCTCACTATGAAAAAGTATCTTGTATACTATTGAAAATAATGAACTTGAAACCTTAATACTAAATGTATATCGTTTTGTTTAAAAAAACGATTTCGTATGTGGTATAGTTTGTTTAGAATTTTGTGCTGCGAATTTACTGTTTTTTAAGCACTTTTAAAAGATAAATAACATACACTCAAAATTAATGCATTATATTTTTTTAGAACTTAAATTTATAAGAAATCAATAAAAAAAGAATAAATAAAAAGTGTTTAATTGTTAAATTGACAATTTATATCAATAATAAAAATAACTTTTTGAACTGAATTATAGTAAAGTATGAATAAAAAAAGGTAGATCAATAAGCCGGATTCTGTAACTTTAAAAAAGCTCTTATCATTTATCTAGTTCCGAAATTACTCTCGGAATCAAGCTGTCTACCCCTTAGAATCGTACGAGCAGTACTCAAGTTCTAATATACGTGACATTTCACCGCATAGAGTTTACCTGATTTCACTACAGCATTACCTGTACATCCTTTCTGTTGCACTTGTCCTCAGATTACTCTGGACGGATGTTATCCGCTATGCTTACTCTATGGTGTCCGGACTTTCCTCCAAAAAAATTGGCGATAAGATAGATCTACCTTAACATATATAACAATTAAATCATGTTCATAAAAAAACCCACTCAGTGACTGAGTGGGAAAATTGCTATGAAAAAGAAAAAGTGTTACTAGACGTCTCTAATAACACTACAAAGATACAACATATTTTTAGTTTACAACAAAAAAAATATTTTTTTTTTACGAAAACATATCTTTTACTTTTTCGAAGAATGATTTATCACTCTTTTGTGGGTTTGGACTAAAGTTATCATCATTCATCATTTTCTCAAAAAACTGCTTTTGTTCTTTAGACAACTCTTGTGGAGTCCATACGTTTATGTGGATTAAGAAATCTCCTGAACCATAACGTTCTATGCTAGGTAAACCTTTACCTTTTAATCGTAATATCTTACCAGATTGTGTACCTGGTTCAATTTTTATTTTAACTTTTCCTGTAACAGTTTCAATTTCTTTAGAGGTACCTAATACTGCTTCAGAAAAGTTTACATACAAATCATAATGGATATTGCTTCCCTCTCTTTTTAAAGTTTCATGAGGCAATTCTTCTATTAAAACTAATAAATCTCCCGGAATAGCGTTTTTACCTGGAGCTTCACTACCCTTACCTCCTACTTTTAACTGCACACCTTCCGTTACTCCTTCAGGAATATTAATAGATACAGTTTCTTCTTTCACTACCATTCCTTGAGCGTCTGCTCCAGATGGTTTACTATCTAGCATTTCTCCGGCTCCTTGACAAGTACTACAAGTAGTAGCTGTTTGCATTCTACCTAAAATGGTATTTGTAACTCGCATTTGTTGTCCAGAACCGTTACAAGTTGTACAAGTTTTATAGGTTACTCCATCTGCTTGAACTTTTCTTCTAACTTTAACCTTCTTTTCAACACCATTGGCAATATCTTCAAGGGTTAACTTCACACGAATACGTAGATTACTTCCTTTTACTCGGGCTTGACGCTGACCACCAAATCCGCCACCGAAACCACCACCAAAGGCACCTCCGAAAATATCTCCGAATTGGCTAAAGATGTCATCCATATTCATACCTCCGCCACCAAAACCACCTTGCCCACCTTCAAAGGCTGCATGACCAAATTGGTCATAACGGGCTTTCTTCTGGTCATCACTTAAAACTTCATAAGCCTCTGCACATAATTTAAACTTCTCTTCAGCCTCTTTATCTCCTGGATTTTTATCTGGATGATATTGAACCGCTTTTTTACGATAAGCTTTTTTAATCTCTGCTGGTGTTGCGGATTTAGATATTCCTAATATTTCGTAATAATCTTGTTTTGCCATTGTATTCTATTATCAATTAACATATTTCAATTATCTAAACTATATAAATAATTGCTTTTGTTGATTGTTATCTTAATTTATGATTGTCCAACTACAACTTTTGGGTGACGAATTATTTTGTCTCCTAATTTGTATCCTTTCTCTACACAATCAATTATTTTTCCTTTTAAATCTTCTGAAGGTGCTGGTATTTGTGTAATAGCGTCATGCGTTTCAGCATCAAAATTATCACCAGCATTTACTTCTATTGCCGATAGACCTTTGCCTTCTAAAGTCTTTAATAATTTTTGATAAATTAATAATACACCTTTTCTAAGTTCTTCCGCTTCTTTATCATCTTCAATATGTGTCAGTGCACGCTCGAAATCATCTAAAACTGGCAGTAAAACTGTCATTAATTCTTGGTTTGCCGTTTTAAATAATTCTATTCTTTCTTTACTAGTTCGCTTCTTATAATTTTCGAATTCTGCAAACAAGCGTAGAAATTTATCTTTTTCTGCAGCTAACAGGTCTTCTGTTGAAGGTTTAGCTTCTTCTTTTTTATCTTTAGAATTATCAGAAACTTCTTGATTTTCTTGTGTTAACTCATCTAAGTTTCCTTTTTCAATATTATCTTTTAATTCGTCTTCTTTGGTGTATTGATCTTTACTCATTGTAAATTCTTCTTAACATTTTCGTTTATTTATTAGCAAGAATATTGCCAATAAAAAAATAGTGCCAACTTGACACTATTCTTCAACATATTTATATATAATTTTTAATCTTGAATTCTTTCAATTTTAGCCCCAATGGCTTGCAATCTTTCAACAATACGCTCGTAACCTCTATCAATTTGTTCTATGTTATTGATGATACTTGTGCCTTTTGCAGATAATGCTGCAATTAACAAAGATATTCCTGCGCGAATATCAGGAGAAGTCATTTTTGTAGCTTTTAATTGTGATTGACGATCATGACCAATTACTGTAGCTCTATGTGGATCACATAAAATTACCTTAGCTCCCATATCTATTAGTTTGTCTACAAAGAATAAACGACTTTCAAACATTTTTTGATGAATTAACACCGTTCCTTTTGCTTGGGTTGCAACTACTAAAACTATACTTAAAAGATCTGGAGTAAATCCAGGCCATGGTGCATCTGCTACAGTTAATACTGAACCGTCAATGTAATTTTGAATTTCATAACTATCTTGCTCAGGAATATAAATATCGTCTCCTTGCTTTTGTAACTGAATTCCTAATTTTCTGAAAACATCTGGAATTTGACCTAAATCTTTCCAGCTTACATCTTTAATAGTAATTTCTGATTGTGTCATAGCAGCTAAACCTATCCAACTACCAATCTCAATCATATCTGGTAAAATTCTGTGAGTACATCCTTTTAAAGAGGTAACCCCTTCAATAGTTAATAAGTTAGAACCTACTCCAGAAATTTTGGCTCCCATGCTATTTAGCATTTTACTTAATTGCTGAATGTATGGCTCACAAGCTGCATTGTATATTGTAGTAGTACCTTTTGCTAATACAGCTGCCATAATAATGTTGGCTGTACCTGTTACAGAAGCTTCATCTAACAACATATCTGTACCTGTTAAACCATCTTCTGCTTCTACACCATAAAAATACTCTTCTTTATTGTAGCGGAACTTAGCACCTAAGTTTATAAAACCTTCAAAATGTGTATCTAATCTTCTTCTACCAATTTTATCACCTCCTGGACGCGGAATATATCCTCTACCAAAACGAGCTAATAATGGACCAACTATCATTATTGATCCTCTTAAAGAACTTCCGTCTCTTTTAAATTCGGCACTTTCTAAATAGTTAAGATTGATATCATCTGCTTGGAAAGAGTAAGAATTTGCACTTAACTTGTCAATTTTAACTCCTAATTCACCTAGGATGAAAATTAGTTTGTTAACATCAATAATATCTGGAATGTTTTCTATAATTACTTTTTCTGGAGTTAATAAAACTGCACACAGTATTTGTAATGCTTCGTTTTTTGCTCCTTGAGGTGTAATAATCCCTTTTAGTTTATGACCACCTTCTATTTTAAATGATGCCATTTATTTTCTTCTAGTTTTCGTGTTTTTGTTTGTTTTTTTCTTTCCTTGGTTACTTCTATTTCTTAGTAAACTTTTAGCATCTGTAAGTTCATCTTCTGTTCCTCTTAAATCAAATTTCCCATCAGAAAGTTCATACAAATGCTCATAAATTACAGCATCTTCAACTGTATCTTTATTCCAGTTTAAATAACATTTTTTCATGTGGTTAGCAATAGTATATACTAATGCTTCTTTTAAATCACCATCTTCCCAAGTAAGTGCTATATCTATCATACCTTGAATGTTAGTACCGTAAAAACGATACTTTGAGGCTGCTTTTGGGTATGGTAAACGCTCAGGCTTCTCTTGTAATTCTTCTTTAGATGGTGTTTCATAAGGAGAATCTACATCTAAATTAAAATCAGACATAATATGTAATTGATCCCATAGTTTATGTTTGAAGTCTGGTACATCACGTAAATGAGGTTGTAAATTACCCATTACGTCAATAATTGCCTGTGCCATGGTATTTCTTTCTTCTTTTGTAGGTAAAGAAACACAATGATCTACAAGCTTTTGTATATGTCTTCCATATTCAGGAATAATCAATAAAGGTCTTTCTGAGTTGTATTCTAAATCAAACGACATGTTCATTTTCAATATTTATTTGTTGCAAAATAGTGATTAATTTTAGTTATCAAAGGATATTTAATAATTATCCTATGACTTTTAATTTTGCAAATTGTAACAATAATTTCTTTTTACCTACGGTGGCGAATTGTATTTCTGCTTTTTTATTAGGTCCTTTTCCTTCTAAAGCTAATACTTCACCAGCTCCAAACCTGTTATGTTCCACCATATTTCCAACAGCTATATCACCATCAAATAAATTTACATTAGTATTTGTGTCGGAAACCTTTTTCATTTTACTTTTGGGCGGAATTAAAGATGTGGTTTGTTTCTTTTTTAAAAACTCTTGACGCTTTTTTTGTACTGGTTTTTGAAATCTGATTTTTTTAGGAGCATCATCAAATAAATCGGCATCTATAAATCTATTAACGCTTGGTTCTGGCATTTTTGGGGTTAAATACTCCAAATATTGATCATCAATTTCTTCTAAAAATCGGCTTGGTTCACCATCTGTTAACTTACCCCACCTATAACGAGTTTGTGCGTATGTTAAGTATGCTTGCTTTTCTGCACGAGTTAAGGCTACATAAAACAACCTACGCTCTTCTTCTAACTCACTTCTGGTATTCATACTCATAGCAGAGGGAAATAAACTTTCTTCTAAACCAACAATATAAACATAAGGAAACTCAAGTCCTTTTGATTGGTGAATACTCATTAGGGCAACTCTTGGTACATCTCCGTTTTTATCAGAATCAAAATCTGTTGCCAAAGCTACATCTTCCAAAAATGAGGTTAAAGAAGCGTCTTCACCTGTTTCTATTTTATCGGTAATAAAATCTTTTATTCCGTTTAATAACTCTTGAACGTTCTCTACTTTATTAACTCCTTCTGGTGTTCCGTCTTTTTGTAAATCTTTAACTAAAAGAGTTTGTTTTACCACTAAATCGGCAATTTCATATGCATTCTTCGTTTTTGTTTCTATTTGAAAAC
Source organism: Tenacibaculum geojense (assembly GCF_042676005.1). NCBI lineage: Bacteria > Pseudomonadati > Bacteroidota > Flavobacteriia > Flavobacteriales > Flavobacteriaceae > Tenacibaculum > Tenacibaculum geojense. The sequence goes on along the minus strand of NZ_JBHTJR010000014.1, from coordinate 24,683 downwards.
GATGAATCATATTGGCAAAATTTTGCATTTTAACCTTAATTCCACCATTAACTTTAACATCATAAAACTCTATATTAGATATGATTTCAAAGATGCTTTTATTGTAATGATTTGCTGCAATAGTTATTTTATCTATAGTGGTAGCACCAATACCTCTTGCTGGATAATTAATAACTCTTTTTAAAGCTTCTTCATCACTCGGATTTACAATTAGGCGTAAGTACGATAGTAAATCTTTAATTTCTTTACGTTGGTAAAATGAAATACCTCCGTAAATTTTATAATCAATATTTTTCTTTCGTAATGAATCTTCTATGGCTCTCGACTGTGAATTTGTTCTATATAAAACAGCAAAAGCATCTGCTTTTAACTGATGATTCATCATATTTTCCCATATAGATTGTGCTACAAACCTACCTTCTTCTCCATCAGAAATGGTTCGCATAACTTTTATGCTACCACCAGCATCATTAGCCGTCCAAACTTCTTTATCTAACTTCGTTTTATTATTAGCTATTACAGAATTTGCAGCATTTACAATATTACTGGTAGATCGGTAATTTTGCTCTAACTTAAAAGTTTTTACATCTGGATAATCTTTTTGAAAATTTAAAATATTATTGATGTTTGCGCCACGGAAACTATAAATACTTTGCGAGTCATCTCCTACTACACATATATTCTGAAAACGATCTGCTAAAGCTCTTACTATAATATATTGAGAATGGTTAGTATCTTGATACTCATCTACCATAACATATCTAAAACGGTCTTGGTATTTAGCTAACACATCTGGAAAACGAGCTAATAATTCATTTGTTCTTAGCAATAAATCATCAAAATCCATTGCACCAGACTTAAAACACCTGTCAACATATTCTTTATAAATATCCCCTACTCTAGGTCTGCTAGCCATCAAATCAGCTTCTTGTAAGTCTGAATTATTAAAATAAGCTCTAACCGTAATTAAGCTGTTTTTAAAAGAGGATATTCTACTAAGTATTTGCTTAGGCTTATACCTATCTTTATCCAAATTCATTTCCTTTATTATGGAGGTGATTAACCTAACAGCGTCCTGAGTATCATAAATGGTAAAATTTGATGGATATCCTAATTTATCTGCCTCAGATCTTAAAATTCTTGCAAACACAGAGTGAAAAGTACCCATCCATAAGTTTTTAGCTTCACTATGTCCAACTACGCTTGCAATCCTTTCTTTCATTTCTCTCGCAGCTTTGTTAGTAAAAGTCAACGATAAAATGTTAAAAGCGTCAACTCCTTGCTGCATTAAATGCGCAATTCTATAAGTTAACACTCTAGTTTTTCCCGATCCTGCTCCTGCAATAATGATCATTGGACCATCTTTTTGCATTACTGCTGCTCTCTGTGGTTCGTTAAGTTGTTCTAAATAAGTACTCAATGGAATAAAAATTGAAAGTATTTTAAATCGGAAAATTAACCAATCTTTTAGGTTTTTTAAAGGGTATTTGTCTTTTTTTATTCACAATATGATCATGGATAAACACAATACAAAACATTCCTTTAAAGAGGAATAATTATAATTATAACCTAAAAAGGTTATTTAAATAAATAATAACGATAAATAGTTATAATAAAGTTGTATATTTAGCCTAACCAATTAAAAATACTATGAAAACTACAAGTGTAATTACTGGTGATATTATAAATTCTAGAAATATTGCTGTAGATACTTGGTTACCTACACTAAAAAATATTTTAAAAACTTTTGGCAACACTCCTAAAAACTGGGAAGTATATAGAGGAGACAGCTTTCAATTAGAAACTACTCCTGAAAAAGCACTTTTTGCTTGTTTACTTGTAAAATCAGGTATAAAAAAAATAGGTAATATAGATGTTAGACTTGCTGTTGGAATTGGAAAAAAATCTTTTGAGGCAGATACCGTTAGCGAATCTAATGGTGAAGCCTTTATAAATTCTGGACATGCTTTTGACAATCTTCAAAAAAAACAACATTTAAGCTTTAAAACACCATGGAATAATATTAATGAAGAATTAGATGTTTCTGTTAGTTTAGCTTTATTAACTATGGATGATTGGACAGCTAATTCTGCTGAGTTTGTTTATGTTTCGCTTTTAAACCCAGATAAAACTCAGAAAGAAATAGGTGAACTACTAAATATTTCACAAGCTGGGATTAGTAAACGCAGAAAAAGAGCAGGTTTTGAAGAAATAATGAAACTTGAAAACCGTTATAAAAATATTATCAATTCAAAACTAAACGCCTAATGTTTTTATTTACTCAAATATTACTAGCACATTTATTAGGTGATTTTGTTTTTCAACCTACAAAATGGGTAACAAACAAAGAAAAACATAAAATTAAGTCAAAAAAACTTTACCTTCATATTGGTGTACACGCTTTACTTTTACTGGTTACACTAGGTTTTAATACAAAATATTGGGGTGCATATATAATTCTTATCATAACTCATTTTGTAATTGATGTTTGTAAAATATACATTCAAAAAAAGAAAAATAAGCGACTGTATTTTTTTTTAGATCAATTTTTACATCTTTTAATCATATTTATGGTATGTCTATTATATGATGCGTTTTCATTAGAAATTGATGTTCTTTTTTCAGAAAAAAACTTATTTTTAATAAGCTGTCTTTTATTTGTCACCTATGCTTCTTCTATTATAATTAGTGTAATTATATCTCAATGGACTCCTGAACTTAATTTAAAAAATGATGAAAAATCATTAGCTAAAGCTGGGAAATATATCGGTATTTTAGAACGTTTATTTGTCTTTATGTTTATAATACTTGGTAGATGGGAAGGTGTTGGTTTTTTATTAGCAGCTAAATCTATTTTTAGATTTGGTGATTTAACAGATGCTAAAGACAGAAAATTGACAGAGTACATTTTAATAGGAACCCTTTTAAGCTTTGGATTAGCCATAATAACAGGTTTAGCCTACAACAAACTTTATAATAGTTAAGAAATAATAAAGTAGTAAATACATATTTAGCTTTAAATTTCTTAAACAAATAAATATATTAGCCCTATGGAAGATAAAATTATTGAAGGAATATCATATGCACTACCCGCTCTTGTTAGTGGTGGTGTTGCCTATTTTATGTTTAGTGCTTTTTTACAGAAAGATGATAATGAAAAAAAGTTTGAGGCTTTGGTAGCTAAAAAAAAAGAAAGTCTACCCATTAAACTTCAAGCATATGAACGTTTGCTATTATTTTGTGAAAGAATAAGCCCATCTAAACTACTACTCAGAGTAAACCCAATAGGTGATAATACTGATAGTTATTTGCACTTATTAATAAGTAATATAGAACAAGAGTTTGAACATAATTTAGTACAACAAATTTATGTTTCTGACGATAGCTGGAAAGCTGTTGTTGGATCCAAACTAGCTATAATTAATAAACTTAGAAATGTTGCAGAAAATAGTGAAAACGCAAAAGAACTTAGAGAAAATGTTTTAATTGATTATTCTCAAGTTGAAAGTCCAACCGAAACAGCTATTGCATTCATTAAACAGGAAGTAAAAAAATTAATTTAATAACAAAAAGCTCTTGATTTCTCAAGAGCTTTTTTAACAATAGCAATAACAATTAATTTAAATTTTCTTTTTCAAAGCTTATTTTAAAAGTTAGTTAAAATATATTTTTGAAGCTCCTAAAGGGGCATCTAAAGTTTTTACTATGTTATTTGAAGCTAAATTAAAAATATTTAATTTACTAACATCTGTAAAACTAGCATCTGCACTATATAACATGCCATTTTCCACACTCATTCCGTATAGATAACCTTCAGCTGCAGATAACAAAACAGTTGTTGAGGGTGAAGAATCATCAATATTTATTTTATAAATATTATTACCAATACTATAATATAAAGTTTCATTATCTATATCCATTAATGAAGGATGAATACCTTCATCAAAAACAACCTCAGAAACAATTTCATTACTTTGAATATTTATTGTCGTAATACCTGCCAAAGTATGTCCTATTACGTTATAAGAGGCGTCATAAATAGTTCTTCCTTCAGATAAAACAACCAATTGATTATTTGAATTAAATGATATTTCATCTGGATTATCTTTTACTGTAATTGTATCAATACTATTATCTGTTAAATTAATAATAGAAATTATATTATTTGTAGAGTAAGCTCCTTTATGCGATACGTATAATTTACCATTGTTATGAACTATTCTCTCTGGTCCATTAGCTACATTAATCTTTTCAATCAACTCAAAGCTATTAATATCTACTATAGCAACAAAATCATCATTTTCATTACTTCCATCACCCCAGTTAGTGATATATCCTCTATTGCCTACAACTTCCATATATCTAGGATTAGATAAATCTTCTGTAATTTTACCTAATTCTTCAAACGTATACCTGTCAACTACTGTAACAGAGTTTTGTAAATCAACAACTATATATGCTCTATCACTATCAAATGAAATAGATTGTAAGTAAGTTCCTAAATCACTAGAGTTTACTTTATTAAATATTCTACTTTCTTCAACAGTATAATCATAAGAAATATAAGACACCGATCCACTACCTGCTCCTGATCCTTCTCCTGAAATAAGTATTCCATTTTCATAATCTCCTCTTGGTACAGAATTGTTATCTGAATCACTACATGAAACAAAAGTTAAAACACCTAGTACTAATAATGTTTTAAATATAAAATTGGTTTTTCTCATTTTTAAAATTTATAGTTTATATTAAAATTGTAATTAAATCCTGGCATTGGTCTATTTGTCACAATAAAATATTTTTTATTAAATAGGTTATTAAACTTAAAACCAATGTTTAGTTTATTTTTTTTTGATTTTATTAAATCATAATTCACACCAATATTATTAATCGAGTAACTATCTACTTTATAATCTTGGCTATTGCTTTTTGTTGTGAAAACCTTATCATTAAATAAAAATTGATAAAAGAATGAATATTTTTTATAAGCGTAAGACATATTAAAATTTAAAACATTTTCAGGAATGAATGGTAGGGGTAATCCAGTCGTCTTATCTAGCGTTACAACATAAGTAAAGTTTATAGAATAATTTGCTAGTATTTTGTTAAAATATGTGTGTTGTAAAGTACTAGAAAACTCAACTCCTTTATTATTCGTTTTATCAATATTTAAAGGCACCCACACACCAGGTCTGTTTGGATCACCATTAGGTGTCCATATTATCTTATCCTTAGTATTAATATTAAAATAAGCTATATCAAAAAATAAACTTTTTGTTTTAAAGCCAAACCCTAACTCACCCTGTAAAGAGGACTCTGGAATCAAATTTAAATTCCCCTGTCCTGGCCAAAACAAATCATTGTAAGATGGTATCCTGTAATTTTTTGAAGTATTTGCCCTTATAAATAAATTATCTAAAATATTTAACTTAAAACCAAAAGAAAAACTTAAAGGCACTTGAAAATCTGAATTGTAATCTTTTCTTAATTTTAAATCGTATAAAAATTTATCTAAAATATTGTGTTTATAAATTAAAGATTGAGAAAACTCTATTCTATTTTTCTGATTAATTTGATCTGTTTCTCCATAAACACTCTCAAAGCGACTAATAGATGAAATTACAGCATCCATATTAACAAACTGGTAATCTAATGTAAAATCTGTAATTATTCTTTTAGATGTTCCGTAATTAAAAACTTTTGAGTTTTTATTTTCAAAAAATTTATACTTCTGATATAAATACCCAACTCTTCCTGTATAGCGGAAATTATTACTAGAATAAATTAGTGACAATAGGTTTCTTTGGTTAATATCATGATATTTATCATTAGCTGAAGATGGATTAGGCAATTCTCCTGAAAATAAACGATCCCCAAAATAGAATGTTGAAAATAATTCTAAAACCAATTTGTTAGAAATCTTTAATGCATTAGAAAAGTTTAATGCATAATTTTTATAACTCCCATTAGTATTTTTAAAATCAGAGTCTAAAAAAGGATAATCATTATCTGACCCATTAAATGATAACCCAAAATTTAAAGAATATCTTTTAGATTTAAACTTTAATTTATAAAGACTATTAAATGTATTGAAGCTTCCATATGAAGTAATAATATTATTACTAATATTTTTATTATGATCAAACTTTAATAAATCATTAATATGTATAGTACCACCAATTGCATCTGAACCATACTCAATAGTACCTCCTCCACTTCTAACATTTATTTCATCAAATAACCCAACAGTTAAAGAATTAAAATCGGTTTGACTATTGTTAATCGAGTTTATATTAATACCATTCCACATAACCGCAGTATTAGATGAAGATGTACCTCTAAAACTAACAGAACTAGATCCACCGGCCCCCTGCTCTCTAAAGTATAGAGATGAATTAAACCTGAGTAAATTCGTAAAAGACTCATTATTATTTAAAATAACAGAATCATTTAACTGAATAACTTTTAATGTTTTAGAATTAATTAAAAGACGCTTATTAGCTTGGATAAATACTTCATCCAAGCTGTTAAAAATAGTATCCTGCTGAGCTAAAACATTTAAAATAGCGGTAAAAAAAAATATTATAAATAGATATTGTTTCATTATGTACATTTTAAAATCTTTATCCCGAAGATTTAAAATCAAACATAACTTTGGCAGGTCTCCTGACTTGCGTCTTGTAACTTACCTTCCCGCTTACGCAGTGGTAAAAGTTATAGTTACAAGCTTTATAGCTTACAGTTGCGGGAACAGTTTTGGATTTACACCAAATTCCCTTTTAATTTACCTCAACGATAGTTGATAGTAAAACCAAAATTCGGAGCAAATATATCTATAATTAACAATAAAACAATTTTTAACTCACAAGTTTTAATATATTCGAAGCTTTAAACATTTACTGTATTATGAAAAAGCTATTATATATTGTTTTATCGACAAGTGTTTTTTTTATCACTTCATGTAAAAGAAAAACAACAGAACCAACTGTAAACAATATTAAAAGTACTCTTGTTAAATATGCAAAAGGATTTGAGATTAAAAAGAGTAAGGATATCATTACTCTTATTGTTAAAAATCCTTATCAGAATGCTAACAAACCAATCTCTTATACTTTTTCAAAAACAAATAAATCACAAGTAAAAATACCAGTGCAGAAATTAGTTGCTACCTCAACAACACATATACCCATGTTGGAACTTTTGGGGGAAGAGAGCAAATTAGTTGGCTTTCCACACACCAAATATGTATCATCTAAAAACACCAGACAACTAATTGATCAAGGTAAAATAGTAGAAATTGGTCAGGAAGCTGAATTAAATACTGAAGTTTTATTTGATTTACAACCCAATGTAGTTTTAGCGTTCTCAATGCAAAAAACAAACAAATCATTATCATTAATAGAAAAAAATGGTATTCCGGTAATATTAAACGGTGATTGGTTAGAAGAAACTCCTCTTGGTAGAGCAGAATGGATTAAAGTATTTGGAATTTTATTTGACAAAGAAAAAGAAGCAGATAGTATTTTTTCTATAATAGAATCCAACTATTTAGATGCTAAAAACATAGCTCTTAAGGCAATAGACGAACCTTCTATTTTATCGGGAGCTGTAATGCAAAAAGATATATGGAATTTACCTGCTGGTGATAGTTTTGTTGCGAAATATTTAAAAGATGCAAACACCAATTATCTATGGAAAAATACTACAGGTAAAGGGAGCCTTTCTTTAAGTTTTGAATCAGTATTAGATAAAGGTCAACAAGCAGATATATGGATTGCTCCTGGTTACTTTAATACTAAAGAGCAATTATTACAAAGTAACGAATTGTATAAACAGTTTGATGCTTTTAAAAACGATAAAATTTACACTCCTAATCTTAAAACTGGCGCTACAGGAGGTGTTATTTATTATGAATTAGGTCCTACAAGACCAGATTTAGTATTAAAAGATATTATTAAAATAGCTCATCCAGATTTACTAAAAGAATATGAAATGACTTTTTTTGAAAAAATGAAGTAATTATTTTTCTACAATTGTTCTAAAAGTTAAGTTCACACGTGGTCTGTGAACTTTTTTTGTAGGCGGTAATCTATGAAGCCAATGTGATTGTGTTTCATCTTTCATAACCAGTAAAGAACCATTTTGTAATATTAGTGATACTACTTCTTTAGTTTCTTTATGCTTAAAAGCAAACTTTCGCTCTGCACCAAAAGTTACTGAAGAAATTGCTCCGTTTTTCTTTAAGTCTTTTTCACCATCACTATGCCACGCCATACCTTCTGAACCATCGTGATATAAATTTAATAAACAAGAATTATATGTTTCATTGGTTATTAATTCAATTTCTTTTTTAATTGCAATCAATTCAGATGTAAATGGCAGTGCTATTTTTGTAATATTAGAATACTTATACTCAAACGGCTTTTCTCCATACCAAGCTACTTTTCGTTTAGTTACCACTCTTTTTCCAAAAATAATTGCTTCGTCATTTTTCCACTCAATAGTATTTAATAGCAAATCGTAAAAGTTACCTGATTTTACACTTGAGAATACACAACCATAATAATTTACAGTCCCGTCATAAGGAAGTAAATTTTTAATAGTATTATCGAATTGAGAGAATAAATCCATAGATTATAAAAATAAAAAACTCCTGATAATATCAGGAGCTATAAATACTTAATTTCTAAACTTATTTCTGGTAATAATATATTTAAGTTTTTCTTTTAAATCGGTTCCGGTATCATACACCATTTGCTCGTTTGATGGAAAACGAACTTCTCGAAGCTCAATTAAATCAGACAACGCTGAATTTAACGCTCTTCTGTCTCCGTCGTAATTTGCATACACATGTTCAAAAACAAACTCACTTTGTATAGGAAAAGATTCTAATAACTGACGAGAATTATTATCAATATACTTAACAACACCCGTAATTTGGCTGCTTTTTTGTTGCGTGAATCGGTATACTCTACAACGAACAGTTTTAAAATTATCAACCTTTATATCATTACCTAAACTATCTTTTTGAACATTACCATTATCATCTAGTAGATATTTAAAACCATCTTTTATTTGTTTCTCTTTTATAATTTCTTTTTCATTAATTCTTTCAGGAGAAATATTTATACGTCTAAGGTTTAATTCTAAATTAAAATCATATTTTAAATTTATATCTTTTTGAGCATGGAAAACTGTCCAAAAGTCATTTAATCCATAAGTATCCATCGCTAATAAATCTTCTTCTAACCTACGAGGTATAATTTGTCTAGTTTGATTTTTTACAGTTACATAAACAAAATCTGTCCCTTTAAAATGCACCTCATCTAACAATTCTCTCACATTTTTATAATTAGGAGTCATCTTATCTAAATAATGTAATTTATCATAAACCTCTCTGTAATCATATTTATTAGCATTTCTACGATCTAGTAAATCAAGAGCACTATTATAAAGGTGTTCTGATAACTCTTGCTTTGCATCTATAAGCTTGTCTTGATAATTAACTATATTAAATACTACTTTTTTACCAGTTGAAGCATCTACTAATGGTAATAATGGTTTTATACGTTCTTGTCTCCTATTTAATTGTTGGTATAACCTGTAAATAGACTCTAAGTTTTCTGGGTTTGATTCTTTTTTTAAAAATGAAATTCTATCCAAATCTCTTGTTGTTACTTTAACAAATGCTTCAGAAAGCATAATAACATAAGGTTGATTTTTTTCTTTGTACTTATCTTTTCTTAATTTTTCAATAGAAAGATTAATTGCCTCATCATAATTACCTGTATTAATAGCTTCTTGTGTTTTTTTAACACTGCTACAGGAGAACATTAACAATAAAACAAGTAGAAATAAAGTAGTTTTTCTCATAATAGTAGTTTTACTTTATAAAGGCAACAAATATACCACACTAAATTTTTACTGTAATAATTTAGTCATTGCTTCTTGAATGATGGCTATATTCTTTTTCTCATTACTACCATTGGCATTTTTTTGCATTTGAATCATTTGACGCAATAAATTTATACCTACTTGATCAAAACCATATTGTTTGTACTGTTTACCCTTAACAACAACATCTTCAGCGAGGTTTTTAATAGCTATTGTATTATTACTTTTTCCTATTTTTTCGTAAGCTTCTTTGTATAATAATTGTGTTGATTTATCCCTACTTAAAAACATACCAGACAAAACATTACTTGCCATAAATGCCAACTCAGAATCATCATTCTCTAATAAATAAATACGTGTTAGTGGAGTTGCAATTATATTTTTTACTTCTAACGGTACATCTTTAGACTTTTGAACTGCTAAAGGTTTATTCACATAATAAAGCGCTACTAAAGCTTTGCCCATAACAATATAAGATTTACTTTCTAATGCTTTTTCAAAAACACTTGCCAACTCTGGATCTGTTAATTTTCCTAGTGTTTGAATTGCAGCTGCTTGTACTAGTGTTTTTGGGTCCGAATTAGCCAAGCTCATAATTTTAGCTATTTCTTTTCTTTTACTAAATTTATTACTTAAATTAATTTTCTCTACTGCTAACTTTCTTATTTTATAAAATTCATTATTCATTGCATCTGCAATTGCTTCAAAAGCATTTCGGTCATCTTGGCGTTTAGCAACTTCGTGTAAAGCTTCATATTTGTGCATGTAGTGATCTACATTTTTTAATTGAAAAATATAATCACTTAACACCTTATTTTCGTTAATATCACATAATAATACACCATCCGCATTCATTTGAATTAACTTTGGCTGTGATTTATAAGGAATAGTAAAAGATGCTTCTTTTGCATTTACAAATACTTGATGCCTTGTAGGTGTAGTTCCTTCATATACATCAATTGTTAACGGAAAAATAAAATCTTCTGGTTGCGTTTGATAGATTGTTATAGTTACAGTTTTTCTTAATTCATTATAATCATAAGTAACATCTAATTTAGGATGACCATTTCCAAAATACCATTGATTAAAAAACCAGTTTAAATCTTTACCCGTAACTGCTTCAAATGCTAACCTTAATTGATGTGCCTCTGCAGCTTTATATTTATTATCTTCTAAATATTTGTTTAATGAAGCAAAAAAAGCTTCATCTCCCACATAATTTCTTAGCATATGTAGAATTGCACCACCTTTATTATAGCTAACAGCATCAAACATATCTTCTTTATCGTCATAATTAAAACGTACTAAATGTTTGTCATAATTTTGGCCGTTCTTGTAAGCATTAGTATCTTCAAATAAGTGAGCATCTGCTTCATTTTTACCATATTTATAAGCTAACCATAAATATTCTGAGTAGTTAGCAAAACTCTCATTAACTGTTAAATTACTCCAACTTTCTGTAGTCACCAAGTCACCAAACCAATGATGAAAGGCTTCATGAGCTATTGTGTTTTCTTGTATGTTTTCGTCAATTAGTTGTCCTGGCATTTGATAAGCTTGTTCTCCATGAATAACTGCTGTAGTATTCTCCATAGCACCACTTACGTAATCCCTACCTACAATTTGTGCATATTTACTCCAAGGATATTCAATACCTGTGATTTTAGAGAAAAACTGAAGCATTTCTGGTGTGTTTCCAAAAATATCTTTTGCAAATGGAGCATATTGTTTTTCTACATAATAATCTACAGGTATGTTTTTGTATGAGTCTTTTATTATTTCATATTCACCCACTCCCATAAAAAATAAATAGGGTGCATGTTTTTGAGGGAAATTCCAGTAATCTGTTCTGGTTCCATCATTATTCTTAATTTGCTTCTCTAATATACCGTTTGATAATGTTACATACTTATTAGGAACAGTTATATATAACTCTTGTGATGTTTTTTGATTAGGAGCATCTATTGTAGGAAACCAACAACTACTAGCTTCTGTTTCCCCTTGAGTCCAAATTTGAGTGGGTTTATTAGGATCTAAACCTAACGGATCTATAAAATATAATCCTTTTGCAGATGTTATAGCTTTACTTCCTTTTTGCTTAACTTTTTCTGGTTGTGCTGTGTATTTTATATACAATGTAAAAAGCTCATCTTTTTTAAATGATTTTGGTAACTTAATTGTTAATTCAAAACCATCGTAATCATATTGAAGTTTTTGATTATTTAAACTAACACTATGAATAAGCATTGCTTTTGCATCTAAAATTATAGTATTTTGATGATAAAAATGAGGTTTTGCAGTAACCCACTCTTCTCCAAGTAATGTTTGGTTTTCAAAATTAAAAGCTACTTTTAATTTTGTATGTACCAAATCATGTTTAATCTCTTTAGAAGCTCTATAATTGGTTTGTTGTGCTTTTATTGATGTACTTAATAAGATTACTAATAGTAGTAAGTAAACTTTCTTCATATATAAAATTGTTAGTGCTCCAAAAATACTAATTTAAACTGTTTTACTTGTTAATACCCAGTTAAAACAAAAAAGCCATAACAAGGTTGCTATGGCTTTTTATGATATATGATTGTTATTTACTTGCTTGATTTTACATCAGCTTGATCTAACAATTGGGTAAAACCTTTAAAATTCACATCTGAAACATCTACTTTGTTGTTTTTCATCATTTTTAAAATTGCATTAGGGTTCATGTTATCTCCTAATAATCTTGCAATTCCAACTCCTGCATCTTCTCCGTAACCAAACACTATAATTTCATCAATAGCATCTGTTTCTCCCTTGTAATAAATAACAGCTCGCTTACCGTCATTTTTGAAGTTCATTAACTTTTTATAATCAGAACTTTTAAAAATTTCCTTTAATGTATTCTTTTCTGACTCATACTGCCCTTCTTTAGCTTTATTGTATGGTAAAGCAACTAAATTAATTTTTTTTATGCTTTCATATGCTTTTTTATCTTCTTCAGAAGCATTTGCGGTACTTAACTGAATTACACTTGAAGGAAGATCTAATGATACAAATTCAGCTTTCTCTTGGCTTTCTACTAAATATGTTTGTAATGATTGTTTTTTACAAGACGTTAATAACAATCCGGCAGTAATGGTTACTATTAGTGTTAGTTTTTTCATAAAGTATATTTTTTGTACAAGGCCGTTTTGATACAGCCTTGTTTTGTTAGTTAATTTCTATTACTTCTTTTCGTAATCGTTTGCTATTTCTGATAACTTATTAACGTCAATGTCTCCTAATAAAGATATAATTGTTGAATTTAACTTGTTATCCTTTTTGTCTTTGCTCTTCACAAACATTAACACCTCACTTACAATGTCTTTGTTTTTAGTAGCTTTTACATAAATTTTCACTCTTGAATCTTTGTCTTTAACACGCATTAATTGAGTCAAGTTAGATTTTTTAATTGCGGTATTAACCATAGATTCCATTTGAGAAGCAATTGACTCATTTTCTGTAGAAAAAACTTTTAATTCTTCTAAGCCTTTAGCTGTATTAAAAATTTTCATGTCTTCAGAATCAGCATCTGGAAACTTTTTTAAGAGCTCAAAAGCATCTTTAGTTACTACTACAGAAGATACATCGTCTAAATCCTCTAACTTATCAAACATTGATTGTGCTAATAAAACATTTGATGATAAAAATAGTGCTAGTATTAAAATTACATTTTTCATATTCGTGTGTTTAAACTTGGTTTGTTACTTTTTTTTAATAATTTACTTTGTTAAATACAGTATGTACTGTTTTCTCATAAGTGTTTAAAGATTTTACTGCTTGGTTTCCTTTTGCAATGTTGTTTGAAACGGAATAAATTGCATCATTTCCTTTATTTAAATTATGGGATACCAATTGTAAAGCTTCTTTTATTTGGGCATATTGCTTGCGCTGTTGATATTGTTCATATTGTTGTTGCCCAACAAAAACACTTGCTAATAAAGCTAATGATGCTGCTACAGATAACCATTTCCAGTTCTTTTTATTTGATGAAGGATTTAACTGAATGGTTTTTGTATAAACTTCATTTTTACTTTCTTTAAAATATCCAAATAATACACTATACTGTTCAAGATGTTCAGGAACCTGTTGAGTGGTAAAAAACTCTTTTAATTGCTGCTCTTCTTTTACGGTAGTAGTAGCATCTAAATATTTCTCTAATAACTTTTCTATGTTAGCTAACTCCATAGTTATGTTTTTTAATTAATGCTTCTCTTATTGTTTTTCTGGCTCTAGATAAAGCTACTCTTACAGCTGTAGGTTTCATATCAACCATTTTACATATCTCATCAAAATCATATTCTTCAATATCTCTTAATTGGATAATAATTTTTTGCTGTTCTGGTAAACTCTCTATAAGTCTTTGTACTTGGTTTACACTGTCTTTGTGTTCTACTTGTTTTTCTAAAGGTGTATCTTTCTCTTTATAATTACTATGAACCAAAGTTAAATTTGATGCTTGTTTAGATTTTAATCGATCAAAACAATAATTTTTGGTCATAGTCATAGCAAAAGCTTCAACATTTTTGTAATCAGACAATTTGCTCTTATTTTTCCAAAGCTTAAAATACAACTCTTGAGTAGCATCTTCTGCTTCTTCTGCAGATACCAGCAAACGCTTTGCCAAACGATATACTTTATCTTTAAATGGTAGTACAGTTTTTAAAAAGTCTGATTGGTTCATTAGTAATTTGGTTAATTGTTATGTAATTAATCTATTATTTATGCGTCTTAATATCATAATTACACCTTTACGACGATGCAAAATATTTTTTGTTACATAGTTTTTTAAAAAAAACACTAAATATGATTAAATTGCGTTTCAAATACTATAAAAATCAATATAGACTTATGAAAAATTTAACCCCTTTAAAAATTTTATGCATTGCAATCGCATCCTTTTTTGTGAGCTGTAGCGATAAAACTGAAGATATTCCAGCGGATGTCAAAATAAACGATTTTGTATGGGGTGGAATGAACGCCTATTACTTATGGCAAGAAAATGTAAGTGATTTAGCAGACAATCGTTTTTCTAATAGAGAACAACTAAACAGTTATTTAGCTGGTTTTGATAGTCCTGATAATTTATTTAATCAACTTTTAGATTACCCTTCTGAATATCCAAAAGACCCTAACCGTGTTTTTTCTTGGATTGTGGATGATTATATAGCTTTAGAAGAATCTTTTCAAGGTATTAGAACAACTACTGGTTTAAAAATTGTAGTTGCAAATTATAATGATGGTTCTCAAAACGTATACGCGTATGTTAGAGATGTAGCTATTGGATCTAGTGCAGATGCAAATGGTGTTACCCGTGGTATGATTATTAGTGAAGTTGATGGTATTCAACTTACCTTAGCTAATTTTAGAGATTTATTAACTGCTGAATCTTTTACCATTGGTTTGGCTGATTATAATGGAGGAAATCCAACAGCTAACGGAACAACCATTAATGTAACTAGCTCTGTTGTTGAAGAAAATCCTGTGAAAATAGCCAATGTACCTTACAATGATGGTGTTAATAAAATTGGTTATTTATTATTTAATCAGTTTTCAACGAGTTATGATGATGAACTTAATACTGCTTTTGCATACTTTAAATCTGAAGCTATTACAGATTTAGTAATTGATTTACGATACAACGGTGGAGGTTCTGTTAGAACAGCAACTTATTTAGGAAGTATGATTACCGGACAGTTTAACGAAGAAGTATTTTCTCAACAAGAATGGAATAGTAAAGTAATGAATAATAGCGGTGGTTATGATTTTAAAAATTACTTTACCAATGAAATTGATAATGGACAAGTAAATGAAGCTATCAATAGCTTAGAGTTGTCAAGAATTTATTTTATTGTTACTGACAACAGTGCTTCTGCATCTGAACTAGTTATAAATGCTTTAAAAGCTTACATTGATGTTTCTTTAGTTGGAACTCAAACATATGGTAAACATGTAGGATCAATTACCTTATATGATTCTGATAACTACACCAAAAACGGACCTAACTTTGATAGCTCTCATACTTGGGCAATGCAGCCAATAGTTCTAGAAATTCAAAATAAAAATGGAGAAAATGCACCTGAAGGTTTTATACCTGACGTAGAAATAGTAGAAGATCCAAGCAACTTAGGTGTTTTAGGAGAAGCAGATGAACCTTTATTAGAAAGGACAATCCAATTAATTGTAAATGGAACAAGAATATCTCAAAGTACTTCTGAAAAACCAAATGTTAGAAAAGTATGGAATACCAATATGAGTTATCCTGACAATAATAATATGTACGTAGAGTTACAACGATAAACAATAAAAAATCCAGTGAAATTTCACTGGATTTTTTTTAGAATAAACTTATTTGTGAATCAGAATCATCATCTTTTTCATTAGGAATTATTAAAGACAGTCCAAACTCTTTATTTAATTGTTTAATAAAGTATGCTGCCAACAGAGGTGATTCTTGTTCTAGATTTTGATGAACAAAAAAATGAATGTTTTTCAATCCCATATTAACCCATTCTTTTAATCGAATAATCCAATCGTCTAATCTTCTGTAATCGGAATTATGGTTTGCTCCTACATATCTAATAAAAGCTTCATCTTTTGTAAGCCTCATGTGTAACATGTCTCGTCTTCCTGCTGTATCAACAATTGTATTACTTACATTATTATCTTCTAACAAACTATAAAAATCATCGGCGACATTCGGATCTGTAAACCAATCGGTATGTCTACACTCAACCGTTAATGGAAGTTCTTTAGGCCATGATTCAACAAAATCTTGAAGTCTTTTAAAATTTTTTGGACTAAAATTATTATGCAATTGTAGAAATATTGTTCCTAATTTTTCTTTTAATAACACAAAATGATCTATATATTCATTAACTACCGCATCTACATTTTGTAATCTTTTAAAATGACTTATCTCTTGTCCTAGTTTCGGAAAAAACTTAAAACCACTAGGTGTTTTATCATACCATTTAATAAATTGTTCTTTCGGAAATAAACGATAAAAAGTAGCATTTAATTCAATAGAATTAAATTGGCTTGAATAATATGTTAACTCATCTTTTGTGCCTCTTGGGTAAAATCCTTTTAGCTCTGCTCTATTCCACTTTGCACAACCAACAAAAACATTAAGTTTATCTTTTGAACTTTGTTTTAAAACCTTTGACGTATCAAAATGTGTTTTTGGGAGTGTAAAATCAATATTTTCTGGATTTTCAACCTTTCCAAACTTCATATGTTAAGCTACTATTTCATTATTATTTTCTAAACCTTTCTCTACATCTTTATTAGAAATTAGCTCTGGTCTAAAATCATTCATAATTTGATCATTTTCACTCATAGCATGATAATAACCTTGTTGCCACCACTCTGTCATTAATTTTTTATCAAAAATTAGCGAATTTGTAGTTAATACTGTAGGTGTGTAATATAAATTAAGCTTTACATCATTATGCTTAGCAGATAGTTTACCAATGGTAACATTATGCTTTTCTACATGTTCTAACATAAAACCGAAAACATCTAACATTAAAGAAAATGGATTTTTAGCTGGCATTCTATTAATTTGAGTTACTTCTGTTTCTAGAATAATTGCGTCAACTTCTTTTGCTCCTCTTTGTATGGCTTCTCTAATAGGTATTAAACATCCAAAACCTCCATCTGCATATTGACAGTAGTTTTTTTCTAATAAACTCATAAATGGTACATAATTGCAAGAACCCCAAATCCAATCACAAAAATCTTCGTAACTACATTCTAATATCGATTTATATTCTATTTGATTCAATGTAAGATTAGAAACCGTTACAACTACCTCTTTATTAGCTTTTCTAATAGCTTCATACATTTGCTCGGTAATCTTTTGTTTTATGAGTTTATAAAGGTTTTTACTTTCCCCAAAAGTTTTTCTACCGTTTAAAAAATTCCAGAGTGTATTTATATGTCTAATAGAAACAACATTTACTCCATGAACTCTTTTTACAAAGAAAGGATTATTACTAAAAATACTTTTTTGATTTACATTGGTATAAAGCTCTTTAAGTTCATCTACTAAACCCAAAGCCAAGTGAGATACCATTAAGCTACCTGTAGAGGTACCTAAAAACATATCGTAGTTTTTCTGCTGTTCTTTCATTAAGTATTCTGCAACACCGCCTGCAAATGCGCCTTTACTACCGCCACCAGAAATTACCAATGCTTTTTTCATAAAATTAGTTACATTTATAATCTATAAATATAATAAAGTATGAAACAAATTTGGTTACTAATCGCACTATCTTTCCTTTTTACAAATTGTAAACAAGAAAAGTCAAACAGTAAAAACAAGAAAGAAGTTGATTTAACTATAACCTCTTTTGATATACCTAACACAAGTATTAGAGCTATTATTGCTGAAAATGATAGCACAGTGTATTATACCGGCTCTAACGGTCAGTTTGGATTCACTACAGATGGCGGGCAATTTTGGAGTAAAAAAACGATTACTTACAATGACACATTAACACCTGAATTTAGAAGTATTGCTAAAAATAAAGAAGGTGTTTTTTTATTATCTGTTGGAAACCCTGCTTTGTTGTATAAAGTTACAGACAGTACTCAAACAGTTGTATATAAAGAAGTGCATGAAAACGTTTTTTATGATAGTATGCACTTTTTTGATAATGGAGTACATGGTATAGCTGTTGGTGATCCTACAGATGGATGCCCCTCAATTATAACAACAAGTGATGCTGGAAACACTTGGACTAAAATTTCTTGTGAAAATTTACCCAACTTTGAAAACGGAGAAGCCTTTTTTGCAGCCAGTAATACTAACATAAAAATTATTAATAACATTGTTTGGATTGCTTCAGGAGGAAAAAAATCTAGAATATTAAAATCAACAGATAAAGGAAAAACGTGGGAAATATTTGAAACACCTTTTATTCAAGGAAATGGTCCTCAAGGAATTTACTCTATCGATTTTTATGATGAAAATATTGGAATTGCTGTTGGTGGTAGTTATGCTAACCCAACAGATAACTGCAAAAATAAAGCTATTACAAATGATGGAGGAAAAACATGGAATATTGTTTCAGATAATCTCAATCCTAATTATAAAAGCTGTGTACAATACATACCACATTCTGATGGTAAAAAAATAATAGCTTTAGGTAAAACAGGTATTTCTTACTCTGAAGATGGAGGAAATCAATGGGAAATCATGAGCGATGCTTCTTTTTATACAATACAATTTGTAAATCAACATAACGCTTGGGTTGCTGGAAACAATAAAATTGGTAAAATTATTGTTCCGTAAATCTTAATTTTTTGTTAAAGAGAACTATCCGTAGTTATTAATTGAATATTTTTAAGCACTAATTCAATTATTTAACGATGAAAAAAGTATTAATACTCTTGCTTTTGAGTGTTTCTGTAGGTTTTTCTCAAGAATACTTCCCTACAAATACGGGGGTAAAAACCTCAAAAAACACCTCAATCGCATTTACAAATGCTACTATTTATGTAACCCCTACCAACATTATAAAAAAAGGGACTTTACTCATTAAAGATGGTAAAGTAGTAGAGGTTGGAAAACGCGTTTCTATTCCTGCAAATGCAAAACAAATTGATGTAACTGGTAAAACAATTTATCCATCTTTTGTAGATGCTTATTCTAACTTTGGAATTAAAGAACCAAAAAGAGTTAGTGGATCTAGAAGCCCTCAATACGATGCATCTAGAACTGGTTTTTATTGGAATGACCATATTAGACCTGATGTAAATCCTATTAATGATTTTTCTTTTGATAATAAACAAGCAAAAGAGTTATTAAAAGCTGGTTTTGGTGCGGTTAATACACACATGGAAGACGGTATAATGCAAGGTAATGGAATGTTAGTTGCCTTAAATCCGGAAAGTACTGATGCATATCGTATTTTAGATAATAAATCTACGCATCATTTATCTTTTTCAAAAAGTAAAAAATCTCGTCAGTCATATCCTACTTCAAAAATGGGTGCAATGGCTTTATTACGTCAAACATATTTAGATGCAGCATGGTATGCAGAGGGAAATGCAAAAAACACAGATTTAGCTTTAGAAGCTCTAAATAAAAACAAAAGTTTGCCACAAATTTTTAATGCTGGTAGTTATTTAGATGCTTTAAGAGCTGATAAAGTTGGTGATGAATTTGGAATTCAATATACCATTTTAGGTGGTGGTGATGAGTTTCAAAGAATAAACGACATCAAAAAAACCAATGCTACATATATTTTACCTATCAATTTTAGGAAGGCTTATGATGTTTCTGATCAATTTTTAGCAAATACCATTTCTTTAAATGATATGCGTATGTGGAATCAAGAACCTTCTAACCCTGCCGTTTTTGCCAAAAATAATATTAAGTTTGCTTTAACTACTTATAAACTAAAAGACGTAAAAAGCTTTTCAAAAAACTTAGAAAAGGCTATTGCATATGGTTTAAATAAAACCAAAGCATTAGAAGCATTAACAACTGTACCTGCATCAATTATAAAAAATAATAAAGTTGGTAACTTAAATAAAGGTAGCTATGCAAACTTTTTAATAACTTCTGGTGATATTTTTGATAGTAAAACCACCTTATTTGAAAACTGGACTTTAGGAGATAAAAATGTAATTAATAACGGAGATATTACAGATTTATCAGGTAATTACAACTTAACTGTTAATGGTAAAACCTACACATTAGAAGTTTCTGGAGAAGCCGACAAGCAAAAAGGAAGTGTGAAATTAGGTGATAACAAATTAAAATCTAATTTTTCGTTTAAAGAAAACTGGATTCAGTTAACAATTAATGATGCAGGAAACTTTTTACGTTTAGCAGGTAAACCTAGTAATAATTCAATTAAAGGTACTGGAAAAGATAATAATGGTAACGATTTTACTTGGACAGCCATTAAAAATGACGCTAAAAGTTCTGACAATAAAAAAGAAGATAATAAAAAAGAAGATTCAGTAGAACTACTTCCTGTAAGCTATCCGAATATTGGCTATGGAAACTTTTCTAAGCCTAATCAGCAGACTATTTTAATTAAAAACGCTACCGTTTGGACCAGTGAAAACAAAGAGATATTAAATAATACTGATGTTTTAATAAAAGACGGAAAAATTGCTAACATTGGTAAAAATCTTTCAGCCAGAGGTGCAAAAGTTATAGATGGTACCGGTAAATATGTTACAGCTGGTATTATAGATGAACACTCTCATATTGCTACTTCTGCTGTTAATGAATCTGGTCATAATTCAACTGCTGAAGTAACTATTGAAGATGTAGTTAATCCAGATGATATAAACATATACAGAAATCTTGCAGGTGGAGTAACCTCTATTCAAATATTACATGGTTCTGCAAACCCAATTGGCGGTAGATCTGCTATTATTAAATTAAAATGGGGAGAAAATGCAGAAAACTTAATTTATAATAACACTCCAAAATTTATCAAGTTTGCTTTAGGTGAAAATGTAAAACAATCGAATTGGGGAGATGCTCAAACAGTACGTTTTCCTCAAACTCGTATGGGTGTTGAACAGGTTTATATTGATTATTTTCAGCGTGCAAAAGAATATGATGCTCTTAAAAAAAGTGGCGCACCATACCGTAAAGACATCGAATTAGAAACATTAGCTGAAATCATTAATAAAGAACGATTTATTTCATGTCATTCATATGTGCAATCAGAGATTAATATGTTAATGAAGGTTGCGGAAAAATTCAACTTTAATATAAACACTTTTACACACATTTTAGAAGGTTACAAAGTAGCTGATAAAATGAAAGAGCACGGTGTTGGTGGGTCTACTTTCTCAGATTGGTGGGCTTATAAATATGAGGTAAACGATGCAATTCCATACAATGCAGCCATTATGCACAGTCAAGGAGTTACTGTAGCTATTAATTCTGATGATGCAGAAATGTCAAGAAGATTAAACCAAGAAGCTGCTAAAACTATAAAATATGGTGGTTTATCTGAGCAAGAAGCTTGGGAAACTGTAACTATTAATCCTGCTAAATTATTACATCTAGATAACAGAACAGGTAGTATAAAAGTTGGTAAAGATGCAGATGTAGTGGTTTGGAGTGACAATCCTCTATCTATTTATGCCAAAGCTGAACAAACCATTGTAGATGGTGCTATTTATTTTGATTTAGCTCAAGACGTTAAAAAGCGAGCTGCTATTAAAAAAGAAAAAGCAAAGCTTATAGAAATGATGTTACAAGAAAAATTAGGAGGTGCAGAAACACAAGCCCCTAAAAAGAAAGTTCACAAATTATTTCACTGTGATACCGAATAATAAAACTACAACAACATGAAAAAAATAATTTTAAACATATTGCTGTGTGTAGGTTTTTTAGCAAATTTATTTGCACAACAAACACCAGCACCTAAACAAACCCAAGCCTTTACTATTGAAGGAGCTACTGCTCATATAGGAAATGGTGAGGTTATAGAAAACTCGTTAATCATGTTTTCTAACGGAAAAATAGACTTTGTAGGTAGTGCTAATACTAAAATTGCTCGCAAAGGAACTATCATTAATGCTAAAGGCAAACACGTTTATCCTGGTTTAATAGCAGCCAATACTTCTTTAGGTTTAGGTGAAATTGATGCAGTACGTGCAACAAGAGACTTTGATGAGGTTGGTACATATCTTCCGCACATTAGAAGTATTATTGCTTACAATGCAGAAAGTAAAGTAGTAGAAACTATGCGTCCTAATGGTGTATTAATAGCACAAGTTACACCAAGAGGAGGAAGAATATCAGGAACATCAACAGTAGT
This sequence comes from Tenacibaculum geojense, assembly GCF_042676005.1. NCBI lineage: Bacteria > Pseudomonadati > Bacteroidota > Flavobacteriia > Flavobacteriales > Flavobacteriaceae > Tenacibaculum > Tenacibaculum geojense. The sequence continues at coordinate 1,965 of NZ_JBHTJR010000014.1, read as the reverse complement.
TCAACTTGATGCTTGGAATTGGGAAGATGCTGCTATTAAATTAGATGACGCAATTCATATTAATTGGCCATCTGCCTTTTCTAGAGGTCGTTGGTGGTTAGGTGAAGATCCTGGTTTAAAACCAAATAAAAATTACAACGATCAAATTACTGAGTTAAAAGACTTTTTTGTAAATGCCAATAAGTACTTAAAAAGTGATAAAAAACAAAAAAACTTACCTTTTGAAGCGCTTTCAGGAGTGTTTAACGGAAAACAAAAAGTTTTTATTCATGTAAATGGTGAAAAAAGTATTGTTGATGCGATAGATACTTTCACAGGAATTGGAATTAAAAACTTAGTAATGGTAAAAGCGCATGGTGCTGATAAAGTTGCTGATGTTTTAAAAGAAAACAACATTCCTGTTGTTTTAGAAAGAGCTCATCGCTTACCTAGTAGCGAAGACGAAGATTATGACTTGCCGTTTAGAACAGCAAAAATTCTTACTGATAAAGGTATTTTAGTTGGTTTAGGTATGGAAGGAGATATGGAAAGAATGAGTACACGTAATTTACCTTTTTATGCAGGAACTCATGCTGCTTATGGTTTAGGTAAAGAAAAAGCGTTACAATTAATAACCGAAAATAATGCTAAAATTTTAGGCATAGATGCTCATGTTGGTACATTAACAGTTGGTAAAGATGCTACATTATTTATCTCTGCAGGAGATGCTTTAGATATGAGAACAAATATTATAAATGAAGCATTTATCCAAGGTCGAAAATTAAGTTTAGAAACACACCAAACCAAACTTTGGAAACGATACGCTAACAAATACAAAAAATAATATGTATAAAACTCGGGGTAATCCCGAGTTTTTTTATGCTTACTTTATAATAAATAGGTATTTTTGTTTTTGATGAAAACAATTACAAGTGCACAAAACTCTTATATTAAAGAGTTATTAAAACTTCAAGAAAAATCTAGAGAACGTAAGAAAAAAGGACTTTTTTTAGTAGAAGGTCTACGTGAAATTTCTTTGGTTCAAAAAGGAAATTTTAATATTAATACTATTTTATTTGAGCCATCTATATTTACTGATAATGATTTTTTAAATCAAGTTTCATCGAATACTACACTTATTGAAATTAATAAAGAAGTTTATCAAAAATTAGCTTATAGAGCTTCTACAGAAGGTATTATTGCTGTTGTTACATCTAAAGATCACAGCCTAGACTCTATAAAATTAACAAAAGAAAATCCTTTAATTTTGGTAATGCAAGGCATTGAAAAACCTGGAAACATTGGTGCTATGCTAAGAACTGCCGATGCTGCTAACATAGATGCTGTTTTTATTGCAGATCCAAAAACAGATGTTTACAATCCAAATATTATACGATCTAGTGTAGGTTGCGTGTTTACCAATCAAATTGCCGTTGGTACATCTACAGAAATTATTGAATACTTACACAAGAAGGATATTAATATTTACAGTGCTACACTTCAAAATTCTAATGAATATTATATTGAAGATTACACAAAAGCCAGCGCAATAGTGGTTGGTACTGAGGCTACAGGTCTTACCGAAATTTGGAGGGTTAATGCTACACAAAATATCAATATCCCAATGCAGGGAGAAATAGATTCTATGAATGTTTCAGTAGCGTGTGCTGTTGTAGTTTTTGAAGCTAAAAGACAACGAAATTTTAAATAAAAAAAGTCGAGAACTAATTCTCGACTTTTTTTTTATATTTGTCCCGTCCTAAAATAAGTTTACACCAATAAGACTTATTTTATGAATAACAGTTTACGCAAGAAAAAGCGCACACAACGAGATTACAATTTAGGCTTTAAATTAGCTGTAGTTTCACAAGTAGAAAAAGGCGATTTAACCTATAAACAGGCACAGAAGAAGTATAGCATTCAAGGTCGTAGTACTGTTTTGGTTTGGTTAAGAAAACATGGTACCTTAGACTGGAGCAAACCTTC